>JBHIWP010000152.1:0-13012 GCA_041987425.1 Promineifilaceae bacterium (SeqCode) | reverse complement strand
CGCGATCAACGGCATCAATCCCCGCCCGATACACTTCGGAACAGTAGGTGCCATAATGCAGCCCCAGGGCAAATATTCCCGTTACCAGCGCAGGCAGGCGAATGCCGTAGCGGGGCAGGACAAAGAATAAAAAGAATAGCTGCACCGACAGTGGTGTCGTGCGGATAAACTCAACAAAGGCTCCTAACGGCCGTGAGAGCCACTTGTTTTCACTCCGACGACCCAAAGCAAACAACAGGCCCAAAACGGCCGCTAAGGCAAAGCCTCCTATCGTAGCCTGGACAGTAATAACTAAAGCTTCTAAAAGCTGAGGCAAAACGTCATTTAAGGCAAATTCCCAATCCCAATCAAGCATCTCTCCCTCCTTTCTTTACGCCCAGCGCCGACGGCTTTCTAACCAGCGCACGCCAAGCGTCAGGGGATAAGCAATAACGAAATAAATAGCCAGCAACAAAACATATATCTCCGTGATCCTGGCAACGCCCACGGACTGCCGCAGCGTTTGTGCCTGAAAGGTCACGTCCGCCAGGAGTATCAGCGACGCCAGAGACGTCGCTTTCAGCAGTTCAATCAGCAAGTTGCCAAAGGGAGGCAGGATACGCACCATCGCCTGCGGCAAAATCACGCGGCGCATCATTAGCGTCGGCGACATGTTCAGTGCAATAGAGGCTTCAATTTGCCCCCGGGGAATAGACTGAATAGCGCCGCGCACAACTTCCGCACCGTAGGCGCCCACATTTAGCCCCAACGCCAGCACACCTGCCTGCAATGGGCTCAGATTAACGCCAAGCTGGGGCAAAACAAACACCATCCAAAACATTTGCACCAGCACGGACGTTCCTCTAAAAACTTCAACATAAAGGCCGGAAATACCGCGCACTATAATAAATGGGGAGGCACGCAAGATACCGGTAAATATGGCTACCAAAAGCGCCAGCGCTGCACCATACACCGTCAGTTGAATGGTGATACTAAGCCCGCGCAGCATGGTAGGCAGCAGATCAAAGGGAGCCGTTTCCGGCGAATTGACAATCATCTGCACGCCAAAGGCTGTGCCAACCAACAGCAGTGCCACGGCCGCTGCCAGGTAGTTTTTTACCCTGGTTGATAAATTTTCGGTTGCTGGCATATCTCCTCCTTGAGAATTAACGCAGAGGTGCGGAGGCGCAGAAATAAGTCCTTCCAATCAAACTGCGTCGTCTGCGCATGAAACATGATTCAAACGATATGAAGCTGCTGGGGCACGGCCGTAATCACCTCACAGCCATCTTTTGTAACGACGGCCGTATCCGACACAAAATAATCGCCCTCGCCTGCACCCATCAACCAGGACATGATGTGAAAAACCATACCCACCTTTAGCTTCAGGTTGCTGCCGGGGCGCAGCCCCACCACCATTGAGCCGCCAACCCAGCTGGGCGGGAAGCCGATGCCTACCATATAGCCGCAGTGGTGTCGCCGGTAATGGCTCAGCCCCGCCGCATCTACCACATCTTGCCATGCCTGGTACACTTCTCCAGCCGTAGCCCCTGGGCGGACCGTGCTGGCAACGCTGCTGAAGGCTTCGAGGCAAAGCCGGGCTATTGCTTTGCTGCCGGGCGTCGCGTCGCCAACGTAGAGCAGCCGTCCCATCGGCGCGTGATAATGGTTAACACAGCCTGCCAGCTCCACAAAAAGCGCCTCACCCTTCTGCAACCGATGATTGCTCCAGGTGCGGTGCTCTTCGCCCAGCGTGGGCGTGGCCCGAATAAAAGGGCCGAAGCCGGGATAAGTGCCTCCCGCAAGCAGCATGGCCCGGTGAACCTCGGCTGCCACTTCTTGCTCGCTCACGCCGGGAGCGGCCGTTTCTCGCGCGCCGTTCATCATGGCAGTGGTCACCCGGGCGGCCTGCCGCACGTAGGCCAGTTCGCGCCTGGACTTGACCTGGCGCACGCTGTCCACCAGCCCAGAACAGTCGCCAACTTCTGCATGGGGCAGCGCCGCGCTGAGGCCCTCAGTAATACGCGGCGGCAAAAAAATGCTGCTTTTTTCCGCCGCCAGCCGCGCCGTGCCCAGCCGCATCTGCCGCAAGACAGCGCAGGTAAAACTTACCGGATCGTCATCGTCCTCAAAGCCGTAAAAAATGGCCCGACCTGGAGCCACAACCCACTTCTCGACGGTTATTCGCTCCATAGCGCGACAGATTAGCGCCATCTGGCCGTCGCGGGGCACAATCAGTAGATGATAAGCAAAGAAACCTTGGTGGCTGAGACCGCACAGGTAAAAGATGTTTTCTGGGCTGGAGATCAGACACGCCTCTATTCCGCGCCCCGCCATCAACTGCCGCAGCCTATACAGGCGCTGCGCGTATTCTTCTGGGGGAAAATACGGCCGTTCTGCCAACTCTTCTCCTGAGAATATAAGGCTGATTTGCCCGATTATTCATGGGGTAATCATGGCAACCTGCCTCAACTGCGTGCCGTTTCTTACCAGTGACAAGGCTACAGGTTGAAGCAGACCAGCTTCGGTTCCGTCATTTCTTGCAGGGCAAACTTAATGCCTTCGCGGCCCAGCCCAGAGCCTTTCACGCCGCCAAAGGGCATGGCGTCGATGCGATAATCGGTGCTGTCGTTGATCATCACGCCGCCACACTCCAGCCGGGCCGCGGCGCGGAACGCGGTTTGCATGTCGCGGGTAAAGATGCCCGCCTGCAAACCATAGTCCACTTCGTTGGCCCGTTCGATGGCCTCTTCCAGTTCGCTAAAGCGGTAGAGCACCGTCACCGGCCCGTAAATCTCCTCGCAGGCTAGCGGCACGGAGTCAGGCACATTTTCCAGCACGGTGGGATCGTAGAAAGTGCCTTCACGCGTGCCGCCGGTGAGCACGATCGCCCCGGCAGCTACGGCTTCGTTGACCATTTTTTCTACGTTTTTTGCGGCCGTTTCATTGATCAGTGGCCCCATATCGGTAGTCTCGTCCAGCTTATCGCCCAGGCGGTAGGCGGCGGCCGCGGTCACAAATCGCGCCTTGAAATCGTCGTAGATGCCGTCCTGCACCAGCAGCCGCTGCACGTGCAGGCAGTTCTGCCCGGCCGCCCAAAAGGCACCGCTCACGTTCGCCTCCACCGCCTGTGTCAGATCAGCGTCGTCCATCACAATCACCGGGCAGTTGCTGCCCAGCTCCATGCCCACCTTCTTCAGGCCCATCTTGCGCATAATGGCCTCGCCGGTGCTCAGCCCGCCCGTGAACGAAATCATGCGCACGCGCGGGTCCGTCACCAACAGATCGCCAATTTCGCGTCCCGGCCCGGTGATCACCTGCAGCACGCCCGGGGGAGTGCCCGCCTCATGAATGGCGCGAGCCAGCCAGAGCGCGCTGAGCGGCGTCTTGCTGTCTGGCTTTACAATGACGGCATTGCCACCGGCCAGCCCCGGCCCTACCTTGTGCGCCACAAGGTTCAGCGGGTCATTAAAGGGGGTGATAGCCCCAATGACGCCAATCGGCTCGCGGCGATAGTAACCCACCCGGTTTTCGCTGCCGGGCATCTGGTCAAAGGGAATCGTCTCACCATTGAGGCGGCGCGCCTCCTCGGCGCTGATGCGAATTGTCTGAATACAGCGAGTAACTTCCTTGCGCGCCTCGCGGATTGTCTTGATGCCTTCCTGAGCGATGATGCGAGCGTATGCTTCGTGCTGTTCGGCCAAAATATCGGCCGTTTTTTGCAGAATCGCCATCCGTTGGTGCACAGGCATCTCTCGCGCCCGCGCAAACCCGGCAACGGCCGCTTCAATCGCTGTCTCCATGTCTGCGGCCGTTGCCCGCGGCACCGTATCCACCAGGCTATCATCCTGGGGATTTCGTACCTCAATCTTTTGGGAACGGTCCACCCATTCCCCATTCAGTAACATTTTCATGGTTCAGTTTTCTCTAGTGGGTTTTCTGCAGTGACCAGTGATCAGAAAGTCAGTATTCAGTGATTAGTAAACAACTAACCAACCTACTGATTACTGACCAACTGATTACCGACTACCGTTCACCGTCTCGGCAATGGCTTCGTTCACAATCTCGATGCCCTTGTGCAGCGTGTCCTCATCAACGATGAGCGGCGGAAGAAATTTCACCACCTGGCTGCGCGCACCTGCCAGCTCAATGACCAGCCCTTTTTCGAAGGCGCGCTGCGAAACTTTTTTGGCAAATCCGGCAGCGGGAATTTCCAGGCCATAAATCAGACCTCGGCCACGCGCGTTGGCCTGCAGGGAGGGAAATTCCTGCGCCGTTTTTTGCAGCTCATCTTTGAGAATGGCAGACTTGTGGTGAACTGATTGGCTGAATGCCTCGTCCTGCCAGTAGGTGGAAATTGCGGCCGCAGAAGCAACAAAGGCCAGATTGTTGCCACGGAAGGTGCCCGTGTGCTCGCCCGGCTTCCAGGCGTCCAGCTCTGGCTTCAGCAGCAAAATAGCCATAGGCAGGCCACCGCCTATGGACTTGGAGATTGTGACCATGTCGGGCGAGATGCCAGCGGCTTCAAAGCTAAAAAAGTCACCAGAACGGCCGTTTCCCACCTGAATATCGTCGATGATCAGCAAAATATCGTGGTCGCGGCACACCTGCTCTAGCTGGCGCAGCCACTCAAAGCTGGCAACGTTAACGCCGCCCTCAGCCTGCACGGTTTCCACAAGAACGGCCGCAGGAATGTCTAAACCGCTGCTGTTATCTTCCAGGGCCTTACGCAAATAATTAATGGTGTTGAACTCTGCTCCCAGGTAACCATCGTAGGGCATGAAGGAAACGTTGGACCTATTGACGTAGGATTCGTGGCGGTAATTTTTGTTGCCGGTAACGGCCGTTGCCCCCATTGTCAATCCGTGAAAGCCATTGGTGAAAGAAATGATGTTGGCCCGGCCCTTCACTCGCCGCGCCAGCTTTAGCGCCGTTTCTACACAGTTTGTGCCCGTTGGCCCGGTGAACTGAATCTTATAAGTGAGATTGCGCGGCGCCAAAATCGTTTCCGTAAAAATTTGCAAAAACTGTTTTTTGGCCGTCGTGCCCATGTCCAGCCCGTGCACCACGCCGTCGTTTCGGAGATAGTCGATCATAGCTGTGGTGATAGCTTCGTTGTTGTGGCCGTAGTTTAGCGTCCCGGCACCGGCAAAGAAGTCAATGTAAGCCCTACCGGCTTCATCGTAAAGCGTCGCGCCTTTACCCTTAGCAAACACCGTGGGGAAAGCTCTGATGTAACTTCTAACCTGGGATTCGACCTGCTCAAAGATCTGCATCTTGTTTCTCCATGAAAACCTGACGGATGAAACACACCCGCCAGGCTTCTATTTTTTTGGTCAGATTGTTTGTAGCTTATTCGATATCAGCGTAAGCATCGGGGCAAATAGTTTCTGCCTTCGTATCCCCGGGCAAAGCGCCTTCATCAAATCCTTCGAATTGGCCGATAAGCTCAATGAGCATTCCTTCTGCCTTAATGTCTTCAAGATGCTTATTGAATTCCTGACGCAGATCCATGTCATCATAGCGGAAAGCGGCTGCACCGAAATTAGCCACAGATTCGCCGTCAATCACTGGCTGAGTGAACGGATCGGCTAGCTCATACTCATCTGTACCGGCATCGGCCAGGGTGCGCAGCAGCGTGGGGCGCGTGCCGGTCCAGGCGTCGATTTGGCCAGCCTGCAACCCAGCAAACCCAGACGGATCGTCGGGGAAGTTCACAATCTGGTCTTCAGACACGCCAACGGCCTTCATGTAATCGTTTTCCAGGTAGCCAGCGCCCGTGCCAACAGTGACGTCTGGGTTAGCGGCAATATCCTCGTAGCTGTGCAAATTGTGCGGGTTGCCTGCAGCGACAATCAGTGCATCACCAATGGTGTATTCTGGATCGGCAAAAAGCACTTGCTCGCAGCGCGTGGGGTTCACATACATGCCAGCGGTGATGGCATCAAAACGGCCAGCCTGCAGGCCAGGAATGAGCGAGCCAAATTCAGTCAGAACGCCTTCCATCTCCTCGATACCCATACGACGGAAAACTTCGCGGGCAACCTCTACAGCTTCTCCAGAGAGGGTGCCGTCTGGCTGGGCAAACGCATAGGGGTTTTCATTGGCAAAGCCAACGCGGATTACGCCTTCTCGCCGGGCGCGCTCTAAAGTGGTTTCTTCGGCATCACCGGCGTCCTCCTGGGCGGTGTCGGCTCCGTCCGGTTCAGCTGAATCGCCTGAACAGGCACCTACTGCCAGCGCCAAAATTAAACTGATCCCAATTAACATCAAAAATTTACGAAAATGCATGTTCTCCTCCTAATCTTCTCTAAGGGATACGTTGAGAATTTCTTTTCAAGTGGACCTTTTACGGCGAATTTTTCTATAGCCACCTCCTTGTAGAAAAGCATTGAATATTTATGCACTTTCACGATGCATAGCCATTTTTCGTTTTAATCGGGTCAGGCCTCCCCCAAATAGTTGTTAATTCGCTGCAAGAGCATGGCCATATGCTCACGCCGAACCTGAGCCACCGCTGGCATATCGTCATTGCGCAGGGCTTCCAACACGCCCTGCATTTCATCGAGCATGATATCAACTTCCTCTTCCCAGTTCAGATCGGGCAAAAGTTGAAGCCAAACACGGGCGGTACGGTGATAAAGTTTGTCGGTAATTTCTCTGAGAAAGGTATTGCGAATGGCCTTGAGCATTTCCAGGTGAAATGAATAGTACAGCCGGGCCAATGCTTTGGGAGCGTACTGATCGCGAATCTGTTGGGTTTGCTCCGCCAACGCCTCCAGCGCAGTGATGATGTCATCCGTAATGCGCACCGGCCGCAACTCTCCCACCAATTCAATAAGCTTTTGGCGTACGACATAGACTTCTTTGAGGGATTTGATGTCTACGGCCGTTACCACTGCCCCAGAACCTTTGCTAATGTTGATCAGCCCATCCTGCTCGAGCTTCCACAACACACGCCGCATGACGCTGCGACTGACGCCATATTCGGTCGCCAGAGCGTTCTCGCTAAGCATGTCACCCGGTGGGTACTCAAGCAAGCAGATGCGCTCGAGAATTTCCTCATAAATGGTTTCGGGCTCTACAGTTGTTTTCTCGTCTGAACTCATTGCTATTATCGATTTTTCTATGGGCTTGAGGGATTCGCCGCGTTTTGACTTTCAGTTAGCAATCGCTATAATCTGCTTTGTAACGTGTTGTACATTGGTTGTTACAAGTTGTTGCAGGTCGCTGCAAGCTGACTTTAGCATAACCTCCATAATCTGTCAATTCTTTTACGCCCCTCTTCAGGAGCCCTGCATGACAAAGGTTATATGTAAAAGCCAAAGAGAAATTTGAAATAAACTGGGCTAAATTTCGGCTTTTACACAGGTAATTGGCCTATCACCGATGATTTTCTGCAAAAGCTTTTTGCCGAATACATAAAATATTTGGCACACACCATTCACTAGAGATTGCCGGCTGCTAAGGTGATCACAACCAATAGGAGGTTTTTTATGCGTCAGCGAAGCGATCTCATCTTCTCACTAAACGAATACGGCCGTCGCCTGAACGAACTGCGTCGGCGAATGGCAGAAGCCGCTCTGGACGTTGTCATCACCACAACGCCAGAAAACATTTGCTACCTCACCGGGTTCGAAAGCCCAGGTCACTACTACTTCAATTCAGTCGTCGTTCCCCTTGAAGGTGAACCCTTTGCCGTTTGCCGCCGCTTAGAAGACAGCGGCATGGAAGCCTATACCTGGTTGGAAGAAAGACGGCCGTATGAAGATACGCAAAATCCCGTGGTGCGTTTGGCGGAGGCCCTGGCTGAATTTGGGCTGGAGAAAAAGCGCATTGGCATCGAGAAGAACTGCTGGTTTTTTACGGCCGTACAGCAGCAAACGCTCTTCCAGCAGTGTCCCCAGGCCACCTTTGCCGACTGCTCAGGCATCATTGAAGCCGGTCGGCTCATCAAATCCGATGAAGAAATTAGCCTGATGCAGCAAGTTGCCCGCACCACAGAAGCCGGTATGAAGGCGGGCATCGACGCCGTGACCGCTGGCGCCACGGAGGGAGACGTAGCGGCCGAAATTCATTACGCCAAGATCAAGGCAGGCAGCGAGTGGCCTTCCATTCAGCCCTTTGTTGCTTCTGGGGAACGCGGCGCAATTGGCCACGCTACCTGGACCAACCGCGTCATACAGTCTGGCGAGCCGGTCTTCCTGGAAGTAAGCGGCTGTTTAAAACGGTACCACGCCCCCATGATGCGCACGGTCTTTGTGGGCGAGCCAGATAACAGCCTGTGGGAGGCGGAAAAGCTGGTGCAGGCAGCAATGGATGCCTGCCTGCAAGTTATTAAGCCAGGCGTCACATCTCACGCCGTGGATGCCGCTGGCCGCGCTGTCATAGCCAATTCACGCCTGGGCGCGCAGCAAGGTTCCCGCACCGGCTACTCGGTGGGGATTGGCCTGCCGCCGGACTGGGGTGAGGGGCACATTCTTAGCCTGGTGCAAAATGAAGCGCAAACGCTGCAATCCAACATGACCTTCCACTTAATTCCCTGGGCGCAAATTCCCGGGAAAGGGGGAATCGGCTTTTCGGAGACTGTCTGCGTAACCGAAAGTGGCTGTGAACTGATTACGAACCTGGAACGCAAGCTTTTTGTGGTTTAGAGGTTTAGATTAGAAAGGAACCGTGATGGATACGCCTGTACAGACCAACATTGATTATGAAAAAGAGGGGAAGCAGGTTAGCTATTTGCGCGTCCCCCACTCCCGCAATAATTCTGCCTGGGGCAAGGTGCTGCTGCCTATCATTGTTGTTAAAAACGGCCGTGGCCCCACGGCTTTGCTGGTGGGTGGTAGCCACGGTGGAGAGTATGAAGGCCCCGTCTGCCTGCTGAAGCTGGCCAGAGAATTAGAACCGGAGCAGGTGCGGGGGCGCATCATCATCCTGCCCGCGCTAAACTTGCCAGCCGTTAACGCCGGTCAGCGTGTCTCGCCTTTTGACGGGCTGGACATGAACCGCTCCTTCCCGGGTCGGCCCAATGGAACCATCACCCAGATCATTGCCCATTACGTCAACGACATCATTTTGCCGCTGTGCGATGCGGTGCTGGATCTGCATTCAGGCGGCTATTCGCTTGATCTGTATCCGTATATCAGCATGCACTACCTGGAAAACTATGAACAGATGGCGGCCACACGGGCCGCCCTTGAGGCTTTTCAGGCCCCGGTGGGTCTGCTGATGGAAGAGTTTACAGGCGAAGGCTTGTTGGATTATGCAGTTGAGCAATTGGGGAAGATATTTTTATGTGCTGAAATTGGGGGAAACGGCCGTCTCACATCCCACACTCTGCAACTGGCCGAAACAGGCACGCGCAACTTTCTTAAACATTTGCAGATATTACAGGGGGATATTCTCACCTGTGAGCAGCGCGGCCTGTCCCCCATGCGCCTGATGGAAACCCCCAGCGCCACCAATTACCATTACGCCATGACCAACGGCATCTATGAGCCATTTTTTGATTTGGGCAGAGAGGTGTCCACAGACCAACCGCTTGGGCAAGTGCATTTTGTGCAGCATCCCGAAGACGCGCCCCAGGTTGTTCGTGCCCTTACCAGCGGCACCTTAATTGGCAGTCGCGGTCCTGGATTTGTGGAAATAGGCGACTGCGTTGCGCTCATCGCCCACGATTTGCAAGAGTAACGCTAGAAATTCTCAACCAGCAAGTAAAGAAAAATGATCAGCAGAAACAGTACGGCCGTCGCCAATACGCCCAGGTGCAGCCAATAGCCCTTGCGAATTGTTAGCGAACCCACCAGCGCTTCTTCCTGATTGCGCAGGCTGATTTGCAAAACTGGCAGTGCGTTCAAAACAAATGCCGCCGCCAGCCCGCCCAGGATCACCACAGGATGAACAACCCAGGCCAGCAGTGGACGGCTGCCCACAGAATCAAACAGGCTGTGCATAGGGCCTGAAATACCAAAGATCGAATGTAAAACACCGGTGACCCCCAGCAGCAGTGCCGGAATAAGTAGTAAGACGCCAAATACAAAATATTGCTTATCTCGCCTGGTTAACCTTTGCCTCATCATTTGCCATCTCCTTTGGCATAATGCCGGAATTGAGCGGATTAGCTGCTGCCAGAACCATAGGGTGGCCTGAAAACGGCCGTTCTGCATCGCTAAATTCTCAAATTCCTCCACAAAATCACCAACGATGTAATCGGGCGCATCCAGCCAGTGCAGCAGCGCCTCTGCAAAGCGAGGCAGCATTGATGAATTCTTGCTCATGCCCCACCCTCCATGTTCAGCTCAGGAACGGCCGACCACAGCCTATCCTGAAGCTCTTTGGCCGCTAATAACGCCTGCTTGCCTTCTGGTGTCACTTCATAGAAGCGCTTGGCGCGCCCCCCGCGAACGGCCGTTGGCGCTCCAGTCGTCGTCCTCAGCCAGCCGCGCTCCGTCATTCGGTCCAGCGGCACATAAATGGCCCCTACCGAATACGATTTGCCGACGAGTTGCTCCACTTCCTGGCGTATCGTAACGCCATAAGCATTGTCACCCAAACGGTGCACGGCCAGCAAAATAATCTCCTCTGTTCGCGTCAAGATCTCCATAAACTTTTCCCCAAGTCGTATTTCTTCTATATTTTAGAAGATTAATTGGGCCTGTCAAGGAGCAAATGAGTATTAGGTATCTTGTTGATTCAGCAAGCCAAGGGATTGTGCTTTAAGAACCGCCTGGGTGCGGTCGCGAGTGTTAGTCTTTTGCAAGATATTGGAGACGTAATTTTTGACCGTTCCTTCGGCCAGGAAAAGACGGTCGGCAATTTCGGGATTGCTCAAGCCCTGGGCGATAAGCTTCAAGATTTCCTGCTCTCGTTCAGACAGCGGTTCGGGCAACGAGTTTTCGACCTTTGCCGGAGCCAGGCCAGCAAATTGCGTCAACACGCGCCGCGCCACGGATGAACCCAGCAAAGCACTGCCACCCGCCACGGCGCGTACGGCCGTTGCCAACTCTTCCCCAGACACGTCCTTGAGCAAATAGCCTTTGGCACCGGCACGCAGCCCCTCAAAAACATATTCATCGTCATCAAACGTCGTTAAAATGATAATATTCGCCTCTGGCCAATCCTGGCACAGGCGTGCTGTGGCGTCCACCCCGTTCATGGTGGGCATGCGAATGTCCATCAACACCACGTCCGGCTGCAGCTCCGCATAGGCCTGTATGGCTTCCTGCCCGTCTCCGGCCTCGCCCACCACTTCCAGGTCACTTTCCAGCTCAAGCAGCGTACACAATCCGTCACGCATGAGCCGCTGGTCATCCACCAAAAGCACGCGAATCGGCTCAGGCATCGGCTGCCTCCACAATAGGCACGGGCAGCTGCATAATTAGCTGGGCGCCCCCCTCGTCTGCCGCAGCCAAATTAACCGATCCGCCTAACTGCCTGGCCCGCTCACGCAAGCCAACTAAGCCAAAACGGCCGTCTGCCACCTCATCGCCCAATCCCTTTCCGTCATCAGAAACCGTCAGGGTGACGTGCGTGGCGTCTGCTGCCAACACAAGCCACGCTTGCCGCGCATTGGCGTGTCGCTGCACATTTGTCAGCGATTCCTGGGCGGCCCGGTAAAGCGCCAGGCGATGAGACTCCGGCAAAAGAGGCAGGTCTTCTTCGATAGTAACATCAATTGATAGACCGGTGGCCTCCTGAAACGTCTGTGCCAGATGGGTTACGGCCGCCTCCAGAGAATCTGACAGCGCCTCCACAGCTTCCGGCGAGCGCAGCGCAGAAACAGTCTGGCGCAGCTCAGCCAGCGCCTGCTTTAATTGCGCCCGCATCACCTCAATCATGCTGGCAGATCGCTCTGGATCAATAGGAATAAGACGCTTGGCCCCCTCTAGCTGCACCACTGCCACCGTCAGGCGGTGCCCCAGGGCATCGTGCATTTCGCGCGCGAGCCGGTTGCGTTCTTCAGCAACGGCCAGCTGCTGCGCCTGGCTGGTAAATGCCTGTAGCTGCTCGTGCGCCTCCTGTAAATCGGCCAGTAATTTCTGGCTGTGCTGCCGCGCTTCGTTGGCCTGGCGCAGCCCGGCCCCAAACGTGCCAAAGAAAAGATACCCGCCTATGACGGCAATGAGGCTCACCGCTTCAACCGCGCCAAACGCAAATACCCCGCCCAGGAAGGTAACAACGGTAAAGACTATAATCCACAACACACCGGGAAGCAGCGGCAAAAAGAGCATGGCCTGGGCGCTTAAAATGAAGAAGAAGGTAGCCACATGGCTAACTACACTTGACGGAGAAAGAGCAGAAATACCCAGGGCAACACCCACCTGAAAAAGCAGGTAAAGATGCAGCAAAAGCGGCTGATCCTCCAAAAATGCGTAAACGGTCAGCCCTACAAAAAAGAGACCCAGCAGCACCAGGATGATGGTTCGCTGGGGATGGCCTGCCAGATCCGGCAGCACCAGAACCACCACCCCCAACCAGGTCAGGTAAGCGGCCGCATTCAGCAGCCAAAAGTTGTAGTTCGAGTACTGCCGGTTCGATTTTAGCTTCAGCATCGGGCAATTATAAAGCAGAACGGCCGTCTGCCGAAAACTGACGGGTAGCGACCGTGCGCGCCAGCAGGTAGAGCAAAAAGCCAATCGGTCCCAGCATCAGCACCATGAACAAAATGGGTGACGTAATCCAGGCAGAGATGCCCCGGGAACGGCCGTCCAGATAAACCCAGCGTCCCACGAACAGATCAAACGCCAAAAAGTGCGCCCAGGCGATCACCGCTCCGGCAGGGTCACCCAGCAGCGCAGTCACGCCGCTGAGTGTAGGATTGAGAACGGCCGTAAACAGCTCCACAAAACGAGGCAGCACCAGCACCGCATACAACAGCGCCGCCGGAACAGCCACCCACGGCCCAGCCATCACCCGCTCCGTCAAGCGCCAGCGAGGCAAAAAGATTAGCAGCAGCCAAAACGGCATCACGAGCAGGCTGCTGAAAGAAAAGAGGGTTTCCAGATTCATCAATCATTCCTTTTTTTGACAAGAC
>JBHIWP010000151.1:0-13060 GCA_041987425.1 Promineifilaceae bacterium (SeqCode) | reverse complement strand
CCAGACGGTGGTAACTGGCAGCGCCTGTGTGATGACCGTCTGGATGAGCTGTTTACGCGGCAAACCAGCCAGATCAATTTTGAAGATCGGCAGCAAACGTTTTACGAGATCACCGACATCATGTACAACGACGTCGTCTGGCTTGGTATCTGGCAAGACCCAGATATCTGGGCCCTCAGTTCCAGGCTTACAGGTGTGAAGATGTCTGGAGCGACACCGTTCTACAACATTGTTGAATGGGATTTGAATGAATAAGGGCGTCTAGCGGAGTTTAGGTAAGAGAAATCGTATTAGGTGTGATGCGTGAAACGTGAATCAGCACGTTTCACGCATCACCATTCTTTCCCTGAATTCCTAAAAATCATTGAGTATGAGCCGATACATTATTCGCCGCCTACTGCAAGCCGTTCCATTGCTGCTCATTATTAGCGTTGTCCTTTTCATCCTGATGCAAAATATGGGTGATCCGCTGGCGACGATGGGCGGCCGACGGGCGACTCGGCCGGATGACCGCGCACGGCTGACGCGGCAGTTGGGGCTGGACCAGCCTATTTACCTGCAATACGTCTATTGGCTGGTTGGCAATGATTGGTCTACTTTTGACGTGGATGGTGACGGCGTCGCGGAAACGCCTGGTCATCGTAAAGGAGTTTTGCGCGGTGATTTTGGCACTTCATTGGTCAATCGGGGCAAACCGGTATTGGAGGTAATTTGGGACAGGGTGCCCAATACTTTGATCTTGATGGTGGCTGCGGAAGTGGTCATTATTGTGCTTGCGCTGTTGATTGGTGTGTATTCAGCGCTGCGGCAATATTCTTTGTTTGATCATGTGATTACGGCCGTTTCCTTCGTTGGCTACTCCATGCCCATCTTCTTCATTGCCCTGCTCTCTATCTACATCTTTTCCGTCAACTTTCAGCGCTGGGGGCTTCCCCACCTCCCGGCAGTGGGCATGTTCGATCCTAAAGTGGGCAAAACGACCGGGCAGGTGTTGCTGCACCTAATTTTGCCTGTGCTGAGTTTGGCTATCATCAGTACGGCCGCTTACAGTCGTTACATTCGCAGCACCATGCTGGAAGTGATGAACCAGGATTACATTCGCACCGCCAAAGCCAAGGGGCTGAAAGGGCGAACCGTCATATTGGTTCACGCCCTAAAAAATGCCTCGCTGCCCATTGTCACCGTCGTTGGCCTGGATATTCCGTTTTTGTTGGGCGGCGCTGTGGTGACGGAGCGCATCTTTGCCTGGCCGGGCATGGGCCGCCTTTTTCTGGATCACGTCTCGCGCAACGACGTGCCCGTGGTTATGGGGATTCTGATGCTTTTGTCGGTGGCCGTTATCGTTTTCCAGATTTTGACCGATATCACTTATGCGGTGTTGGATCCACGCATCCGGTATGATTAAGGGGCTATTATGAGCACAGTCGAACCTTCGGTAGCAACCCTCCAACTGGGTGCCGATGATCTGGTAGCCCCGCCGCTCACCCTGGGGCAAATGGCCTGGCGGCGCTTTCGCCGTCACAAGATGGCCCTGGCCGGCACGGTGATCATCATTTTGCTTTTCGTTTACGCCTTTGGTGGGGCATTGATTTATAGCGAAGCCGAGGCCAATTTTACCGACACAGGGCTGCGGCTGACTGGCCCAACGGCCGCTCACCCGTTTGGCACAGACACGGTCGGGCGCGATATCTTAATTCGCACGATTTACGGCGGGCAGATTTCTTTGCTGATCGGGTTAACGGCCGTAATTCTAGAAACCGCCATCGGTGTGCTGATTGGCGCCCTGGCCGGGTACTACGGCGGCAAAATTGATGCGTTTCTCATGCGCTTCACCGAGGCTGCCTTGAACATCCCGCAGCTT
Source organism: Promineifilaceae bacterium (SeqCode) (assembly GCA_041987425.1). GTDB lineage: Bacteria > Chloroflexota > Anaerolineae > Promineifilales > Promineifilaceae > Leptofilum. Next base: position 11,199 of record JBHIWP010000151.1, on the reverse strand, counting down.
TTTCTTCTGATTGTCATGGCTAAATTTTTTGGCGGCACTATCCCCAACCTGACTATTTTAGGGCGCACCTTTAGCGGCAGCGTCATCGCCATTATTCTCATTATCGGCTTCACCAGTTGGATGTACCTGGCTCGCATTGTCCGGGCCGAATTCCTTTCGGTCAAAGAAAACGAATTTATCCTGGCGGCCAAAGCCATCGGCACCCCCAATAGAGAAATCATTTTCAAGCACATCCTGCCAAACAGCATTGCGCCCATTGTGGTTTCTGCCACCCTGGGCGTGGCCAGCGCGATTCTGCTAGAGGCTGGGCTTTCTTTCTTGGGGCTGGGAGTACAGCCTCCCACCGCCACCTGGGGCAATATGCTCGATGGCTCCTATAACTATATCGAGTCAGCGCCGTGGCTGTGGATTTTTCCTGGCTTGCTGATCGTATTAACCGTTCTCAGCATCAATTTTGTGGGCGACGGCCTGCGCGATGCTCTGGACCCGCGAAGCCGGGCAGTATAACGTCGATTAGATTGGTCCAATCTGCCAGATTGGACCAATCTTCATCTTATCTAGATCACTATGAACTCACCCAACCCCAAAATTCTTGAAGTTGAAAACCTCCAGGTCCATTTCGACACGCCGGAAGGAACAGTTCACGCGGTGAACGGCATCTCTTACCATATTCGGGAGGGCGAGGCGGTGGCGGTAGTGGGTGAGAGCGGCTGTGGCAAGTCGGTCAGCATGATGTCTATTTTGGGGCTGATTCCCATACCGCCTGGCAAGATTGTAAACGGCCGTGCCCTGTGGCTGGAGCGCGACCTGCTCCGTCTGTCCGAAGCGGCTCTTGAGCAGCTGCGCGGCAGCGAAATCGGCATGATCTTTCAAGACCCAATGACCTCGCTCAACCCGGTTTTGAGCATCGAACGGCAGCTCACCGAAGCGCTGCAAAAACATTACCACATGGAAATGGAGCAGGCCCGTAAGCGGGCGGTGGATCTGCTTGAGCTGGTAGGCATATCAGACGCGGCTCGTCGCCTGGGTAGCTATCCGCACCAATTTTCTGGCGGGATGCGCCAGCGGGTAATGATTGCCATGATGTTGGCCTGCAACCCCAGCCTGCTCATTGCCGACGAGCCAACAACGGCCCTAGATGTCACCATTCAGGCGCAAATTGTCGATCTGGTCATCCGCATGCGCGAAAAGATGGGCATGGCCATGATCTGGATCACGCACGATCTGGGCGTTGTGGCTGGAATGGCCGACCGGGTCATTGTGATGTACGCGGGCTACATTGTAGAAGAGGCCCTTGTGGATGATTTGTATGAACGGCCGCAGCACCCCTATACTCTGGCATTACTGGCCGCCCTGCCGCGCGTGGACCAGCGGCGGGAAAGTCGTCTTAAATCGATTCCCGGCGCACCGCCTAATCTGCTCATTGCCCCGCATGGCTGCCCATTTGCCCCGCGCTGTGATTACGTCATAGACCGCTGCCGCACAGAAATGCCGCCGCTTTTCCCGGTTTCCGCCGGGCACAAAGCCGCCTGCTGGGTCGATGTCGAAACAGGAGAACCACGATGACCGCTGCCACTAACGGCTCAGATACGCTCGTTGCCGTGAAGGATTTAAAGAAGCATTTTCCCATTCAGCAGGGAATCGTTATTCAGCGCACGGTTGGGGCCGTGAAGGCGGTGGATGGCATTACCTTTGACATTGCGCGCGGCGAGACGCTGGGGCTGGTAGGCGAAAGTGGCTGCGGTAAAAGCACGGCTGGACGCACCATCCTCGGCCTATATCCGGCAACTGAGGGTGAAATTAACATTTCGGGTTTAGACGTGCGCTCAGCGTCTGGCAAAACGCTGCAGCAGGTGCGGCGCAAGGCACAAATGATTTTTCAAGACCCATTTGCCTCGCTCAACCCCCGCTGGACAGTGAACGCAATTGTGAGCGAGCCGCTGCGGGTGCATAAACTGCTGCCCAACCAAAAGGCGCGCTCTGAGCGGGTGAAGGAGCTGATGGAGTTGGTAGGTCTGAGCAGTCGGTATGTGAACCGGTTTCCTCACGAATTTTCCGGCGGGCAGCGGCAGCGCATTGGCGTGGCCCGTGCTTTGGCCTCTGAGCCGGAGTTTATCGTTTGCGATGAGCCAATATCGGCCCTGGACGTGTCGATTCAGGCTCAGGTCGTGAATCTGCTGGAAGATTTGCAGGCGCAGTTTAATTTAACTTATCTGTTTATTGCCCATGATTTGAGCATGGTGCGCCACATTTGTACGCGGGTGGCGGTGATGTACCTGGGGGTATTGGCGGAGCTGGCCGAGAAGGACGAGCTGTACGAAAATCCGCTGCACCCTTATACACAGGCATTGTTATCGGCCGTTCCCGTGCCAGACCCTAAGAAATCGCGTAAACGACAGCGCATTATTCTCACTGGCGACGTGCCCAGTCCCATCGACCCGCCATCTGGCTGCCGCTTTCATACCCGCTGCCCAATTGCTCAGCCGCACTGCGCCACGCATGAACCGGTCTGGCGTGAGATCACAGCGGGGCATTTTGTAGCCTGCCATGAAGTAGAGCCCAAATTTGTGGGAGATAGAGTTCTCTCGTAGCCAAATAAGCCAATACCTTATATAAAATCCAAAATCATTTCTTTAAAGGAAGGAGAAGAAATAGAAGATGAAAAAGAATGTTGTCTTTAAACTGTGGTTGTTTCTATTGATATTGATAGCTGCTTTGCTGGTTGCCTGTGGCGGCACGGAAACAGACACGGGCAGCGAAACTGACGCCGATGGTGAAACGGACACGGCCGATGGGGTTGCCGAAACAGAAACAGACAGCGGTGAACCAGTTGTTTTGCGCATTGGCTGGGCGGGCAGCCCGGACACGCTAAACCCAGGAACGGCCGTTCTCGCCGAGGCATACACTTTATTTGAGATGGTCTATGACTCCATGTACCAGCTGGAGCTGGACGGCACATACAGCCTGGAGCTGGCCGACAGTGTGGATGTTTCCGACGATGGGCTGGTATACACCTACCACATTCGTGACGGCATCACCTTTCATGATGGCGAGCCGCTGACGGCAGAAGACATTGCCTTTTCGTATAACCTGTACGCCAGCCAGGAAGATTTTCCTTTCCTGCCAGTCTACACCGAATTTTTCGCATCGGTTGAGGCCGATGACAGCAACAATGTGGTCATTACGCTCACCGATGCCATTCCCAATATTGAAAGCCAGCTCGTTTTCCTGTATGTGGTTCCAGAACATATCTGGGGAGGGCTGGAAGGAGCGGCCATAGCTGAGTTTGAGAACGAGGCGATGATTGGCTCTGGCCCGTTCAAAATGGTGGAGTACGCCCAAAATGAATTTGTGCGCCTGGAAGGAGTAAAAGACCATTATCTGCTTGGCCCCATCATCGACGAGGTGGTATTCCAGACATTTGAAAACCAGGATGCCCTGGTGCAGGCCCTGCGCACGGGTCAGGTGGATATGATTACCGAAATGCCGAATACGGCCGTGGCCTCCTTGCGCAACGAAGAAAATATCGAACTGGTCATTGGCCCACCGCTGGCCCCCAGCGTCACAGACATCATTCTCAACCAGACCGCGCCGGAAAACTGCCCGCCTGATGACGGCGTTTGCACTGGCCATCCGGCCTTGCTGGACCGACAGGTGCGTCTGGCCCTGGCCCATGCCACCGATAAGCAGCAAATCATCGACGTAGTGCTGCTAGGGCTTGGCGCGCCCGGCCTCACGCTTATTCCCGACAGCCTGGGCGTCTTTTACAATGACTCACTGGAAGATTACGCCTACGATCCCGCCGTGGCGAACCAGATTCTGGACGACGCCGGTTATCTGGACACCGACAATGACGGCATTCGCGAAATGCCCGACGGCAGCTCTCCGCTGAATCTGCGCATGAACTGGCCCGGCGACAGTACCAACGCACCGCGCATGGCCGAGCTGCTTGCAAGTATGTGGGCCGAGATCGGCATCGGCACCCAGCTTCAGGCTCTGGACCCCGACGCACTCACGTCCATTTGCTGCCCAGCTTTCGACTTTGACGTCATCCTTTGGGGCTGGGGCTCTGATCCCGATCCCAACTTCCTGCTCAGCGTCATGCTCACGGAAGAAATCCCCACCGGTAACAGCGAGACTGGCTACGCCAACCCCGAGTACGACGAGCTCTACCGGCAGCAAGCGGTGGAACTCGACCAGGACGCCCGCATCGACATCGTTTGGGAGATGCAGCGCATTGTGCATGAAGACGTGGTTTACATCATTCCCTTCTACTCCCAGTCTGTACAGGCCTTCCGCACCGACCGCTTCACCGGCTGGCAAACCGACGCCGGTAAAGTAGCCCTGGAAGATCCCAGCTCCTTACTGGTGATTGAGCCGGTTCGGTAGGCAGTATTCAGTAAAACAGTATGCAGTGAAGCAGTATTCAGTGATCAGTATTTTATTGATTACTGAATACTGACCACTAAATACTGAATACTGATTGCCAAAAACAGAAATGCGACACTCCCGCTACCTACTCAAAAAGATCGGCTGGGCGCTGCTGACTGTGCTCATCGTCATCTTGCTCAACTTTTTTCTGTTCCGCATTTTGCCGGGCGATCCGGCGCGGGCGGGCATACGCGATCCGCGCCTGACGCAGGACGCGGTGGCCGCCATCCGCGAGCGGTTTGGCCTGGATAAGCCAGTTATTAACTGCTTCGAGTCGCTTAATCCGGTGGAGTTTGGCAGCTGTCGTGTCAACCCACTGGACACCCAGCTTTTCATTTACGTCGGTAATTTGCTGCGTGGGGAACTGGGCATTAGCTACCACACTAATCGCCCCGTGGCCGACATGCTCAAAGAGCAGTTGTGGAACACGGTATTGCTCATTGGCATCGCGCAGATTCTCGCAATTGTGTTGGGGATGGGTCTGGGCATTGTTGCAGCGTGGCGGGCGCGCACCAGCATTGATTATGGTGCGCTGCTGGCCAGCCTAATGTTTTGGAGTTTGCCTACGTTTTGGCTGGGGATTATCCTGCTATTTTGGGGCAGCACCGAGTTTGGACTGCCCACCGGCGGCAAAGCGACGCCCGGTGGTAATTTCGCAACAGTTTGGCAGGAATGGGCTGATGTGGGACGGCATTTGCTGCTGCCCACACTTACTTACACCATCGTATTTTTGGGCGAATACATGCTGATCATGCGCAGCACGCTGCTGGATGTGCTAAGCGAAGATTACATTCTGACGGCTAAAGCCAAGGGTCTGCGCACGGCGCAAATTCTCAAGGATCATGCCCTGCAAAACGCCATGCTGCCGATGGTGACGATCATTGCTCTAAACCTGGGCTTTACGGTGGCGGGAGCTATCCAGATCGAGACGGTTTTTTCCTGGCCGGGATTGGGCGGAGCGATTTTTACGGCCGTTGGCCGCAAAGATTACCCCATGCTGCAAGGCGCGTTCTTGCTAATTGCCGTAAGCGTGATATTTGCCAATTTGGTGGCTGATTTGCTGTATTCGTATCTGGATCCTCGGGTAAAGGCGGGCTAGGCTATGAGTGAAACCACTATCGGTACGACCTCGCTGAGCGGGTTTTGGCGCAGCTTTCGCCGCAGCCGAATGGGATTGGTGGGTTTATTTATGCTGGTGGCCGTGGTGCTGATGGCTGTGTTTGCCCCGGTTTTTGCTCCCTACGATCCCAAAGAAGTGGTGCGCGTGACCATAGACGATATTTACGCACCGCCCAGCGCTGCCCACTGGTTGGGCACCGACGATGCCGGACGGGACGTGCTGTCCAACTTCATTTACGGCTCACGGGTGTCACTCATTGTGGGCTTTTTTGCCTCGTTTATCTCCATCTTCATCGGCAGCCTGGTGGGAATTGTCGCCGGGTTTTATGGCGGTCGCGCCGAAAATTTCTTGATGCGCATTACCGACATCATGCTGGTCAGTCCCGACCTGCCGCTGGCAGTGGTGATTGTCGCGCTTACGAAGCCCAGCTTGTGGAATATTATTTTTGTGATTGGCCTGCTGGGCTGGACCGGATCGGCGCGGCTGGTGCGCTCGCAAACGCTGGCGGTAAAGCAGCGCAAGTTTGTGCTGCGCGCCCGCTCGATTGGCGCAGGCAATATGCACATCATTCGCTACCATATCTTTCCCATGGTGCTGCCATTGATTGTGGTCAATACGGTGTTGGTGATCTCATTGGCCATTTTGAATGAAAGCACGCTCAGCTTTTTGGGCCTGTCTGACCCCACGGCCTTGAGCTGGGGGCAGATGCTTAACTTCGCCTTTACGCGCGGAGCAATGAGCGCGCGCGCCTGGTGGGCGCTGGTGACGCCGGGGCTGGGCATTGTGTGGGCGGTGCTGGCCTGTACACTGCTGGGGCAAGGGCTGGAGCAGGTGCTAAATCCGCGCCTGGAATCGCATCATCTGGCAGTGGGCAAGCATATGATCGACCGTCGTACAGAAATGTCTGCCGAAAATTTAGGTGCGGAGGTAAGTGCATGAGGTCGTTGGAAAATGCGCCGATTTTATTGGACGTACAGCATCTGAGCACCGACTTTTTGGTGCCGGGGGAACCGCCAGCCCATGCGCTGGTAGACATTAATTTTGCGCTGCGTGAAGGCGAGGTGCTGGGCATCGTGGGGGAAAGCGGCTGCGGCAAGACAACGCTGATGCTGTCTTTGATGCGCTTGCTGCCGGGGAACGGCCGTATCATATCAGGGCGCATGAACTTCATGGGCCAGGACCTGCTTTCACTTTCTGAGCGAGAAATGGACGACGTGCGCTGGAAAAACATTGCCATGATCTTCCAGGGCGCCATGAACGCCCTGAACCCGGTACATACCGTAGGCGACCAGATTGCCGAAGCGATCATCCAGCACAACTACATCACCGACAAAAAGCTGGTCACCGAACGAGTTGTGGCGCTGCTGGAGCTGGTAGGCATCGGTGCTGAGCGCAAGGAGCAGTACCCGCACCAATATTCTGGCGGTATGCGCCAGCGGGCTATGATCGCCATGGCCCTGGCCTGCAACCCACAGGTGGTGATTGCCGATGAGCCAACGACGGCGCTGGACGTGATGATCCAGGCGCAAATTTTGGAGCTGCTGGGCAAGCTGCGCGACAAGCTGGGTTTGTCAATCTTGTTCGTGACTCACGATCTGGGCGTGGTGGCCGAAATGTGCGATACGGTGCTGGTAATGTACGGGGGTGTGACGGCCGAATACGCCGATGTCGATACCGTTTTTAACCATCCACAGCATCCATACACGCAAGAGTTGCTGCGCGCCTTTCCCGATTTGACCCGGCCAACAGAAAAACTGATCAGCATTCCCGGCTACCCGCCGCGCCTGAACGCGCTGCCGCCGGGCTGCCGCTTCGCGCCGCGCTGCCCGCATGTGTTCGACCGCTGCCATGTGGAGGAGCCCGCGCTGCACCGGCTAGGTGGCGGCCATTTTGCCAGTTGTCATCTGGTCGGTTCCGAAGTAAGTACCACATAAAAACGTGTAGTGAACATCTTCAGATGCGAACGGCTTTAGCCAGACACGCTCCGCATCTAAAGATGTTCCATACCTGCCAGGTTAGAAATTTTTTAAAATGATAAAAGAACATCAACCCATCATTGAAGTAAAGCAGTTACGAAAACTGTTCCCGGTCAAAAAAACGACGCTGTGGGACAAAGAAGATAAGTTCGTTCACGCCGTGGACGACGTGAGCTTTGTGCTGCAGCAGGGTGAAGTGTTGGCACTGGTGGGCGAGAGCGGCTGCGGCAAATCTACTCTGGCCTTAACGCTTATGAACCTGGAAGCGTCCACCTCGGGCCAGATTTTTTTTGAGGGGCGGGATGTAACGCACCTGGACGGCAAGGCGCTGCAAGCGATGCGGCGCGACATTCAGATGGTGTTTCAGGATCCATACGAATCGCTCAACCCGACGATGACGATTGGTGATATTGTGGCCGAACCGTTGTTGGTACATCGTCTCGCATCAGGCAGGCAAGAACGGCAGGCGCGGGTGGTGCGGGCATTGGAGGATGCGGGCCTGAAGCCGGCCAGTAATTTTATGTACCGCTATCCCCACGAGCTTTCGGGCGGGCAGCGGCAGCGGGTGGTCATTGCCGGAGCGTTGGTGCTGGAGCCAAAGGTGCTGCTGGCCGATGAGCCAGTGTCCATGCTGGACGTCAGCATCCGCGCCGAGATTTTGAATCTGCTGTCGTCTTTGCGGGAGACGCGGGGCATTTCGGTGCTGTTTATTACCCACGATTTGGGCACGGTGGCCTATTTTGCCGACCGGATTGCGGTGATGTACCTGGGCCGCATTGTGGAGATGGGCCAAACATTGGACGTTTTGCAACGGCCGTTGCACCCCTACACCAAAGCGCTTTTGTCTGTCATGCCCGTGCCCAATCCCCGGCTGCGGCGGGAGCGCATCATTTTGCAGGGCGAAACGCCGAATCCCATCGACCTGCCCAGCGGCTGCCGTTTTCACCCCCGCTGCCCCATTGCCCAGCCCCACTGCCAGGAGATTGACCCCGAGTGGCGCGAAATTGAGCCGCTGCATTGGGCCGCCTGCCACGAAGTTTAATCAGCCTACGCAGTTACCCGACGATTTTCTTAAAGTGCAATAGATCAGTGCGCTCAGGGAAGCCTACCTTCTATTGCATTCCTCAAGTTAAATTCCCAGAAAGCGCGGAAAAGTAGAGAGCCTGAATTAGGGTCGAAAGTTTAGGTGGGGTGCTATAAAATAGGGCCATATGTTACCGAGTATTGAAAATATTCAGTTTGAAGAAAACAAGGAGCGCTTGAAGGTGGTGCTGCCCGTCCGGAAGCAGTGGATTTACCTGGCACTGTACACTATCATGCTGCTTACCTGGATAGGCATGTCTATTTACGGCCTTGTTTTCACCTGGCAGACAGCATTTTCGGGAGCGCGATTTGCTTTTGTCTTTACCGTTATGCTGCTGGCCCTACTCTACCTTTTGTTCATCCTGGGGCGTATTGTTCTAAGACAGTGGCAATTTTATGCTGCAAACCGGGAGATTTTGTTTGTTCATGAAAACATGCTGGTGGTGCGCCGACCCGTAACCATTTTTGGACTTACTACTGCGTATGACAGAGCACATGTAAGCCCGTTCTACTATAGTGAGAAGCACAACAGCCTGGCATTTGATTATGGTCATCAGCACGTATATTTTGGGCATGATGTACCGCCTGATCCGGCGGGGAGACTAATTGGCTATTTAAATGCGCGGTATTATCCCCATCATGAAGAAGATGAGTAAGAGGACAAATCCGCAGATTTCATAGATTGGCGCAGATTTATAATTCTTAATCCGCTTAATCTGCGTTAATCTGTGGATATTTATCACCATTGTAGAGACGATGTCCACGAGTACAGCAAGCGAAGAAGTATTGGCTACAGGGGATGCATTACGCCAGTTGGCGGCGTATATTCCTACCACGCTGGCGGACCGCATTTTGCGGCACGGTCTGCCCACGCCGGGTGAACCTCACGCGCTGAATGCGGCCACGCTTTTTTCAGACATCTCTGGCTTCACGGGCATGTCGGAGGAGCTGGCGTCTGATGGGCCGCGCGGGGCGGAGGAGCTAAACCGCGTCTTGCTGGTGACCTTCACGGCCATGATCGACGTGATTCATGAGCTGGGCGGAGCGGTGAATCATTTTTACGGCGATGCCATGTCGGTTTATTTCCCCGATACGGACGGAACGGCCGCACAGCGCGCTCTGGTTTGCGCCCAACGGATGCAGCAGCTCATGCTGACCAGCTTTAGCCGGGTGGTAACCAACCGTCCGCCCGGTAAGCATCCCTTCTTTGACCTGACCATTAAGATTGGCGTGGGCTACGGCCGTTGCCAGGAAATTGTGGTGGGCAATCCGCAGCAAAGCCTGGAGTTTGTGCTGACGGGCGCGGCTGTGGACGAAGCTGCCGCGGCTGAACGCTTCGCCGATGCCGGTGACATTATCGCCAGCGCCGCCGTGCTGCAACAGGCTGGTCTGCCAGCGGCGGAAGCGTTCCAAAAGTTGGAAACGGCCGTTCTATCCCCACCGGCTCAATCCCAACTGATTTGGCACAATTACGACGAGGCCGCCCAGCAGCGCCTGGCAGAAGTGATTCTGCCCTTTGTGCCCCCGGCGCTTTATCGACGATTGATCTCCACTGGCGCTACTGAAATTGCCGAGCATCGCCCCGTTACCACAATATTTGTTCAGTTTGACTACAAAAACCGAAAAGACGATTCGTCGGCCATTGATACGGCCGATTTGGGGCAGCAGCTACAGGCCTACTATGAGTGGGCCTGCGAGGTGGTGAGCCGGTTCGGGCAGGAAAATGCGCGCGTCAATCGCGTACTGACCGGGGATAAGGGCAATCAGCTGCACATCATGTTTGGCGCGCCGGTAGCGCCAGATACGCCAGAACAGGCCCTGCGCTGCCTGTTGGCCCTTCAGCGCGAGAAGCCCAATTTTATTGGCGCTCAGCGTGTTGGCGTGGCGGTGGGCAAGGTGTTTGCCGGTCCGGTTGGGTCGTCCACGCGGCGCGAGTATACGGTTGTGGGGGATGTCGTTAATCTATCGGCGCGGCTGATGCAGGTGTGCGAGCCGGGCGCCATTTTAACAGACCAGGTGACAGCCCAACGGACGCGTCAGGTCATTGAATGCGAGCCGCTGCCCGCAATTCATCTAAAAGGAAAGCAAACGGCCGTTACGCCACATTTAGTTCAGCGCGATCGCGTTGTAACCACGCTCATGCACGCCTATATAGATCGCTGGGAACGGCCGTTGGTGGGTCGTGAAGCCGAGCTGGATTTGCTGCTGGGCGGGATGGATGCGGCTTTGCGCGGCATTGGTGGCGCAACGGCCGTGTATGGTGGTACCGGGGTGGGCAAGTCTCGCTTGCTGGCAACCGGCGTCAAGCATTGGCTGGCCAACGACGGGCTAGGTCTTATTGGCATTTGTTATCCGCACACCAAAGATACCCCCTACAGCCCCTGGCGAGACGTCTGGCGGGAATATTTTGGTCTGGCTACGGGCATGCCGGTGATGCAGCAAATTGCCGCCGTCATCATGAAAACCCAGGCGCTGGTGCCAGACGTTGGCGATGATGTGGGGCTGTGGCGCGAAGTGTTGGGTTTGCCGATGCCACAGCCGACAGCGCTGGGTGAGCTAACGGCTGAAGCGCGGCAGGCCCGCCTGTTT
>JBHIWP010000150.1:0-13102 GCA_041987425.1 Promineifilaceae bacterium (SeqCode) | reverse complement strand
ACGGCGAGCGCGGCGTTCGGTGGACGACCTTTCCCGACTGGCAGGTCACTGGCAACGCCTCGGACGTTGGCGCGCGCACGGTGGCGTACCACGCGATCCGCGCGTCGACGGTGGCCGACAAGGCCGCGCTGCTGGGTGAGGCGGTGGCGCAATGGGAACGGTCTGCGTTGAGCCAGAGACAGGCTAATTTCGTGCGCTGGTTAGTAGGAGGAACGGCCGTTGCCCTTCTTGCCTCTCTTGCTGCTACTGGAGCCGTGTTTGCCGCCCAGCATCCCACCGACACAAGCGGCCGTTTGTGGCACCAGCTTGGGGGCTGGGGCTGGGCGCTGGTAGGCATTACGGTCGGCGGCTGGCTGCTGGCGCGCTATTTTGCCGAGACGGACGACCGTACCAAACGGTGGTGGCTGGGCGGGCTGACTTTATTGTTGATAGCCGATTTGTGGATTTTTGGCTTTAAGCTGGTGAAGGTGGGGAGTACGGCCGTTGATCCCCTATGGCTCGATGCCAAACAAATTATCGGCGAGACGGAACTGCGCGTGCTGCCCTGGGGCATCTCCATTTTTGAGCAGAACGGCGCGATGCAGGTAGGTTTGGCCTCGGTGTTCGGCTATAATGCGCTGGAGGTGGGGGCCAACAGTGCCTTCGCTTCATCCGTGCCGGACCCGCGCTCCACGGCATATGATATTTTGGGAGCGGGCACCGTGGTAGCCACTGCGCCACTACAGGGGGTGGAGGAAGGCGAACGGCCGTTGCGCCTTCTGGGCAATACGGAGCGCGTTTGGGTGTACCAGCGGGGGCGCACCCTGCCGCTGGCTCGCCTGGTGACGCAGGCAGAAATCATCCCGGATGCTGCACAGGCCATCGCCCGCGTGCACCAACCTGATTTTGATCCGGCAACAACGGCGATTTTGGAAGAGCAGCCAGATTGTGCCTTGGAGGGTGGGGATGCTGCGGGAACGGCCGCTGTCAGCGAAAGGTCTCATGGCTACTGGCAGATTCAAACAGATAGCCCCACGCCTGCGCTATTGATCCTGAGCGAGACGGCCTATCCTGGCTGGCGCGTGTTTGTGGATGGGGTGGAGCAGGATTGGCAGACAGCGTATACGGCCGTTCGCGCCACCTGTGTGCCTGCGGGAGACCATGTTCTCGAATGGCATTACCAGCCGCGCAGTTACATGGTTGGAGGCTTGCTGTCGCTGTTGGGGTTGATTTTGGTGGGAACGGCCGTCTTAGCGCTGAAAACTTCCCAGAAAAATCAAGCAGTAGCCAGTAGTGGACCAGGCAAGGCAAAGAGTGAGTCGTAAGGAAAATCGCTGCCGAGTTTGATCAGATCTGCGCTGCAGTAAGCATCAATCCGCTGCTGCTGTGCTGGAGTAAGCAGTTCACTAGAATTGCCCACTTTGCCTTTGCGCATCATTGTGCCCTGGGGATTGCTCCAGGGCGACAGTCGATTGGGAAAAAATTTGTGATTAATGCTGCGCATATAGGCGAAAGAGCTTTTTTCAATCACTGCCTCAACTTCCTCCGGCGTCAGGGTAACGCCCATAAATTCTGCTAGCTCCGTGACAAGCGCTTCCCCTTTTTGTTTCATTTCTGGGTAAGTTAAAAACAGCACGTTTGGCTTGTGTCGCACCGCCCAAAAGCTGGCCGTGTGTCTGGCCCAGGAACCAAATATGAAATCGTCTGATAGAAACACATCCAGGTAGGCGTCAATAGACGGTATTAGCGGGCCAAAAAATGTATCTCGCCCAAAATAATAACCTGAGACAAATACCTCTTTGGGGTCCCTGACAACGCCAATGTAACGAGCCGTGTCACGAAAAGGAATTAGATTTAGGGGTAGGTGAGACTTAATGACGCGCAGCTTTGTTGGGGCATTCTGCCAGACTATGTCGTGTTGAAGATCTAAAGAATAGCCCTTCATGCCATCTGGCCAGGGAATCACGTCATGAACGTGCTCAAATTCGGCCTGGCCGCGATTGGCAATGAGATGGGTTATCTGCATGGTCCAGTTTGTGCCGCTTTTGTAGTAGGCGCTTACGATAACGTCGTGGGGGGTGGGTTCATAATCTGCAAAACTGGCCTCAATCCTGTTTTTCTTCTTTAGCGAGATATTGAATTTGGTGAAAAGCTGCGCCATCAGGCCAGCTTTTTCAACTAGCCAGAACAACGGAATAAGCAAGGTGTAGGTGGGAAGCCACATTATTTTGGACACGATTGCCATTTTTTTATTTTCTTGCTGTCGCCTTACCTGCTGAGCTTGAATCGGGTTAAGCTGCATCCTTTTCCTCCATCCATTGGGTTTTGTTAATTATACGTAAGACAGCGGATTTTGCCCTGGATTCAGACGTAAATTAGCTCTAGCTGTTGCTCTTCCACGAGCCAGATTTTTGTGGCGAATTGCTCAATGAAGTAGCGGTCGTGGACAACCGCCAGGATGGTGCCTTCGAACTGGCTGAGCGCTTCCTCGAACATGGTTCGTGAAGGAATGTCCAGATGATTGGTTGGCTCATCCAGCAGCAGCAAGTTGCAGCCAGAAGCGACCAGACGCGCCAGCTCCAGGCGGGTTCGTTCGCCATAACTCAACTGCCCATTCGGCCGTAAAGCGTCATCCCCCGAAAACAAAAAGTAGTGCAGAAATGAGCGGGCATCTGTCTGGTTCAGCGGAGCCACGGCCTGGATGGTGGAGAGAGGCGTCTGTTTCGGGTCGAGCAGCTCTTGCTCCTGAGACAGGTAGCCAAGCTGCACGCTTTGCCCCAACCGCACGTGCCCGGCCAACGGCCGTAGCTGGCCGGTAATGGTGCGGAGCAGGGTTGTCTTGCCGCTGCCGTTGGGGCCTGTCAGGATAATGCGCTCGCCTGCCTGCGCCTGTCTGGTGATGTCCGTCAGCAGCGGTGGATGGCCAGGATAGCCGATGTTTAACTCTTCCAAGAAGAGAACATCCTTGCCCAGATGCGGCGCATCGTCTAAATCCAGCTTCATTTGCCAGCTTCGCAGCGGCTTCTCCACGCGTTCATCTGAATCCAGGTAGCGGTCCAGCTTTTTCTCGCGGGATTTGGCTTTTTTGGCCACCTTTTTAGCCAGACGCAGGTAATGATCTTTTCCGGCTTTAATGCCGCCAATGCGCACGGATTTTACCTTGCGTTCCGTGCTGGCAGCCTGAGCCTTGGCCCGAGCAATGTCCTGCTTCATGCGCCTGATTTCGTACTGCTGATCCTTCCAGGCAGAAAGCTGCTTTTCTCGTTCAGTGAGCATTTGTTCCAGGTAGTCGCTGTAGTTGCCAGGGTATTCACGGATAGTGTGGGTGTGCGGGTCCAGGTATAGAATGCGACTGACGGTTTGGTCCAAGAAGGCGCGGTCGTGGGAGACGATAAGCACACCGCCGCTAAAGCTGGACAGCCAATCTTCTAGCCATTCCAGCATCCCAATGTCCAGGTGATTGGTTGGTTCATCCAGCAGCAGCAGTTGGGGTTCGTCCAGCAGGATGAGAACAAGGGCCAGCCGCGTTTTTTGGCCGCCGCTCAGGCTGCTTACCAATTGGTCCGGGTCGAGATGATCCAGCTGAAAAGTAGAGAGTAGGGGTTGGATACGGCCGTAATCCGCGCGACTCAGCTTATCCAGCGTCGCATCATACGCCAGCTGGATTTCTTCCTGTTCCGGATTCTCGGCCAGTGCTAGAGCCAAACTGCTCAGCTCTGCTTCTAATTCTTCAGGGTCGCCAACAGTTTGGTGCAGCAGATCCCCCAGCGTTTGGTTCTCATCGGGCAAGAAGCCCTGCGCCAGGTAGCCTACTCGCAAGTTTGGCGGGTTGTGCGTGATGCCCCCGCCATCCGGCCGTTCCTGACCAATCAGCAGACGCATCAGCGTGCTTTTGCCGCAGCCGTTAGGCCCAATTAGCCCAACGCGCTCGCCAGCATTGATGGAAAAAGTGATATTTTTGAGGATAGGGGAAAGCCCATAGGCCTTGGAAAGATTGTGTGCCGTTAACATCTGTTTACCCAGAGCGGCCGCGCCGATGCGCCAGCCAGCATTGTCCCATCAGGGGAGTTTTAGAAATCAGGAAATTCTTTTGGGTAAACTCAGTCTGTCATTGGCCTGCCTCACATATGCAGCTTAGATTTCAAAAGTCTTGCTTCTCTTTAGCGATACAAATTGCTAAGAAGACTTTTGAAATCTTCTTAAGGGGAGTGCGTAACATGGTTAATTATCCAGAAGCGCGGAAATCATGCAAATTTAATGACCAAGTCACTTTGTCCGGCAAAATTCGTGCATTTGTTTCATTTGTGATAGACTTCTCAATTGCGGGGAAATTCCCGCACTTTAGCAAAAGATGTTTTGAAATTTCCAGGTGGTGGCCCGACACAATTTGGTCGGGCTGTTTTTTTGCCACAGACACGCTCTTGATGCAATTCGCGATTGGTATGAGCAAGCTGTGGACAGGATTTTGGCTGCTGCACCGCAAGGTCTCGGCCGCACAGTGGACGACTCAAAGCGAATTTAAGTTTAGGAGCATGTCATGACAACAGAATTTAGTGATTTAAACCTGCATCCGCAGCTGGTGCAGGCTGTAACCCGACGTGGTTACACAACGCCAACCCCTATTCAGGCTGGCGTTATTCCGCTGATGCTAAGCGGCGAGGATATCCTGGGCCAGGCGCAAACTGGCACAGGTAAAACGGCCGCATTCGCCCTCCCTATTTTGCACAATATAACCCCTGGCCTGGGCCATGTACAGGCGCTGGTATTGGCTCCCACACGTGAGTTGGGTATTCAGGTGGCTGAGACGATGGTGGCGTACGGCCGTTTGCGCAACATTTCCGTGCTGGCTGTCTATGGCGGCACGGCATACGGTCCCCAAATTGGGGGCCTGCGGCGTGGTGTTGACGTCGTCGTCGGTACCCCAGGGCGCCTGCTGGACCTGCTAAAGAGCAATAAGCTTGACTTAAGCCAGGTGCAGACGGTGATATTGGACGAAGCAGACGAAATGCTGAGCATGGGTTTCATCGAGGATATTGAGGCCATCTTGCAGGCTACTCCAGAGGAGCGGCAAACAGCTCTCTTTTCTGCCACGCTGCCCCGTCAGATTCGCCAGCTGGCCGATAAGTATATGAACCAGCCGCAGGCGGTTAGCATTGAACGCGAGCAGCGCACGGTTTCTACCATTGAGCAGCGCGCTTATCTTGTTAATGAATCGGACAAATTGGCGGCGCTTACTCGCCTGTTTGAAGTGGAGCCAATCAGCAGCGCGCTGATTTTTGCCCGCACGCGCCTGGGTACGGCCGAACTGGCAAACGAACTCACCGTCCGGGGATTTCCAGCGGAGCCACTTAATGGCGATCTTAGCCAACAAGCGCGAGAGCAGGTGCTCAATCGTTTCCGCAACAACCAGATCAAGGTGCTGGTAGCCACCGATGTGGCAGCACGCGGTTTAGACATTGACGATATTTCTCACGTTTTTAATTTTGATTTGCCTCAGGATGCGGAAATTTACGTGCATCGCGTGGGGCGGACGGGTCGCGCCGGGCGGACGGGTACCGCGCTAACGTTGGTAACCCCGAAGGAGCAGTGGCGGCTGCGCAAAATTGAAAAGTACACCAGGCAGCCAATTGCCTTTGCTACGCTGCCCAGCATTGAGGATATTCAGAATCGCCGGGAAGCGGAGCTCTTAGAGAAGATGGATGTGTGGCTGAAGCGGGGTCGCTGCGCCAGGGAGCGGGAGCTGGTAACAGATCTGGCCGATTCTGGCCATGACATGTTGGAGATTGCGGCTGTGGCCCTCAAGCTGGCTCGTGCTGAAGAAAAGCAGCGTCCTATTGCCCGCATCAGCGAGGTGGTTGCATCTCAGACGGGCCGGGGCAGGCAAGATCGTTCTAGCAACGGCCGTAAGCGGAAAAAGCGCAGCTCCGGTGGCGGTGGTCAAAGCAACCGCTCCCACGAGCGGGGTATGGTTCGCCTGAGCCTGAGCGCCGGTAAAAGTGATGGCCTGCGCGTTAACGATGTAGTTGGCACCATCGCCTTCCATGCAGATATTCCTGGCTCTACCATCGGCGCTATTCATATTCAGGAAGGGCGTACGCTGGTGGATGTGCCTGAGCAGTTTGCCAACCAGGTGCTGGCAAAAACCGGCAGCTATCGCGTGCGGAAGAAGAAGCTAGAGGTGGAGCTGGCCTAAAGCCCTGTCCGATGATCAAAGTCAGCCCAGTTTTTACAAATGCTGGGCTGGCTCCTTCTGATTTATAGCAATACGATCAAGAAACGGGCGTGCTGTACATGGAGGATTTGATCTCCATGCAGTCCCGCCGAATGTTAGAATCGGCGTCAATGAGCGTGGCGATTTTTTCGTAGCCATACAGCACCGTGGTGTGGTCGCGATTGCCCAACTTTTCCCCTATTTGGGGCAGTGAGGCGTTGGTTTCGGTTCGCGCCAGGTACATGGCCATTTGGCGAGGATAGGCGATTGTTTTCTTGCGGCTGGCGCCCACTAAATCCTCATTGGTGACGTTGTAGTAGCGGCAAACGGCTTCAAACACGTGCTCAACCGTGAGCTTGTCGGGGCGATGCATCAGGTCTGCCAGGGCCATATTGACAAGGTCCATATTGATACGTCCTCCGGCGAGGTGGGCGTAGGCCATCACCTTATTGAAGGCTCCCTCTAGCTCTCGAATGCTGTGGCGCACCTGCTGGGCAATAAAGTCCATGAGTTCATCCGGAACAGCCAGACCATTGGCTTCGGCCTTCGTTTGCAAAATCGCTTTGCGGGTTTCAATGTCGGGCATCTGGATATCGGCCATTAGCCCCCACTCAAAGCGAGATTGAAGCCGTTCTTCCAGGGTCGCCATGGCTTTTGGCGCCCGGTCACTGGAGATGACAACCTGCTTTCCCTGGCTGTGCAGCTCGTTAAACGTGTGGAACAGCTCTTCCTGCGTGCTTTCTTTTCCGGCGATAAACTGAATATCGTCGATGAGCAAAATGTCGGGTGTTCGGTAGCGTTCGCGGAACTGCTCCATCTGCTTATTGCGGATGGATTGCACCAGGTCATTGGTGAATGTTTCTGAGGGGATGTAGCAGACGGTCAGGCCATCTTGCTGGCACTTATGGCCGATGGCGTGCAGCAGGTGCGTTTTGCCCAATCCAACGCCGCCGTAAATGAATAGGGGATTATAGGTTTGCCCTGGGTGCTCGGCTACGGAAAGGGCGGCTGCATGGGCCAGGCGGTTACTTGGGCCGACGACGAAGGTGCTAAAGGTAAAGCGCCGTGTAAGATAGCTGTTCTGGGTAGGGGGCAGGAGTTCGGGGGCATTTACGGCCGTCTTTCGGCTGCCGTTTCTGCTTAAGCTAGGAGAAGTTGCTTCTTCAGCAACGGGTTCTGCGGCAGGCACTTCATCTGTCCAAACCATAAACTGAATTTCAACCGGGCCAGCCACAATTGCGGCCAGCGTTCTGAGAATTGTGTCACGTAGCCGATTCTCAAGCCAGTCCTTGGCATATGCATTTCGCACGCCGACAACAAAAGTATTGTCCTTGTGCTGTAACAACATTGTATCCTTCAACCAGGTATTGAAGGTCGCTTTTGTCATCTGCAATTCTAATTCGCCTAAGGTGGCTTTCCACGCGTTCTCAGCAATCATAAACACACCATTACAAACATAAAACACAATCTTTTACCTGCAAACAGGCGTGCGAAAAGAAACGGCCGTTCGCCGGTTTTGGTATCAAATTGCGTGATCTAAATTACAATAGGCCGCTGTTTATAGAATGTGGGTGTTTAGAAGTCCCTCTACCCAAAAGAATGTCACCAAAATTCGATTTGTCTTGCTGCTCACAGGCAAATTTAATTGCCAATGAAAGCTCCCCATTTCTTTATAGAGACAAAAAGAAAGTTGATAGCCCCTCTCGGCTTCAAATTTTTGGTGGCTTATCTATGCAGATTATTGTGCAACGGCCTAATCATTCTAGCAGATGGCCTGTTGGGATGCAATGGAAAATCGCCTAAATTGCCTTAAAAGCTTGCAGATTTTTAGACTTGTTGAACCTTAAAAAAAACATTTTTTAAGGTTCATGACTTGACAAAGCGTAACAGTGCCAAAATGTAGGCTGTCTTTAGCAGTGGACCCCATATATATGGGAGATACGGGTGGTATCCAGGTACTAAACCCCGTATTTTGGTACACGGCGCTGCAACAATTCTGCAAATACGAGGCGCCAGAAAATGTTATTTTGTGTATTAGCTATGAAAATTTTGTGGTTTATTTTTTATGAAAGCAGCTAACATAGCAGACAAGGCTGGTCGAAGAGAAGGGAGCGGTCAATTGTCAACAGTTGCCCCGTAAAATCTTAGTTAAAATTGTGACTGCGACAGTATTCTTGACAGCCCCTAGTCGGTGTGTTAGATTGCCTGAAATAAGAGTCTGTTACTTAGAGCCAAAAAACAGGGCAAAAGCAAAAGGTGAATCATGCCGGAAATAGAAGCGTTGCCAGACGGTTCCTCCCCTCAACGCCACAACTTAAACCATCAAGCAATTGAAGATTACCTTAAAACGATCTATATGCTTGCCCAGGCTGAGTCCCCCGTATCTACGTCGCGCATTGCCGAGGCAAGAGAAGTAAAGCCGGCTTCGGCTACCAGTATGATTAAGCGGCTGGCTAATTTAAAGATGGTCAATTATGAAAAGCATTATGGGGTGACGTTAACCAGCGCCGGAGAAAAGCTTGCTTTAGAAGTTATTCGGCATCATCGCTTGATTGAACTCTACTTAATGGAAGCGTTGGGTTTTTCCTGGGACGAGGTTCATGAGCAGGCCGATATTCTGGAACACGTCATCAGTGAGAAGCTGGAAGAGCGTATTGCGGCGGCGCTGAATCATCCCGAGTTTGACCCTCATGGCGATCCGATTCCGGCTAAAGATGGCAGTATGGCTTTGGTTGATGTGGAGCTGTTGTCTACGGTATCAGCTGGACAGACGGTATGGGTGCGCCGCATTATTGACGATGCAAACAGTGAGCTGCTGCGCTACCTGGCCGATATGGGATTGACCCCGGGAACGGCCGTTACCGTGCAAACCGTCGCTCCTTTTGAAGGTCCGCTAACTCTTTTGGTTGATAATGAAACCATCGTGATTGGCCGCAATGTCGCCGCCTCCGTCTTAGTTGAAATCGACTAACTAACTTTCCTTCTCTTCATATTTATAATTGATATCTGCCTGCGCCAACGAAGGAAGCTTCATGTCTTTATCGGATAGTTTGGGCTGGCTGATGGGCCACTCAATGCCAATTTGTGGATCATTCCAGATGATGCCCCGTTCCGCCGCGGGCTTGTAGTAATCGGTGGTCTTGTACATGAGATCGGCCGTTTGGCTAATCACGCAAAAGCCATGCGCAAAGCCAGGGGGAACGTATAGGATACGGCCGTTTTCTGCCGATAAGTATTCCCCAACCCAGTGACCAAACGTCGGTGAGCCCCGCCGAATATCCACCGCCACGTCAAAAATTTCCCCAATGACTACTTTTAGCAGCTTGCCCTGAGCAAATGGGTCTTGCTGGTAATGCAGCCCGCGTAAAACACCTTTGGCCGACCGGGAATGATTGTCCTGCACAAAGTGAGGCGAAATGCCGTTGGCCGCAAATGTTTCATATTGGTACGTTTCCATAAAGAAGCCGCGCGAATCACCAAACCGCTCTGGCTCTACTAAAATAACTTCCGGAATGGCTAGCGGGTGAAATTGAAAGGGCATGAATGAGATCCTCCGAGAAATTGTTCAAAAAAGCGCAAAAGCGGTGGAATTATAACACTCTTTGTACCTGTTATTTATACCCAGACATATTTAATCCTGTTTGCCCCCTGGTATGGTGGAAAAGCAGCAGGCAAGGAGAAACTTTTGCAAAAAGCAGAATTCTTACACCTTGCCTTTAATGAGACGCAAAACCTGAAAATATATGCAGACGCCTGTTTTGCCGAAAAAAAATGGTTTATGGCAGGCAGATGCAGATAAAGGAGTTTAAAATGCAAACAGAGATTCAGAAGATTCACGGATATTCTGTAGAGGCAACTGATGGTGAGGTTGGCACGGTGGAGACGCTTTATTTCGATGAAGCAACCTGGGCCGTTCGCTACCTGGTTGTAAACGTTGGCAACTGGCTGCTTCCCGATAAAATTTTGTTGTCGCCGCTTAGCGTCGCCAGCGTTGACCATGATGACGAAACAATTCATGTAGACCTGAGCAAAGAACAGGTGAAAAACAGCCCTCATATTGATGCAGAACGCCCTGTGTCCAGACAGTATGAGATTACCCTGCATGACTATTATGGCTGGAACCCTTACTGGCTGCATGCGCCAACCTACAGCGACGGACTGACCGCACCCTACACGGCCGCTTTAGAACAGCAGCCCAAACCGGTTAAAACCGGAGGAACGGCCGTTGCTTCTCAGGCTGAAGCCGGTGATCCTCACTTGCGCAGTACTGAAGAGGTTGAAGGGTACCATATTCACGCCACCGATGGCGAGATTGGTCACGTAGAAAAATTTCTCGTCGATACACACTTCTGGTTCATTCGGTACCTGGTTATTGACACCAAAAATTGGCTGCCCGGTAAAAAGGTGGTTGTGGCACCCAACTGGATTAAGTCTATCAATTGGGTAGAGCAGGAAGTCACGGTTGAAATGACGCGAAGCATGATTGAGAATAGCCCGGAATACCAACCAGAAGCGATGGTGGACCGGGAATACGAGAGAAAACTTTACAGTCACTATCAGGCGGTTGCCTATTGGCAAGACGCTCACGTTCCCCAATAAAGCTTGAGATTTGCTTAGGTAAGCAGCACTCACCTATTTGGTCCAAAGGGCATATGCCCTTTGGGCTTTTTTTTGCTTCCCGTCTGCCGTCTATAAATCACCGCCCACAGCGGGCTACCAGATTCGACACGCCTCCATCTTTCGTTACAATTTGCTGATGAATTCAGATAATCAACCACGCATTAAGCTTCAAGATGTTGTTCAGTTTCAATTGCCCGGGCACAATGTCCCTGGCTCAATTACGTTCAGCCCAGACGGCCGTTGCCTGGTCTATCTTTTCAGCCCCGAGGGTGGCCTGGTGCGGCAACTTTACCAGTTTGACCTGGAAGATGGCGGCGAGCGCTTGCTGGTTGCCCCTCCAGGCGACGGCAGTGATGAAGAAGAGCTGCCCCTGGAAGAAAAGTTGCGTCGCGAACGGCTGCGGCAGCGTGAACTGGGCATCACGCAGTATGAATGGTCTGCCAAAACGGGGCAGATTTTGCTGCCCTTGCCGGATGGTCTATACATCTTTACTGGGGAGGACACACCGCTACGGCCGTTGCTCACAGACCCCGTTCATCCCATTCAAGACCCTCACTTTTCCCCGGATGGGCAGCATGTAGCCTTTGTGCAGGACGCAGAGCTGTACGTGATTGCCACTGCTGGCGGCGAGGCGCGGCAGCTAACCAGCGGTGCGCGCGGCAGCGGTAAAACCAATGGGCTGGCTGAATACATTGCCCAGGAAGAAATGGGCCGCAACCGGGGCTATTGGTGGTCGCCAGATAGCCAGAAGCTGGCCTTTGTAGAAGTTGACGAGACGCACATTCCTGTCTACCGAATTGTGCACCAGGGAAAAGACGGCGTGGGACAGGAGGCGCAAGAAGACCATCGCTACCCTTTTGCCGGTATGCCCAATGCGCGCGTGCGGCTGGGTGTCGTGTCCCTGGCGGATGAAACAGTGCAGTGGCTGGACTTAGGCGATGACCCTGACATTTATCTGGCGCGGGTAAAGTGGCTGCCAGACGGCCGTCTCACCGCCCAGGTTCTAAATCGAGAGCAAAGCCAGCTCGATCTGCTGGCATTTGATCTGCCCACGGGCCAAAAGCAGCTGCTGCTGCGTGAAACGAGCGACGTTTGGATTAACCTGCATAAGATGTTTTGCCCCCTCAAAAAGCTGCCAGAGCATGAGGCGGGCGGCTTCATTTGGGCATCGGAAAGGAGTGGCTTTCGCCATCTGTATTTGTATGACGCGGACGGTAACGAGATACGGCCGGTGACCAGTGGCGAATGGCAGGTAGACAGCCTGGCCGGGGTGAATTTGGGCGAAGGTACCGTGTACTTTATGGCCAGCAAGGAGACGCCAGTTGAAAGCCACCTCTACCGCGTGTCGCTGCAGGGCGGCGAGCCGCAGCGGCTTACGCCAGAGCCTGGCATGCACAGCGTCGTATTAGACAGCAAGCGAGGGCGCTTTGTCGATGTGCAGCAGTCTGTAGATGCTTCACCGACCCTCGTTTTGCGCTCCCTGGAAGACGGCCGTGCGCTCAAGACCATTTTTGCCCAGCAAGATGAACGACTCGCTCAACTTAGCCTCATTGCGCCGGAAATTGTGACCTTGCAAAATCGGGATGGCGTACAGCTTTACGGAGCCATCTACCGCCCCCCGGCCAGCTTCGGCTCCGGGCCTTTTCCCACCATCGTAAGCGTGTACGGGGGACCGCATGCCCAGCGCGTGACGAATAGCTGGCTGCTGACGGTAGACATGCGTGCCCAATATCTAGCCAGCCAGGGGTTTTTGGTCTTCAAGCTGGATAATCAGGGCAGCGACAGGCGCGGTTTAGCATTTGAGGCGCCCCTTAAGCACAACATGGGGGACGTGGAAGTAGCTGATCAGGCAGACGGCGTGCGCTGGTTGGTGGCACAGGGTTTGGCCGATCCGGCACGCGTGGGTATTTACGGCTGGAGCTATGGGGGTTACATGGCGGCTATGTGCCTGGCCCGCGCCGCCGATACCTTTCAGGTGGCCGTGGCGGGCGCCCCGGTTACCCATTGGGATGGCTACGATACTTGTTATACCGAACGATATATGGGGTTGCCCCAGCACAATACGGAGGGATACAAAATTAGCAGCGTAATGCACCATTTGCCCAAAATGAAGGGGAAGCTTCTGCTGGTGCATGGCCTGATCGACGAGAATGTTCATTTTCGCCACACGGCCCGGTTGGTTAACGGCCTCATTGCGGCGCAAAAGCGGTACGATTTGCTGTTATTCCCAGATGAGCGCCATATGCCGCGCAAGGCAGACGGCCGTTTCTATATGGAAGAGCAGATTGCTGA
>JBHIWP010000149.1:0-13176 GCA_041987425.1 Promineifilaceae bacterium (SeqCode) | reverse complement strand
GGCACGTCCCCCAGCCAATCCAGTTCATCGACCAGCCGCTGAGTAACGGCCGTCCGATCATCATCAGCCGGATAAAACGCCATTGGCGGTCGCTCGCCCGGCGGCAAATCGATGCCACATATTTTAGCCACAGAAAGATAAACGTCGGTAGCGTGCTGCTGGCCGGTGCGCAGCGGGGCAACCAGCGTTTGGGCAAAGCCGCGCCCGCCAGAGGCCACGCCAATGCGCTGTGGAATGCCCGCCTGCCAGGCCACCCAGGAAAGCAAGCTGGAGCGGCCAAGAATGAAGCAGGTGTCATAGCCCTGCTGCTTGAATTGGAAGACAAGCTCGCGCAGCTCTGTTTGGGACATTGGCGCAACGCCTAAATCGCCGGTTACCACCAACTCGCGCAGCTGCGGATTTTTAGCGATGGCTGGTCTGGCCCACTCACTCACGGCCCAATCAAAGCGCGCATTTGGAAACGCGCGTACCAACACGGACAACAAGGGTGTCGCCAGCATCACCTGGCTGAGGCAGCAGGGATGCAAGATGAGCGCCTTTTTTGGAGGGGTAAACGGCCGTCTCACCAGTCGGAAAGGAATGCTGGCTAATCGGGCCAGCGTAGCAGTTAGAAATGTTTCTTGAGGCATAATTTAGGTAGCCAGCGGCTCATTCTCCCACGGTAATATAGGCTTGAATCTGTTCAAATTTGGCCGGACCGATACCAGAAACGTTCATAATGTCGTCGATGGTGGCAAATGGGCCATTGGCATCACGGTATTCTACGATCTTTTCTGCTGTGCTGGGACCAATCCCAGGCAGGGTGTCTAGCTGAGCAACATCTGCTGTATTGATATTAACGACACCACCATCCTGCTCGACGGCCGTATTTTCAACACCGCCCGCATCCAGCTCCACGCCTTCCAGGCGTACGGCTGGGCTGGTGATAACGGCCTGTACTTCTTCGACCGTTTCAGCCATTGTGGGCACGTAGATTTGCATGCCATCCTGCAAGGGCAAGGCCAGGTTCACAACGGCCGTATCCGCCTCTGCTGTAAAACCACCCGCCTGCTCGATGGCTTGCTGCACAATGCCGCCGTGGGGCAGCTCATACACCGCTGGCGCACGCACCGCCCCACTCACAAAAACGCGCAGCGGCCCTGGGGTGGCGGTGGGATCTGGTATTGCCGTAGGCACCGGAGGCTGAATAATAATTGACGCTGGCTGACCGCGCCCAATAAGCGTGACGCTACCAGCTCCCAAAATGAGGCCTACGGTTAGCACCAAAAAATAAGAAAGCCAATTGTCTTTGTTCAACACGATCTTCCCCCCAAACATTTTACGGCCGTTTCAACTAATCGGCTCAGTTGCATTGCTTTTCCCCAAGCTTTTTGCCGATTACACCAAACAAACCCATCGTTATAAAACCTCCACGGAACCGCGCTATTTTAGTAGAGAACCCAAACTTTTCAAACCGCGCTTCTTTGGCACCCATTTTTCAAAAAGACAGAGTTGAAGTATCTTTCAGGCAATTGGCAAATAGTCTTTGAAAATAGAGACTGCGCAAAATTTGCCGACTACACAATGTGTGGACGCGGGCACGTGCCCACTGTGATGAATAAAATTGAACTGCTGAGAGATGTAGTAGCCGCGCAGGCTTGTAACTTTAGTCTCTCTGGCGGTAATTTTTGTAGGAGAAATTTATGAGCGACGACACCCCAAAACCCAAGCCCGGACAAAAGAAAATTGCAATTGATATTCCTAAGGAGCTAACGGCCGTTTATGCCAACTTAGCTTTTATCAGCCACACGCCGGGCGAGATTGTGCTTGATTTCGCCCAGGTCTTACCCAGGATGCCGCGCGGCCGCGTTCTTTCTCGCGTCATCATGTCCCCGATGCACGCCAAAATGTTACAGAACGCCCTGGCGCAAAACGTGGCAAACTATGAGCGACAGTATGGCGAAATACGGCTGCCAACCAGCCTGGCCGATCAATTCTTTCGCTTTCCGCAGCAGGGTGGCGACAAGGACGACGATTCCGATTAGTTCGTTAATCGTCGGTTTCCCAGAGCGAAACGGTTTCGATATGAAAGGTTTGTGGCTGCATATCGATCGGCTGCACTTCTACCAGGCGGTAGCCTGCTTTGGCCAGGGAACGGCCGTCTCGCGCCAGCGTCGCAACGTCTGAACTCACATAAATAAATCGCGCTGGTTTCGCGGCCACAATGGCCGACACCGCCCGCCGCGACAGTCCATTGGCCCAGGGGTGAGCCACCATAAGCTCCACCCCTTCGGGCATCAGGGGCAGCACCGACTCTATTTCGCCCTCAAATACGTTGACATTGTCCAGATCGTCCAAATTCACAGCCAGGTCGGCTACCGCATCTGGATTGCGCTCCACGGCAACCAGCTCGCCTGCCTGTTTAGCCAAAAAAGCGGTGAGCGTGCCCGCCCCGCTATGCAGCTCAATGACATTTTCTTCCCCGGTAAGGGCAGCGTAGCGCAGCACGGTATCAACAACCACACCCATCCCCGCCGGGCTGGACACCATCTCCACCCCCGGCGAGATGCGAAAATCACGGCCGTTTACCTGCTGCACGGAGTAAAAATCACCTACGAGGGAAGCGGCCGTTTTGTCTGGCAGCACAATAGCCACTGAAACTGGAAAATCCGCTTCTAATTCCGGCGGCTCCACGCCATCTACCTCAATGGCCGCCAGCAGTGCTTCATCATCCCCCACCCGCAAAGAGAGCTTGCGCAGGCCGGGCAAATCCAGCTCTACATCGTGCAGCAAGGCCACCAGCTCAGGCCGCGAAATGGGGCATTCTTCAATCGGAATGACTTCACGTTTAACCGGAGACCAGTACCCGAGACGGCCGTTTCCCACCGGGCTTAGCACCATCTCAGCCTGGTAAGCCCACGGCTCAGGATTTGGTAGCACCGGCTGCACGTTCGCTTTGTTAAAGCCCCCCAACCGCGCCAGCTGATCGCGAACCACGCTCTCCTTGGCCACCAGCTGCGCCTGATAAGACATGTGCTGAAAATGGCAGCCACCACACACGGCAAAGTGCTGGCAGCGGGGCGTCACGCGCTCCGGCGAGGGCTGCAACACCTCCACCAGCTCCGCCTGCGCATACTTATTTTTTTGCGAAACAATTCGCGCGCGCACCTTCTCACCGGGCATCGTGAGGGGCACAAAAACTGTGCGTCCCCGGCTGGCCCGCCCAATCGCCGAACCACCGTGGGCCATCTCCGTAATGTCTAGCGTGATCTTTTCCATAAAGGCCAGCTTTCTTTCTATACTCGCGACGCAATTACCATCGTAAACGTGGCAATAAACCAGTGAATAAGCCAGGGATACAAAAACGAATCCGTCTGCCAGGCAATAAAGCCAAAGCCTGCACCGCCAAAAATTGTGCTCAACGTTTCCACCTCAGGCTTGCCCAGGTGCATAAAGGCAAAGGGCACTGCCTGCAAAAAGATAGCCGCCCCAGGCCCAAAAGCCCGGGCAAAGGCAAACAACATCAGCCCGCGCCACATAAATTCCCAACCAAATAAGTCCACCCCATTCAAATAAACAATGCGCCAAAGTTCTTGAGGTGCCCGCGCCTGATAATATTGCTGCATCCCTGGCTGCCGGGCAACGAACCATAAAATAATTGCCATTGCCGTGCAGGCACCCACGACCCAGGCCAATCCAGCCTGCCACCTGCCAATTTTAAACCCATACTCTGCTGGTGATTCTTGAAAAAGCAGAATAATCACCAGCATGGGAAAAATAAAGTACCAGATGATGCGATCATATGCTTTTGTGCTGGTAAACGCATGCCCATAATAATCCAGCATAGGCACCACCGTCGCAAAAATGATCAAGAACGTCACTTTTAAGTCAAACTGCACGCCACCAATTGTCAACAGCCACTCTCCTGCATAACGCTATCTCCCATATTTTTACCGGCAAACAACCCCTGAAGCCCCTGATTATAACAAAAAAGCCCGACCTGACGGTCGGGCAAAGTTTGTTTTTTTGTTTTGATGAAACGATTGTTGCCGCGCTGCTACGCTCTAGTAACGGTGGGGCGATAGTGAGGAAGCAGCTCCTTAAGCGGCCGCAGGAGAGCCAAGCATCTCACCTAAAACGCGTTCAATGGCCATTGTGTGGCTGCAATACCCACGCGTGTGGAAAAAGTTGCAATCACAATTCCACTGGCCGGATTCATAGTTAATGTTGTGAACGCCTCCACTATCCCCTTCAAGTCGAACATTAAAAGAATCAAAACTGAACCGTTCTGGCTCCTGTGCGTAGAACTTAGACTTCTCAATCTTTCCAATCATTCCATAGTCCATAATTTTTACGCTCCTCTCTGCATAAGGGTTAAGGTTCTTCAGAGTAAACAATTTGAAACAAAAAACGCACGCAAAATGCGTGCGTTTTGGTTAACTTTTTTGTGTCCCGTTTGATGATTTTTTCTTAATATCATCCATGCATAAAGTATAACGTACAAATAGTCGATGTCAATGCAGCAAGATGACATTTTCCCTATTTTTAAGCTACCGCTTCACTTACACTATGACTTTGCCTGAGGAATGGTAAACTGGAAAGAAGTGCCAACGCCCAGCTCGCTCTCTACCCAGATTTCGCCACCGTGTAGCTCAATGATTCCTTTGGTAATAGAAAGGCCCAGCCCGGTGCCCTTTGCCTGACGAATATTTGGATCTTTCGAGCGGAAGAATTTGGTAAAGAGCTGCTCAAGGTCTTCTGGCGCAATGCCGTAGCCGCTGTCCTTGACGCAGCACCACACCATTGGCACCACTTCGTCTGAATCTTCTTGGGCCACCATGCGCGTCATGAACTTTAGACTGACGTCGGTATCTGGGGGCGAATATTTGCAGGCGTTGCTCAGCAAGTTGGTGAGCACCTGCACCATACGTCCTTTGTCTGCCATAATGAGGGGCAGCTCCTCTGGCAGTTCCAGATGAACGCGAACATCCTTCTCATCACACAGCCCCTTGACGGTTTGCATCGTTTCGTTAACCACGTTGACAAAAGAAGTAGGCGCCAGCTCTATGTGAAGCTGGCCCGTCTCGATCCGGGAAATATCGGTGAGGTCCTGAATCTGCTGGCTCATGCGCTGAATATTGGCGGCCATAATTTCCAGGAAGTTTCGCTGCTGGTCCGTAAGGGCACCCGTCATGCCTGAAAGCAGCAGATCGGTGTAACCTCGCAGGGATGTCATAGGCGTCTTTAGCTCATGGGAGACCATAGAAACGAACTCAGACTTGGCCTGATTGGCTTCGTTTACTTTGTCGTAGAGAATGGCATTGGCGATGGCTGCGGCGGCGTGGTTGGTAATGCGCACGGCCGTTTGCAAATCCTCATCCGTATACCGGCCAATCACATCACTTTCTATGGAAATAACGCCAATTAGCTCTTGCTTGTTGATAAAGGGCAGCGTCATTTGCGAATGCGTGTTGAAGTTTGCCGCCAAGTAGTTTGGCTCTTCGTGCACGTTCTCCGCATAATGCGGCTGGCGAGACTGTATAACCTGCCCGATTAGCCCTTGTTGGGCCGACAACTTTGTTATATCAAACGTCTCATCATAGCCCTGTATCACCGCACGGAAAATTTGGCCCTCTTCATCCACCAGGGCAATTGCCCCCGCCACGCCCTGATAAATGCTCAACATGCGGCTCAGCGTCAGGTTCAACACGTGCTCCAGATCCAGCGTGGTGCTGAAGTCACGGTCTAGCTGCTGCAACAGGGAAAGCTCATCAACGCTTTTTTGCAGCGCGTCATCTGTTTGCGCCAGCAGGCGAGCATTTTCCATAGCCACAACCGCCTGTCCGGCAAAGGTCGTTAACAGGCTTTGATCTTCGTGCGTGAAAGAAGCCCCATTGCGCTTATTTATAACCTGCAAAACGCCGAGGACGGTATTTTGACGCACCAGCGGCACCGTTAGAATGGATTGAGACTGAAAATCAGTTCCGGCATCCACGGCCGAAAACCAGCGTTCATCTTCCTGTACCCGGTTAGAGATGATGGCTCGCCCGGTTTGTGCGGCCGTTCCTGCCAATCCAGCCCCCAACGGCAAGCGCCGCCCTACCAAACCATCGCTAGATGGCCCGCGCGCCACTCGAAACTCCAGCTCGCCGTCTTCCTCTCTGGAAATCATAAAGGTTCCTGCTTCGGTGTCCAGCAGCTCAATCGCTTTGTCTAGAATTAGCTCCAGCAGGGGGTCTAGCTCTTTGGTGGAAGCCAGCGAGAAGGTGACCTGGTTCATAATTTCCAGCTGCTCGGCCCGCTCTTGCAGCCGTTTATTGGTCTCTATGCGTTCCAGGGCCGTGGCGGTGCGGTCAGCAAAAACGGTAAACAGCTGCTGCTGCCGGGCCCGAATTTTGTGCGTGGGATCGCGGTAAAAGGTGTGGATGGCGCCGATGGTGTCTGCCCCGGCATTTAGCGGCGCTGCTATCCAGGAACGGCCGTTCTCATCCTCTTTCACCACCATCTGCCCCATATTCACCACCTGATGAATTGTCGGGTCCGTCACTACCTGGTCGGATCCTTCCTTGTCCTCATAACGCTCACCGTTTTCCAGGTAAAAAATCGTGTAGATTTGCTTCGATGCCTTGTCGCGCAAGGAGATAAAAAAGTCGTCGATGCCCAGCAGCCGCTGAAAGTTGGTGAAAACCAGCTCCAGCAGCGCATCAAAATCAATGGTAAAGTTAAGCGCCTGGGAGAACTGGCTAAGCATGTCCAGTTCGGCAACCCGCGTTTCTAGTCGACGAATGACGTTGGCCCGCTCCAGGCCAATTAGCGATTGGTCCACCAGCGAACTGATGTAATTGATTTCTGCCGGACGAAAATGCTGGCGGTTTTTCTTGGGCGAAAGGGATAGCCAGCCCAGCAGCTCACGCCCGTTATTAATCGGTACTAAAACGGCCGCATTCAACGCCTGCACAGTTTTCTGCTGCCCTGCTAAAGATTCCGGCCAGGCGCGCGTTTCAGTCAGGTCAATGGGGCCGTTTGTCTGGCTCATGTAGGTAACCAGAGGCGACTCCACATTGAGCCGCTCTGCCGTATGGTTGTTATAGCTGTTGAAGTAGTTCATCTGTGCGTCGGGGAGAAATAAATGGGGTGTGGTGTCTGGGACGCCAGAAGTTACATATTTGAGCAAGGTATTGGCAACCTGATCGGTGTTTACGGCCGTTGTCAAAGCGCGGTTATAAGACCGCAGCAGCTTATCCAGGGCAACCGGTTCTCGGAAAAAGAGCTGGTCAATCGCCTCCTGCAGCCGGGAGCGCAGCGGGTTAAACATCAAAACCAGCAATACAACGAGCAGCGACAGGACAACAGGATTATCCGTTACCGCCCCAAATGTATTAGTAATACCAATGGCCACCAGCACAAAGGCCGCCAACAACAGGCTGGTCATCACCACGTAAGACAGCGAGCGGCGCATCACCTGATCCACATCCAGCAGGCGGTAGCGAATAATGGTATAGGCTATGGCTAACGGATAGATTACCAGCGGCGGTAAATAAAAGGCAGACGGCAGCCAGGCCACATCAACCATCTGTGAGGCGGGGATGAAAAAGAAAACCAATGGCATAAATGCCAGCAAGCTACCAACCAAAATAATCCGTGCCTGCTGCCGCACCAGCGGAGACGGAGAACGATAGCCCCTGTAAACCATCATCACAACCGAGAGAAGAATTGCGGCGGCATTCAGCAAAAAGAGGGTGCGCCAGGGGATGGCATAACGCCAGGCATTGACCGAATCGTAGAGCCAAAACTGAGCCCAGAGGCCAACGCCGATGCCAGGCAAGAGTGCCAGCCATTTACTGCGCGGATATTTAACCACGAAACTCATTTCATGGGGAAAAACGGCCGTTAGCCACACGCAAAAACCGGGAGCCAGGGACAGCCCCAACAGCCAAACTCGACCAAACTCATGGGTAGTAAGTACGTTAAAAAGCCCCCCAACCGCCAGCGCCGCAAAGGCCATAAACAAAGCAAATACCTGGGCCGCTTCTGCCTTTGGCCGCACAGAAAAAGTCCAGACGCCAACAATAAACATGATCAGCCCGGTCAGGTAAAACAGGCCAAACTGGTTCCACAGGCTTAGATTCGTAAGGGGAATGATAGGAAGTTCAATAAGACGTTCTGGCTCGGGGTGATTTGGTTGGGGATCAGACCCAGGTGGAGGCTGAACCAGGGTAAGCCTGACCGTATCTCCTACCCTTTTACCGGCCAGGGCCGCCTGAAGCGCTTCATTGGTAGGTACCGGATGACCATCAACGGCCGTAATGCGATCCGGATAGCTCAACAGCGGTGAATCGCCCTGCGTGGGCCAGTCCGGCTCACCAGAGTCATTGATAACTAAATTGGGATCAACAAAGAAGCCAAGAAAAGGAGTTTGTGCCCAACGCAGAGCCGAAAACGGCAGCAACACATATATAATGCCGCCAATAAGCAGCAAAAGCCCTACGGTACCAATTCTGAGTTGGCTATATCGTTCCGCTGTCACAAAATGAAGACCTTTCAAACTCGTTTGCAAACCAAGGCGGTGGTTTACGGTTGAAGACGGATACTTGATAATAATAAGCGATCATCAATATAGTGTCCATCCTCGGCAACAATATTCTGTGGTGCTTTTGTAACAGCGTCAATTAAGGTCACGTGAATACCGTAAGAGCCAGGAGGCAAAGTGGCATCTGGCAGGAGCGTATGGGTGTGTGAAACGATCTGACCAGCCTGCCAACTGCTGGTTGGCGCAGAGCCGGGTTCAGAAACGGCCGTTACCAGCGCAGGCTGCCATTCCGGGCAAGGCAGCTGGCACAAAGCAACCTCCACCACATAATCTGAAGGAGCATCCCGCAGCGCCTCCCAATACAGCGTTACTTCCAGCGGTTCACCGGGGGCCAGCACCCGTTCGTTATACGAATAGCCCACCAGGCGCAAATCATTGAAAAAGTTCTGATTCAGCAGATTAGGGAAGGGTTTCCCATCGTCGCGCCAGTTATCGACCTCGACAACGGTGATCTCCTCCAGAGTAAGCGCATCGCCTAAAAAGGTGCCGTCTGGCCCGGCTATTCCCAGCCGATAGCTGTTCTCGCCGGGTGCGTACAGGCCAATTTGCAGGTTCGCGCTCGCCGGTGTGTACATCGTCTCGCTGGCGTGCAGGCGAATAGAGTCGATGAAGCGGTCGCCCGGCTGCCACTGACTGCTGGGTAAGCTTCCCAGCCCGGGGTGCGTATCTCGCTGCGCAATCAGGGTGCCCGTCTCATTATCAATTAAATGCACAAAGAGCAGGAAGTTGCCCGGTGGCTGACCAATCACTTCCCAATATAGATCAAGCGTCAAAAAGCCGCCGGGCTGCAGGGTAGTGTCGTTCAGCTCATAGCCGCGCAAAATGGCAAAGCTATCGAACTGTGCGTCGATGGGATTGGGCACGGCCGTATCTGCCGCAAAGGACTCCGGCCGGGCAAAAGCAGTAGCCAGGTAGCTGAAAATGGCAACGACGGCAAGAATAGCCATGCCAAGATTGACGACGAGTGCCAGGGCAGCGATTGGAGATTGGAGATGTGGCCAGGCAGTAGAGAAGGGTTTATACGGCCAAAGGAGCTCGACCCAGGCGGCCAGGCCGTAGAAGGTAAGCAGCGCCAGAGCAGGCAGCGCCGGGAAAAAGAAGCGCCCCATCGCCCCCGCCGGGCTGACGAGCAGGTAATTGAATACCACGGCAAAAAAAAGAATGACGTTCAATACGAGCAAAGCCAGTGGCGCATATGGAACAGTTTGGGATTTTGCCGTTTTCTGCCACAGTCGCAGCGGCAAACCCAATAAACCAATCCCCACCAGCCAGCGCAGCCCAATATAAATGCCATCGGGCAGCGGCACCTGGCCATAGCCAAAACGCCCCCACAGGCTGCTCCAGGTGTAGGGCAGCTCAAAGATGGCCACACCCCAACTCTCGGCCGGATTGCGTACGCCCCACAGCTCGGTAAGCCGCTCAAACCCGGTTGGCTCGCCATACAAAAGCTGGTTACGCACGAACCACCAGCCGGCCAGCAAGACCGTGAACCCGGCAATGAGCAAATTGACCTCCAGCCAGAGCCGCCACTGCCTTTTGCGCCAGGCAACAAAGGTAACGGCCGTTTCCAGCACCAGCGCCACGGCCGCCAGATTAAACTTGCTCAGCAGGGCCAGCCCAAACAGCGCGCCCAATACCATGCCCCAGCGGCGGGTCAATCCCCTCTCCGACTGCACCAACTTTACGCTGGCCAGCAAAACGGCCGTGCCGCTGAGCGCCGCCAGCACGTCGTTGTTAATAGACCCGGCCATGTAGACAAACATGGGGTTGAAAGCGACAAACGCAGCGCCACCCAGGGCCAAAGGCGGCCGCTGCGGCCACAGCGCCTGCCCCAGCAGCCACGTCAGGTAAACTACGCCCGCGCCAATCAGCACGTTCAGGCCCCGCACCAGGTGGGCCGCCAGCGCCTCGCCAGACCAGGGGAACGCTTCTGCGGCCGTATGCAAGTAGAGATTCTTGTTGTCGTCCCCCACTTCCCAGTAGCGGTACTGCCAAAATGGATTCTCTTCCAGCTGGGAGCAAACAGGGCGGCCCGTGTCTATCCAAAATGTTGCCAGCGCCCCCAGCGCATAAAACAGCGGCGGATGGTGTCCCTGCGCGCTGCAGCCCAGCTCGCCCTGCACCGGCAGCCGCTTAAGCTGAATAATGTGCTGCACAAAACGATAATGGCGCAGTTCATCCGTTGCCTCAAACAGCGGATTAATGACGCTGGAGGCAATCGACAAAAAGACAAACGCCAGCAAAATATAGGCAATCGGCTGCTTGACCCAGGAAAACCTCACCTTAATCTCCAATCTCCAAACTTAAATGATCCCGCCCGTCTATCGTCAGAATACGCTCCCCGGTCATCGGATCGTACAGACCAAAGACGGCCGTTTCTGCCTGCACCCCGTCCGGCAGCGCCAGCCAATGCTGCTGCAAGAAGGTGTCGCCTGGGTGCAGCGTTACCGGGTCCACCCACAGGCCATCGTCCCCTGTGAGAAAGTTACCGTCCGCGTCTAGCAGTTGGGCAAACACCTGCAGGCGCGGCCCGGCATACACTCCCGGCGGCGGAGGATTGCTGATGAGCGGCATGGGCGGCAGCTCCAACGTTTTGCCCACTTGCCAGCCCAGCTCCAGACGATTGGTTTCCGGATCAAATTCGGCCGTTAACCAACACAACCCATTGACAAAACAGATGCGCTCTTTGGTTCGGTCGGCCAGCATCTGCGCCTCTGTTTGCGCCAGGCGATAGTAGCCAGCCGTTACGGCCGGTGCAACCGGATTCAGCAAAGGCTCAAAGTTAGCGGCCGTTTCGGGAAAGCCAATAAAACTCAGCGGCGGACTCAGCAAAATGGCCCGCTCTGCATTAAACCAGCGGGGGCGCACAGCCTCACTGTCTTGTAAATCCATCTGCAAGGCCATCCTGTCCCAGGGGCCAGCCAACAAACCAGAAACGGCAAAATCCGTCATCTCTGGATTCATGTTAACATAATCAGCCACATCCTGAATATCGGCCCGGTACAAAAAGCGCACCATTCCCCGCTCGGACCAGCGCTGAAAATAATCGGGCAAATCGCGCGCGGCAATGCTGCCCACCAAAAGCAAGGCGGCCAGGATGGCCAAAACAGATTGAGGGCTAAAGCTTCGAACCTGAGAATTCGCCTTCAGTCTAACCGCCAGGCTCAACCTGCCCAAAGGCAAAGCTGCCAGCAGATAGGTGGCCGGTTGCGCTACGATGGTGTGCCCTAAGCTGGCAGGCGGCACGCTGATAAAGGCCGGTGCTATGCCCGCCAGCCACCACAGAAGTAAAAATGCGGCGGGCAAACCGCGCTCTACAATGCCTGGCGCAACCTCACGCTGACGCCATCTGGCCCAGACCATACGCAGCGAATCGTACACCGCCAGCAGCACGCCTCCCCAAAAAAAGAGCGCGCCTATCACGCCAAACAACGGCCGTCCGGGAATATTGTACAGCCACTCATCATCGCCAGTGGCGTGGAACATGCCCAAAGTCGTAACCACGTACTCTTGCAGCGGCTGCAAGTTGCCCTGGCGTGCTTCCACCAGCGGCACCGCCAGCTCGCCCACGCGCCCTTCAGCTTCTGGTTGGGCTTGCAAGGTAAGAATGAGGGGAATGGCAAGTACAGCCGCTACGCCCAGCATAACGGCCCACATGCGCCAATTCCGCTGGAAAAACGGCCGTTGCACCAGCCAGACAAAGCCCATAAACGCCAGCAAAATCAGCGGCACGCCGCGCCCGGCAAAGTACGTGTAGAAACCAAGTCCCATGAATAAGGCAGCACTTAAATAATTAGAGATTGGGAATTGAGAATAGTCTCCAGCCTCCAGCCTCTGGCCTCCTTGACGAAAGCCGCGCCAGAAAAAGCAAAATGCCGCAGTCGCCAACACGGTCATCGTCACGTGGCGCAAGCCAAAACGCGCATACATCAAACCCCAGAAGCTCACTGCTAAGGCAGCAGCGGCCGTCAGGCCTACTCTGCGCCCAAACAGTATTCGCCCCGCCTGGAACGTTAACGGTACGGCCAGCGTGCCCAAAAATGCAGAAAGCAGCCGAATTCCTACCCAGTTCGGGCCAAACAGCCCCATCATGATGGCGTTGAGGGCATGGTAAAGCGCTTCGTGCCCCGATGCGTCCGGATAATAAAATGCCAGTTCTCCATCCAGAACGTGCTGAGAGATGACAAGGGAGTTGATCAGCTCATCGTCGCGCCAGCCCGGCGGTACTTGCCCCAACTGCCAAAGGCGGAGCAAAAATGCCACAAAGGTAACGGCCAGCACCGGCCAAAAAATGCGCTTAGGCTTGCTCACAGCTCACCCTTGCCTGAAAGACAAATCGGTCAGTTAAAATACGCTCAGCACTTTCGTTAGCTATTCCTTGGGCAATCGTGCAGTGCGCTTTTTTAGAAATATCTACTATTTTCATTCTGTGATTTCCAACTCGGTTAATTGAAGATTATCACCAATCGTCGTTTGATTTTGCTGCACTGGCAGCCGCTGCGTTTGCCTGCAGGCAGCGCCGCATGTAAAAACTTAGGTCCAAGCTGCGACGCTGCCAAAACATGCAGCTTTCGATGTAAGACATCGTCAATAACAACGAAGACATC
>JBHIWP010000148.1:0-13199 GCA_041987425.1 Promineifilaceae bacterium (SeqCode) | reverse complement strand
CATGTCGTGGCGGGCGCGGGCGTTGATTTCAGCAATCTTTACGCCGGTTGGGCAGGCCAGATTACAGGCCCGGCAGCCGCTGCAATAATCCACAGAGCGGTCTGGCGTCGGCTGATTCTCCTGTCGAAAGCGTCCCGCCTGCGGCGCCTCATACTTTGGGCCGGGGAACAGATCGGTCACGGCCGAAACCGGGCAAACTGTCACGCAGATGTTGCACTTTATGCAGTGATCCAGCGACAGCTCAACCGGCCTGGCTACTTCATAATCAATTGTTGTATCTGCTTCCCAAACGTTTCGCATCCTCATTCCCCGTCTTTGGTCTCTAGAGATCATAGAGAGTAGTTCATATTGTAGTTTATGAATTAAAACAGGTAACGATTTTGTGTAAGGGCAGACCCCCGTGTCTGCCCAAATTGGGGCGACCACGGGGGGTCGCCCCTACCATTACCCTATTTGTTTTTTAAAGTCTAAAATGAACCAAAGAATCTGTATCATCGGCGTAATCTTTGATAAAAATTTTTACCTGGTTAACAGCTTTCCCACAGCAAAGCCGGTGGACACAGCCACGCCTTCAAATGAGCGTTCCCTAATGACTTCGCTGTGGCTCAGGGTTGTCCCGGCGGCGAATACGTTTTCATAGACCGGCTGGCTGTCGCCACCCAGCGGCTGGAACTGGGTGTTTACCCTCAGTCCGGCCCGGTACACAGGATGTCCCTGCGGATCCATAAAATCTTGCTCAAACCACTCTTGCCGATTCTCTGGCACGGTGACGGGCAGGTCAAATATGACTTCGCGCGCTTCGCCGCGATGGTTGGTAGTAATGCCGCCACCTAAAATGCCGCCGGTAGCCACCACATAGTGAGCAAAGCGATGTGGTTTGCGGCGGGAGGCAGCTTCGGTGTAAACGGCCGTTACTCGCCTCCCCTCACTTTCAATCCCCACACCTTCCAAACCATGATATACGCGGCCGCCCGCCTGCTCAATCGCCTGCAGCAATATCGCCTGCAGCCGCATCCCAGGCAGCGACGGCGGCAGGCCAGGAATCTCGAACACAGGTACGCCCAGCCTGGCTTCCAGATCATGCTTAACGGCCAAAGACGGCCGTTGCCCCAAAACCGCAGGCAGCCCCACGCGCCTGGCCTTGCCCAGCTTTGGCTTGATATGCTGAGCCACTTCCGCCCGAAAATCAGCCTGCTCCATAAAGCTGGCAATGATTGTAGGCGTGTTAAAGTTTCGCTGCGCCAGCCTGGGCAGGTCCAGCATCAGAGCAGTCGCCTGTACCCCCTGTTTGGCCAGGTTTGCCGCTACCAGAGTCGGATAAAAGTCAACAAGCTGCTTCAGGCCCACAATCAGCATGGGCTCGTCACGGCGCAAATCGCCAGCAATCATCGTTTCTGGGGCCAGGCAAGTGGGCCGGAACGTGCCAACGGCCGAAGGCAGCAGCCAATTTTTGCTCAGCGACCCATGCAGCGGGTAGCCTGCCTCGGCGCATAGTGCCTGGAACGCTTCAAGCGCAGCCTCCACGCCAGCCAGCCCCACCAGGGCATACGGATGCCCTGGCTGGTCAGCAATCAGCTTAGCCAGGGTCACACCGGGCGATTCCACAGGCTGCGATTCAGCCACAGGATAGTAGCCCAGGACATCAATGCAGCCGCTGACCCAATGCGTGGCGCCCCACCCTTTGCTGAGCAGCCAGACCGCTTTTTGCTGGCTGGCAAGCTGCCACACGGCCGTTAGCCCTGCCAGCCCGGCACCCACCACTAAAACACCGTCGTTTGCTTTCATGTCACCGCGTCCGGGTTATGCTCAACGGTTCCTTTTTCATACATCGCTGGCCCCAGCCGAGAAGCTTCGTCGCCAGGGAGATGATCGGCATTGAGCACCGTTAAATAAATTAGCTCGTCTAATCGCTCTTGCTTCAGCTGCGCCCCCCATAGGATGGGCAGCAGTCCTTTCCAACGTTCCTGCAAAAAATCGCGCAGTGCGACATTGGCATCTTCAATAGGCAGCCGGTGCAGCTGGTGCCAGATGCCAATCGTCCGCAGGGTGCAAAAGCCACCCTGGCACGGCCCCATTCCCAGGCGAACGTCCCGGCGAATGTCGTCCAGGGTTTTGGCCCCACCTTCGTTAATGGCTCGTTCAATATCTGTCCGGGTCGCCATTTCGCATTCGCAAATCAGATCGCCGTATGATTGTTGCTGTTCGGTGCGGGCCAGCCGCGCCCCCAGCGTATGGTATGTCTTGTTGTGGCCAGGCTCAAACGGATGCGGCAGCAGCGCCAGGTGAGTCCGGCACTCCCGCTGGGTATTGAGCTTTTCGCACACGCGATCGGCCGTTACCTGGGCCATCTGGCGGAAGGTGGTCCACTTGCCGCCAGTGATGGTGATGAATCCCGCTACGCCGTCCCGCGTTTCATGGTCCAGCAGCGTGTAGGCGCGGGTCACGTCGCGCGTATCGGCCACTTTGGTTTCCTGGTACAACGGCCGTACCCCCGCCCAGGCCCGCAGCATCCGCATCTCCGAGAAGCCCGGCACTAGCTTATCGGCCTCTTCCAGCATTAGCTTCACTTCCCATGGCTCAATGGCAAAATGTTCCGGGTCGGGCACACCTTCATCCGTCGTGCCAATGACAGACACGGTATGAATGGGCACAATAATGTCACCGTCGGCAGGCATTTTGCAGCGGTTAACAACCGTATTGACTATGCGGTAGCTCAGCGCCAGCATCGTGCCCTTACCAGCCCGCACGTTTACCTCTATGCCGCCCGTTTGGGCGATTTTTCCGGCCCATGCCCCGGCCGCATTCACCACCATATCGGCCAAAATCGTAACGTCTTCATCCTTGACCAGGTCATAACAAATGGCTCCAGTGATGCGGTCGCCTTCGCGAATGAGGGATTTTACTTCATGGTATGTAAGAATTTGGGCACCGTGCTGCCGCGCTCCCTCGGCCACAACCTGGGTAGCCAGGAAAGAGTCTGCCGCAGCGTCCGGCACGCGGAAGCAGCGGCTAATTTGGGGGTTGAGGTGCGGTTCTTCGCGCAGCATTTGCGCCACAGAAATTTCTTCGCAGGGGACGCCAGTAGCACGGCAGCCTGCCATAAATTCGTCGCCAAAGGCAGGGTCATCCCAGGGCGTGCAAACGAAAAAGCCGCTTGTATCCTCTAGGCAGTGCGGCATGATTTTGCGCAGAATAATGTTTTCTTCAATGCATTCTACGGCCGCTTTGGGGTCCTTAACCACATAACGCCCGCCGCTGTGCAGCAGGCCATGGTAGCGGCCCGTGGTGCCGTGCGTTAAGTCTCGCTTTTCGACCAATAGAGACTTAAACCCGCGTTGAGCCAGATCATAAACGACCCCAGCTCCAGTGGCACCGCCGCCAATAACCAGAACTTCCGTTTCTATCGTGCGCATGTTGCTTCCTTCTTCAGCTTGTGAATGACATCGGTCAAGACCTATCCCACAACATGAAAGGTAGGCTTGTAGGACCATCTGGGGAATGAAAGTTGATGCCACTTTGATATTATGCTATTGGGTAATTTTGTCAACCAAATTTGAGGAAAGTGCGCGATGGTAATTCTTAGCAAACGCAGCAGGCATGCTGGCTAGGAAAACTGTGAGAATTCCTAATTACCCTGTGAGTGCAAATCACGCCTGCGTTTTCAATATGCTTTTTGTGGTTTGCCAGGGCGAGAACAAAAGTCTTTAGAAATTGCTTTAATCTAAAAACTGCTCTCCTTAACGTAAATCAACCATAGAAAACGGCCGCTTTTCAGAGAAGTATTGCTGCGCTAGGAGTTTCGACATATTTATGGATGTCTTAAAAGGTTCCATTCTGGTAGTAGATGATAATCCTGTCATTCGGCAGATTATGAAATTGGCCCTGGAACAAAACCAACATCATGTAACACAAGCCAGCGACGGCCGAGAAGCAATGGATTTAATGCGGGCCCATTTTTTCGACTTGATTCTTCTCGACATTATGATGCCGAACATGACTGGCTTTCAGGTGTTGGAGCAGATGGTAAAGGATCCTGATCTGGCTACCATCCCCGTTATTGTGGTTTCAGCGGATAGCCAGATTGATAGCGCTATTCGCTGTATTGAACTGGGCGCAGAGGATTATCTGGTAAAGCCGCCGAATCAGACGCTGTTACGCACCCGCGTAAACACGAGCCTGCGCAAAAAATTTCTGCACGATCAAGAGCAGGCCCACCAGGCAAGAATTGAGCAAATGTTGGAGGCTGTAAAAACGGCGAACATGGCAAAAACAGAATTTATTGCCATGGCGGCGCACGAGTTGCGCAACCCAATTGCTCAAATATCTACAACGAACCACCTGTTGAGCCGGGTCGGAACACTAAATGATTCCCAAATGGAGCTGTTGGATAAAGTTAATTTCAGCCTGGAGCAAATGCAGGCCCTGCTTGTGGATTTGGATGACATTTCTCGGCTAGAGGCTGGCAATATTCGGCTCCAGCCCAAGGGAGTGGATTTAGGCGAGCTTATTTTAAAGACCGCGGAAAGTATTGAACATGATTATAGACAGCGCGGCCATACGCTGGATATAAATATTCAAGAAAACCTGCCTCTGGCCTTTGCGGATCGGGAACGAATGATTCAGGTATTCACCAATTTGCTGAGCAATGCCATTAAGTACACGCCAAATGGGGGTAAGATTTTTATAACGGCCGTTCACGAAAAACAGCGTCAGACAATCCATGTGACCATTCAAGACACCGGCTTGGGTATTCATGCAGATGAGCAAAAGCAAATCTTCTCCAAATTCTTCCGTTCAGAGGATTCAGATGTGAGGGACAGACCGGGCACGGGACTGGGACTCTACATCACCAAGTCGCTCATCGAAAAGCAAAACGGCCGTATCTGGTTCGACAGTCAATACGGGGAAGGAACAACGTTTCATTTTATCCTGCCCACCGCGCCCGATAAGCTAGAAAAGGAAGCGCCGCTTGAGACGGCCGTCGCTTCGCACTAGCTCCCAAGCAGCTATCTGCCCAACCTTCGCCAACCTCCTACTTTCGCCTCGATATTTGTAATTTTGACGAAAGGGAGCCAACTGCGCTTTCGATAGCGTCGGACAAAAAGCCAACCTCACCCATCTGCAAAACCCTTAGAAAATCAATATCCTAAAAAGCACTTTGTGAGAAATGTTCAACATTGTCAGGCAATGCTCGCGTTGTGCGGTATCATTGTTGCCATTAAGTTCACCACGAACTTTGTAAAAATTAGGTCACGCGCGGTTTACGTTGAGGAGACTATTTTGACCGAAACTTCAAAACAAAAATCTCGTTCAGGCCACAGTTTGTCGAAAAAGGAACTGCGGGCCAGCTTGATTTTGCCCATTGTAATTACGCTGGTTATCTGGGGCGCAGGCTTGCTGCTTTATCTGATCACGCCGGGGGAGTTTAATACGGCCGTTGCCATCTTCATCAGTTTAGCGTTGTTGGCATTCCTAATCTACTGGACACGGCGGGCGGAAAAGGGATTGCGGATAACGGCCGTTCTCATCGCCGTCCCCGCCCTTGTGGGTATCAGCCTGGGAATGATTCGCGGCCGCATTAGCGATACGCTGCTTGGTGTAGGAATCACCTTCCTGCTGCTGGTGCTGTTCCGCACTTTCAACACGCCAATTTCCTACCGCGTGGCCTTTCGGCGCTTTCGCGCCGGAGACACAGACAGTGCGCTAGAGCTGGTAAACAAAGCCATTCAGGCCCGACCCGATTTTTGGGAATCGTACCAGCTGCGCGCCCTTATTTACCTGGCAGAGCTAGACTTTCGACGTGCGGAGCGCAGCGCCAAAGAAGCACTGGCCCTTAAGCCTGGCGCTCACCCCGTGTTGAATACCTTGGGGCAAATTTACCTGGCCGAAGCCAACTTTAAACAGGCTCAAGAAAGCTTCTCTCAGGCCCTGGCCCTTGAGCCAGGCAATGCGCTGTATCGCTATCATTTAGGATTATGTCAATTTCGTCAGGAAGAATACCGCGAGGCAGCGGCGACTTTTATGGAGGCTATCAACGCCTCGATTCGCTTCCTGACGTATGAACTGCAAGCGCACTACTATCTCTGGCGCAGCCTAAAGGCCATGGGCGAAGGCAAACAGGCCAACACCGTTTACGAACAGATGCAGTCCTTTGCCGCAGGCGTTGCGTCAATTCAAGAGCAGCTAAAGAACCAGCCAGACTACCCGCACCTACCTTACCTCCAGGCAGATGCGGCCGATCTAAGCCAGCAGTTTCAGGCATCGGCCTGAGCCTTTTGCCATCACTCTAGTTTTTAACTTTATTATCAGGGTACGCGGAACGTCTCGCCGTTTTGGGAATTATTAGGGGGAACAACACAGCCAGTAAAGGTAAAAGCATAGAGCGCCAGGCCATGTGCTTGAAACGTGAGGCGCAGGGTGTGGCTGGAAAAGTCCGGGTTGTTGATAAGGTTGACCATACGCGGCCGGTCAATGCGTATAAAGCTACGGCCGTTTTCACCAAACTGCACATCGCTGCCTGCCTGCACCTGGGTGAGGTAACGGCCGTCTTGCACCACCTCCACAATTGGCTCTGCTTCCGTCGGCTTCATCGCCAGCGCCGTTTCCACGGGATCGGCCG
This sequence comes from Promineifilaceae bacterium (SeqCode), assembly GCA_041987425.1. Taxonomy (GTDB): domain Bacteria; phylum Chloroflexota; class Anaerolineae; order Promineifilales; family Promineifilaceae; genus Leptofilum. The sequence continues at coordinate 6,580 of JBHIWP010000148.1, read as the reverse complement.
AGGGCGCCAATACCGCATTCACAGAAGCGGCCGAATATGGCAGCACAATCTCCCCGCCCTGCTCACCGGCAAAGGCCAGCGCTTCTGGCCAGGCGCGCCAGATTCCATCCACATAAAACTGACCCTCTTGCCACGTCTTTACCGGCGGCAAACGGTAAATCACCGAGCTGTTTGGCATGTATCCTTCTGGGTTGCCCAGCGCCCCACCAAACAGCCCGCCACCCTGAAAGCCAGCGTAGAGCTCCGGCGTAGGACGGTAGCAAACCGCGCCTGAAGCGTCCTCAGCCCGCAGCGGAGGCAGCAGATCGGGCAAAGAAACATCTGGCTGCCGCAGGCGCAGTAGCGCCTGAATGGCCTGCTCCGTTTCCTGGTAATGGCCTTCACCCTGCCGCTTAAAGCGCACGTACCCATCTGAATCAATTAGAAACTTGGTTGGCCAGGCCCTGGCGGCAAACTGAGACCAATTTTTCTGCTGATTGTCTAGCAAAACAGGATACGGAATTTCATACTCGGCAATGGCGGCCTCTAGATGATGACGAAACTGTGCGAAGCGAAACTCAGGCGTGTGAATGCCAATAATCACCAGGCCCTTCTCGGCATATCTTTGGTGCCATCGTTTCAGGTAAGGGAGGGTTCGTAAACAGTTAATGCAGGTATAATCCCAAAAGTCAATGAGAACTACCTGCCCACGAAGCTGAGCCGGGGTGAGGGGACGGCCGTTTAACCAGTTGCCTTCTGCCAAAGGCGGCATGTGGATAATACGAGAATCAAGTAAACCACCAGACATAATTCAATTTTAACACGATAAAATGCAGGGAAAAACCGCGAAGAGTTTAAGAGAGATTGAGAGTTAGCCAGTTAGCAAGGTAAACAATCGCTTGATTCTTCTGATTTTGACCGCACTGCTTTAGGCGAGGGAATAAATGTTACAATAAGTATGGTTAATAGGATAAAAACTGGTAGCCAATCCATCGTACTCTCTCCAAAAAGTCTATGTCTATATCTATTATTCATTATCGGTCGTTTTAAATTGTAAATCACTAAGGTTAAAATCATTCTGACAGTAAAATTGTTTACAAAATAGCCATTTCTAGCGTTCCGCCAAACAAGGATTGACGGATGTGCGCGCAAAGCGGAACAGTTAAACTGAAGCAATTTGCGCCAAAGCTGTCCGTCAAAAGATGTTTGCTTCAGTACTAGCCTGATTGAGAGGATTTTCATATGAGTCGAAAAAAAATTACCATTCTAGACATCCAGAAACGAAAGCAAAACAGCGTGCCCATCACCATGCTGACTACGTATGATTTTACCGCCGCCATCCTGGTGGATCGGGCTGATATCGACATCATCCTCGTTGGCGACTCTTTAGGTATGGTGATGCTTGGCTATTCCGGCACCACTCAGGTAACCATGGATGAAATGCTGCATCATTGTAAAGCTGTGGCTCGTGGCGCTTCTGCTGCTCTGTTGGTGGGCGATATGCCCTTTATGAGCTATCAGGCAGACGTGGCGGAAGGCGTGCGCAACGCGGCACGCTTCCTTAAAGAGGCCGGTATGGACTGTGTTAAGGTAGAAGGAGGTCGTGAAACGGCCGTTGCCATACGCGCCATGGTGCGGGCAGGCATTCCTGTGATGGGCCACATTGGCCTGACGCCACAAACTGTTTCCCAGCTAGGCGGCTTTCGCATTCAGGGCAAAACGGCCGCTGCTGCCCAAACGCTGCTTGAAGATGCCCTGGCACTGCAAGACGCTGGCTGCTTTGCTATCGTGCTGGAGGCAATTCCCGCCACCGTAGCCAGCCACATCTCACAAAGGCTCACCATCCCCACCATCGGCATTGGCGCTGGCGCAGGCTGCGATGGGCAGGTGCTGGTCTACCACGACATGTTAGGATTATATGACCGGCTTCAGCCTCGCTTCGTTAAACAGTATGGCGCTATTGGCACAGCCATAACGACGGCCGTACAAACCTACAGCGAAGAGGTGCGCAGCCGGGTCTTTCCTGCCAAGGAGCACACCTACCCCATGAATGAAGCAGAAGAAGCTGCTTTTCTAACGGCCGTTGCGGGACGCTAAGATGCGCGTGGCCGTTGTGGGCATCGGCGCCATGGGCTGCCTGTTTGGGGCCAAACTCAGCCAGGTAGCGCAGGTAAAGCTGATCGGCCATTGGCCTGCTCAGATTGCCGCCCTGCGCGAGCGCGGCCTGCGCCTCATCCAGCCAGATGGTCATTCGCTCACCTACAGGCTCGCCGTGACCAACGATCCACAAACGGCCACACTGGCTGATCTTGCGCTCATCCTGGTAAAAAGCCATCAGACGCAGCAGGCAGCAGAAATAGCCCGGCAGCTTTTGGCGCCCGCGGGCCTGGCCCTCACTTTGCAAAATGGCCTGGGCAATCTGGAACAGTTGACGGCCGCGCTGGGCCAGCACCGCACCAATTTAGGCATCACTTCAGAGGGCGCCGTGCTCTCGGAACCGGGCGTCGTGCATCATGCTGGTAGTGGACACACCTACATTGCTGCCACTGCGGAGACGGCCGTTCCAGCCCCAGAAATCGTAAGGCTGTTTCAGGCCGCTGGCTTCCAGACCAGCCTGGCAGCAGACACGGCGGGGCTGGTTTGGGGCAAGCTGGCCATTAATGCGGGAATAAACCCCCTCACGGCCATTTTGCAGGTGCCCAACGGGTTTTTGGCCGCAAACGGGCAGGCCCGCCACCTTATGGAGCAGGCTGCCACAGAAGTGGCGCAGGTAGCTGCGGCCCAAGGCATCAGACTGCCTTTTGCCGGTGCGGCGGCGCAGGCGCTGGCCGTGGCTCAGGCAACAGCGGCTAATCACTCATCGATGCGGCAAGATTTAGCCAACGGCCGTCCCACCGAAATAGAAGCGATTTGTGGCGCAGTGATAGCACATGGCCGCCGGTTTGGGGTTCCCACGCCGGTAAACGAGGTGCTGCAAACGGCCGTGCAGCAGGCCGAACAGGGCATCTGGCCCAGCGCGTCCACGCCAGAAGCCATCTTGCAGCAGCTGCAAGACCAAATTGAACAAATTAACAAATAAAGTGACACGCTGATTTCGCTGACCTTTCTGAGCATGGGCGCTCACGCAAATCAGTGGTTGTGTCTCATAAGGTGAAAAAATGATAGTAACGTCAAGCATCGAAGAAGTGCGCCGACACCGCTGGAGCAATCCCGAGCTGAGCTGGGGCCTGGTGCCCACCATGGGCTACTTGCACGAAGGACATTTGTCATTGGTTCGGCTCTCGCTGGCAAATAACGATAAGACGGCCGTTACCATCTTCGTCAATCCAACCCAGTTTGCCCCAACGGAAGATTTAAGTAGCTACCCGCGCAATCTGCAGGGCGACCTGGCCATGCTGGAAGCGGCAGGCGTTGACCTGGTTTTTACCCCCAGCGACGCGATTATGTACCCCTCGGACTTTCAGACCACCGTTTCATTGAACCGCGTGACGCAACCGCTGGAGGGCAGTTCGCGCCCCACCCACTTTGCCGGGGTAGCCACGGTCGTCGCCAAGCTGTTCAACATTGTGCAGCCCACGCGGGCCTATTTTGGCCAGAAGGACGCGCAGCAAACCATCGTGCTGCGCCAGATGGTGCGCGATCTCAACTTTAACCTGGACGTGGTGATTGGCCCCACCGCTCGGGAGCCGGATGGTCTGGCAATGAGTTCGCGAAATGCGCTGCTTTCGCAGGAAAACAGAGCGGCTGCTCCGGCGCTCTTTCGGGCGCTCAGAGCGGCAAAAGCGGCATATGAAGCAGGCGAAAGATCGGGGGACACGCTGCGGCAAATCATGCAGGAGACAATTACGGCCGTTCCCCAGGCGCACATTGATTACGTCAGCGCTGCGGACCCCCACACATTGGAGGAGTTGGATACTGTGGAAGACGGGGTTTTGCTGTCAACGGCCGTTTTCTTCGGCAAAACCCGGCTTATCGACAACATTCTGATCGAGAATTCTTGACAGCTCTATTTTTCCGGATGCTGTGCTGTCCAGAAAAACCTAATCTATCAGCGAACGGCCAGTCATTTCTGGCGGCTGCGCCAGACCCATCAGGTCTAGCACCGTGGGAGCTACATCGGCCAAAATACCGCGCGGGCGCAGCCAGACGGAATCGTTGCAAATCACGAAGAAGGAAACGGGCTGGGTGGTGTGGTAGGTGTGCGGCTCGCCGGTCTTTTCATTGATCATGATCTCGCAGTTGCCGTGATCGGCCGTTACCAATGCGGCCCCGCCCTTCTGCACAATGGCCTTCACCAGCCGCCCGGCACAGTCATCTACCGCTTCTACGGCCCGAACGGCCGCTTCCAGCACGCCCGTATGCCCTACCATATCTGGATTCGCATAATTCACCAGAATAAAGTCATCATTATGCTCGTCTAACCGCTGCAGCACTGCTTCCGTCAGTTCATAGGCGCTCATCACCGGCTGAAGATCGTAGGTTGCCACTTTGGGCGAGGGCTGTAAATGGCGCTCTTCACCGGGGAACGTCTTCTCGGCACCCCCATTAAAAAAGTACGTCACGTGCGCATACTTTTCGGTCTCAGCGGCGTGGAACTGCTTCAGCCCGGCATTGCTCACTACTTCGGCCAGCACGTTGGTTAGCTCCACATCGGGGAAAATTACGTCCACGGGAAAGTCAGGGTCGTAATTGGTCATCGTTACCAGGTGTAAATCTGGAATAAAGTCGCGGTCAATGCCGTCGCACTCCTCAAAGGCAAAGGCACGCACCGGCTGGCGCATTCGGTCTGCGCGGAAGTTGTAAAAAATAAGGCAGTCCCCGGGCCTCACCCTTACGTCTCGGCTGCCAACATCTATGGCCACCGGCTTCAAAAATTCATCCGTCACGTCGCGGCTATACGCATCCTCTATGGCGGCAGAGGCAGAAACGGCCGTAGCTCCTTCGTGCCCCTCGTGGTTGGCAATGACGCGGTAACCCATGGCGGTCCGTTCCCAGCGCCTGTCGCGATCCATTGTATAGTAACGGCCGCTCACCGATGCAATAACACCGGGATGATTGCTTAGATAATCCTCCAGCTTCTGTACAAAGCCAATGCCGCTTCGTGGGGGGGTGTCACGGCCGTCGGTAATCACGTGCACAATGGGCTCTATTCCGGCCTCCTCCGCCAGCCGCAGCAGCGCATAAAGATGGTCTTGGTGGCTGTGAACACCGCCATTGCCCAAAAGCCCAATCAGATGAAGCTTGCTGCCCCTGTCCTTGACCTGAGCGACAGCTTTCCGCAGAATTGCCTGCTGTGCAAAGCGATCTTCTTGAATGGCTAAATTGATCCGGGTTAAGTCCTGGTAAACAATGCGCCCCGCTCCCAGGTTAAGATGTCCAACTTCTGAGTTACCCATCTGGCCGTCTGGCAAGCCCACCGCCTGGCCAGACGCATCCAAAATGGACCGTTCCCGGCCGTGCAGCCAGCTCTGATAATGTGGTGTGTGCGCCTGCACCACTGCATTACCATGCTCCATTTCACGAATCCCCCAGCCATCCAGTATAATGAGGGCTACCGGTTTGTAGCTCATAAAAACTCCTTTAAAGTTAGTCCGTGGAACGTACGTGATCGAAGTGTACTTGAGATTGGGGGTTTGTTCAATTTGAAAAGAGTTGAAAGAAAACAAAAACGACAGGCCAGTGACCTGTCGTTTTGAGGCTCCTCAGGTTGGACTCGAACCAACAACCCTGCGGTTAACAGCCGCATGCTCTGCCATTGAGCTACTGAGGAAGGCAGCGTGCGGAATTATAACAAAACGGACCCCTATGTCAAGCAGACTTAAGTTCCTTCAAACAGATGCTCGCCCCGGTGCAGGCGGGCAGCAATCTGGTATGTTTGCCCCTGCGCGCGCACCGTAGGCGAATGGGCTGCCAGGTAGCGAGCGGCGGCAATGAGTACGTGGCTGCCCGCTTCTGTGCCGCGCAGGAAGCTATGAAGTTTAAATGCCGCTTCCACGCTTTGAATGGTGTGAAAGTCGCGATCTTCGCGCAGCAGCAGACGGCCCAGCAACGCCAGCAGTTCATCAGGCTTACCCTTGCTGCCCAGATAATGGGAGACCAGTTCGGCCGCCTCATTGACCTGCTGTTGGCGATTGAGCAGCCCGGGAAGTTGTTCCAGGATATCCGCCGGTTGGGCCACCTTGCCGTTGGCAGCCGGCACACGCGCTGCCGGGATGTTGAGGAAGCGGTCCAGGTAGATGCTCATGGCCGCATCAAACACCCCGCGCAGCAGTTCTACCGAGGGTGCCCGGCGCAGCCCCTGCATGATGGCATTGGCAAATGTGAACGTGTGCAGGGCCGTATCCCAGTCGCCAAACTCGTTGCTGGTGTGGAAGCGGGCAATGCGTAAGGCAGCTGCATAAGTGACGCTTTCGGCTAACGCAACCATGCTGGCCCCGGCCTTCAGACTGACCAGCAGCGCATCGACGATGGCCTGGGGATTGTCATCCAGCAAAATGGGAACGAGTTGGTCTCGGCCGTTCCACGTGCCTCTTTCTGCTTCCCCAGCCGATACCATGTTTGGCAGTCGCCCGAAAGCCTCGTGCAAGATATCAATCAGGTC
>JBHIWP010000147.1:0-13290 GCA_041987425.1 Promineifilaceae bacterium (SeqCode) | reverse complement strand
CCGCGGCCCAATCTACACCGAAGCCCACGGTTACCCCAACGGCCGTTAATCCTCTCATCAATATTAGCGATCCAAATCCGAATGAGCTGCTCAATTTGGGTGATGAGGTGGCGATACGTGGCCTGGTACAGCAGGAGCCGGATCAATCTATTCAGGTGTCATTGGTTTCTAGCAACGGCCGTCTGCTGGCAGAAACCGGGGCAACCAGCAGTGAATTTGGCTGGCAGGCTTCGTTAATACTGCCGCCTTATGTAAGCGGGGCGGCCACGATGCGGGCCTCCTTGCTAGCGGCAGACGGCACGCTGCTATCGTCTTTTGATGTACCGGTCTGGTTAACGTTGAACAAGGAGACGGCCGATCGTTATCTGGAGCTGTTTCGCCCGACTTTTGAAGAAACGGCCGTTGGCGGCTTCAATCTTTTCTTCGATGGTGAGATATTGCTGCCGGTGAATCGCACAGTGTCTATCTCCATTTGGGCTGAGGATTGCCAGACGCGGGTAGCGCGGCAAAACTTTGTGCTGGGGGCCAGCAGTCGGCCAGTTTATTGGCAAGGATTTGTGGTGGTGCCAGAAGGGCTGGAAGGGCCAGCCTGCGCTGTCGCCAGCACGGGTGAGCCCGGCACGGAAACGTGGCGCGAAGCGTCTGTGCCTATTGATGTGTTGCCGCCTACACAGTTGGAAGCCCGTGGCGTTACGATTGGCAATCCACCCCCGGAGAGTGAAGCCATTGCCGGTCAGGAGCTTATTTTGTATGGCAATGCGCTCAACGTCCGCGAAGGGCCGGTCAGCGTGTCGATTCTGATGGAAAACGGCCGTGTGGTCAGCCAGACAAGCTTCTCAACAGATTATTGGGGATATTGGGAAACGGCCGTAACGCTGCCCATCGATGTGGAAGGATTAGCTGAAATAACCGTTTCAGCCGGGGAGGGCGATACGTTTAACGAGTCCACCACGATCATTCGAGTAAATCCAGCACCTACGCCAACGCCGGGGCCGTGAATCGGTAATCGGGTTATAGGCTAGTTTATACGCTCAAGCGGAGGACGCAGAGAGCGCAGAGGTTACCAAAATCTTAGCGCACTTGGCGTCCTTTGCGGTTTGCAAACTTTGATAATTTTAAAGGAATGAACATATGAATAAAGGGATGCTATATGCCATTGCCGCCTATGGCATGTGGGGGCTGTTTCCCCTCTATTGGAAGTTGTTACAGCATGTTCCGGCACTAGAGATTCTGAGCCACCGCGTGACGTGGTCGCTGGGGTTTGTGCTGCTTTTGCTGCTGTTGCGGCGGCGATGGAACTGGTTGAAAACGGCCGTGCGCACGCCGCGTACCGTACTACTTTTTTTTACGTCTGCCACCCTGCTTTCCATTAACTGGTTTGTGTACATTTGGGGCGTTAATGCCGGTTTTATAGTGGAAACGAGCCTGGGATACTTCATCAATCCCCTGGTAAGCGTACTGATGGGCGTCTTCTTTTTGAGCGAGCAGCTGCGCCGCTGGCAGTGGCTGGCTATTGCCCTGGCGGCTGCGGGCGTTGTTTACCTTACGATCCATTATGGTGCGCTTCCCTGGATATCCTTGACGCTGGCAACATCATTTGCCTTATACGGCCTCATTCGCAAAACGGCACCGCTGGGCTCGCTGGAAGGCTTGACTTTGGAAACGGCACTGATGTTTTTACCGGCACTGGGCTATCTCATCTACCTGGAGGTGTTGGGAACGGCCGCGTTTGGACATGTAGATGGGTTGACGACGGTGCTGCTGGGTTTTGCCGGGGTGGCAACGGCCGTGCCGCTGCTCTGTTTTGCCGCCGGAGCGCGTCTTATCAAGCTGGCCACCATTGGCATTCTGCAATACATTGCCCCCACGCTGCAATTTCTCATTGGGGTGTTCATTTATGATGAGCCTTTCACGTTGGACCGGCTGATTGGCTTCAGCCTGATCTGGCTGGCGCTGATCATTTATTCTGGAGAAAATATTTTTTTCAACAGACGTCAGCCGCGCTTGCATCCCATCGGGGATTAGGGGTTACAGAGCGAGGCAAGCAATCTTCCTAAGTCATTTTTAGCGGCACGGTTTCCTAACTATTGAGTTAGCCTGGCTTTAAGCGCAGGGATGACGCGTCGGGCTGCGGCAGCGCCCAGCGCAATGTACTGTTCACTCTTTTTGCGCGAGAAATTGAAGTAGCTATGCCCGGAAATTTCGGGCTGGATGAGGCAGTCGGCTGCTTTGAAGCCACCACCAGACTGGCGTACCAGCGTTTGGATGGCCGCGGAGCCAGCGCCAAGCGGCCCCAGGCGGCGACGATAGATTGGCATAAACAAATCTACTCCGATAACAAAGTCGGCTCCCATCTGGCGCACGACATCAACGGGTAGATTGTCTGATACACCCCCATCGCAGTAGCAGCAACCATCCATCTCTACAGGCGTTACAATGCCGGGCACGGAGCAGCTGGCCCGTACGGCCGTAGCCAGCCGACCTTCGCGCAGCACCACTTGCTCTCCTCGGTCCAGGTCTGTAACCACCGTAGCAAAAGGAATAGCCAGATCGCGAATGTCCAAATTGCCCAGCCATTCTTCCAACAGGATCTCGATCTTCGCGAAGCTAACCAGACCGTGGCGCGGCCAGGTGAGGCTGGCGACGTTGCGCCAGCCTAGCGAAATGGCCAGTTTGCGAATCTGGTTCATGGGTAAGCCAGCACAGTAAGAAGCGCCCACAATAGAACCGGCGCTTACCCCGGCTACAAAGTCGATGGGGATGCCTTCTCGTTCTAGTTCAGCCAGCACGCCAACGTGCACGGGACCTCTGGCCACTCCACCGCTGAGGGCTAAACCAACTCGTAAACGGCCGTTTTTACCTGGCATAAACAAATACTCAGTACCACCCGAAGGGTTCTGCTAAATAAAAGTGTAAGTTTAGCCCTTCGTGATGGTGAACTACTCTAGAAATCAACGGAACGGCCGTCGAAGGCGTACTGAAACAGCTTCTCTACCTCGTCCAGTTCGGGAATGCGGCGAGACATAAGCGTATTGGCATCAATGAGGACGTGCTCGCATAAAGTTTCCATGTTTTCTTCTAAGGCGTCCGCCGAGATACCGGCTTCTTGCAGCGACGTCGGTAAATTGAGTTGCTGCATGAGGCTGCGGGTGGCGGCGACCAGCTTTTGGGCCGCTTCGGCCTCGTCCCTGGCAGGCAGACCAATTATGGTAGCGAGGTCAGCATAGCGCCCCAGGCCGCCGTTCGCTACAAATTCTATGGTGTAAGGCAGAAAGACGGCGGTGATACGGCCGTGGGGAATTGTTTTGAACAGCGCACCCGCGCTATGGCCTAGCGCATGGGCCAGTGCTACCTGGCTGTTGCCCAAGGTAATGCCGGCAATAGAAGCTGCGTTAGCCATTTTTTCGCGCGCTTCCTCGTCGTTGGGGCCGTCGGCGACGGCGCGAGGCAGGTAGGTAAACACCATTCGCGCCGCTTGCAGGCAGAGCCCGTCTGTAAAGTCGTTGGCCCAGCCGCAGCTATATGCTTCTATGGCATGGCTCAGTACATCGATACCGGTGTCGGCCGTAAGGGCAGCTGGTAGATTCTTTGTGAACTCGGGGTCTACAATGGCAATGTCAGGTGTGGCCTCGCGGGAGCCAAGGGTCAGCTTGCGTTTTGCCTCCGTATCGGTAAGCACAATGCCATAGTTGGACTCAGCACCCGTTCCGGCCGTCGTGGGGATGCAGATGAGGCGGGCTTTTTGCCGCAGTCCCAAATCTTCTAAAGGGCTAATGGAGGCTGGCTCCACATCGGGCCGTTCGTACAAAATCCACATGGCTTTTGCGGCATCCATGCTGGAGCCGCCACCCAGGCCGATGATCCAGTCTGGCTCATAGCGGAGCATGGCCTGTGCGCCGCGCTGTACGGTTTGTAAGGAAGGGTCTGGTTCCACTTCCGCAAAGACCTGGCAATCGATACTGGCACTGGCCAGGTGATTTTGCACGGTTTGAGCAAAGCCCAGCCTGGCAATATTGGCATCCGTAACGATGAAGGCCTTTTTGCCCGGCAGCGTTTCTAGCTGGCTAAGGGCATCTTCGCCAAAGAAAAATTCAGGACATTTAAAAAACCACATGGTACGGCCGTTTCCTTATGCCTGGGGCCATTCGGTATCAAGCTTAGAACATGCTTCTACCAGTTCGATGGCCGCCTTGGGGGCTTTCATCACCTTCATCATGGGCCCCTTAAGCTTTAGGCGGCGGGTCACCAGCCCTTGAATGGGGTCAATTTTCTTTTCCAAAACTCCGCGCCACACTTTCAACGGGGCGCTGAGTTCAAACTCAGGTGATTTTTCGCCAGAATCTGCTACTTTAAACGCCTCGCGACATTGCCCATGCCACAGGTCCATATAGAGGTAAATGGTTTCTGGCACGCCTGGTCCCTCATCAATGACGAAATAGAAGTCTCCTTCCCAGTTCTTGGCGGCGGCAGCATACCCTGGGCTTTCGTTGAGCGCTGCCATGAGGGCTTTAACCCATTCATCGGTTCCAAATTGAATCCCCATGTTTACCTCCGGGTCGTGGTGATGGTTTGTTTGCATTTAACGATTTTGAGAGCTAAATGAGCGAGTAAAAGATAGCACAGCTACGTTTGTTTTGCCAACATAAAAGGCTTCAGGTCCAGGGTAAAACCGAGGTTTTATTCACTAGGTTTGTCAGTAGGGTGCAATTGGCTTAATTGATGCAGTCCGGTGATAAGGCCATACGTAATCCAGATGACCAAATTCGTTTTGGAATCGAGCACATCCCCCAGGCCGTAGATATGATAGGCAATAAGGCTCACGGCAAAGCCAATGGCGTAGGGTCTCCAGCTGGGATGGCGGTGGGCAATTTGCCATAGCATGGCAAGTAAGATGCCAATTAGCGCCAGATAAAGAATTAATCCAAACAGGCTATAGTCAACGGCCGTTTGCAGGAAGACGTTATGCGCATGGGTGATGGGATAGTCGGGACTTACCATGACGGGGTAGAGTCGGCGAATGACGTTTTGGAAGCTGCCAAGGCCGATGCCGGTGAAAGGAAAGTCTTGTAACATGGTTACGGTCCACAGCCAGACTTCCTGCCGGAACCCCAGAGAGCCAAATGAGCCAAGAGCCGTTTCTTGGGCCGGGTCTTGCCACAAGGAAGCAATGCGATCTGGCCCAACAAGGAAAAATAGGGTGATTCCCAAAAGCGAAAAGGCACCACTTGCCAAAAGCAAAATTCTTTTTTGGCGATGTGCTTTGGGCAGGACGATGGTCCAGAGCAAAACAAGTAGATAGAGACTGCTGATGCCAGCCAGCCAGCCTGCACGGGATTGGGTGAGGACGAGAACGGCCGTGGCGCCAGTAGTCAGTAAAATGAGAAGCAGACGCCGCCAACAGGGTGCACTGGGCCATTGCCCAACGGTGAGTGACCATAGTAACGGAAAATAAAAGAGCAGCGTACCGGCAATCTGGTTTGGATGCGCTGCTCCATCTTCCAGACCGGGCAGGCTGATTTGTGTATTGGGTAATTGATCTGTCAGCGCAGCAATGGCTCCACTTTTGGCGAGCCAATCGGCACTTAAGATGCCCAGACCAACGAAGCCTGCCCCTAGAATGCCAAAGAATGCCAGGGCAGCCTGCCAGTGAAACGACCGTTTCACCATCCGACCGAGAAAGCGCCATAGAGCAATTCCCAACAGCACACTCCCGGCCTTGTCTAGCGTTAAGTCTGGATCGGCCGTGACAAGAATGCTAATCCCGACGAAACACAGCCACAGTGTCAGTATTAAATCGAACGGCTTAAGGGGCGACAGAGATCGCCAGCGCAGTAGGGGTGGTACAACTTCCACTGCGGCAATAATCAGGAGGCCGATCAGTGTACCAATTATGGAGAATCCGGGGAAAAGCAAGGATGGAAGGGCAATCAGCAAAAGTGTACCTTCCAAAAGGTGTGATTTTTCCTCGCTAGATTGGGGCCATTTAATAGGCACCTTTGCCTCGCAAGACGACCCAGGGCGTTTTTACCAATATGTAGATATCCATCCAGATGGAGTAATTCTGTACGTAGTAAAGATCGTCTTCGGTATGAAGGTGGAGCGGCTTATCGGAACGGCCGTTTACCTGCCACCAGCCAGTCATTCCCTGCGGCACGGCAAAGCGTTTGCGCTGCCACGGCTCGTACTGGTCTACCAGCCAGGGAAGTTCAGGGCGCGGACCGACCAGGCTCATATCGCCTCGCAGTACGTTAAAAAGCTGGGGTAGCTCATCCAAGCTGGTGCGGCGTAAAAGGCGGCCAATGCGGGTAATACGGGGATCGTCTGGCCGTTTTTTAAAGAGGATGCGGCCGCTTTTGGGGTTGATTTCAGTGACCTGCTCTCGCTGATTGTCAGCATCTGGTACCATAGTGCGAAATTTAAACATGTTGAAGATACGGCCGTTTTCACCAACTCGCTCCTGCCGAAAAATTATGGAACCATTGGAGTCAAGCTTGATGAGCAGGCTTATGATAAGCAAAAGTGGGGAAAGGCAAAGCGTCGTTACACTCCCTACCGTTAGATCAAAAATCCGCTTCATCAACCGCTGCACATCGTTAAGTGCCGGATCGCGCAGATTAATCATAGGAATGCCGCCAAAGTCATCGACGGAGGCGCGATATAGAGCCAAACTAAAATAATCTGGTACCACGCGAACGTGAACAGGCAAGTCATGAAGTGTAATAGTCAGCTTATTTATTTGCCCATAAGCGCGTTGTGGCAATGCAACCACGACGTCCTCAATATGAAACTTTTCAACCACTTCTCTTACGTTGGCCACTTTACCTAAAATTGGAGCATTGCTACTAGTTTTTTTGTGGAAATCGTCGTCAAGATAGCCAATTAATTGCAGACCTGCCCAACTGTAGTTTTGCATCATATTACCTACGCTACGGCCTGTTTTCCCGGCACCTACAATTAGCACTCGCCGTTCGCGTGAAGGCTGGCGCCAAAGCTTAAAACTAGTTCTCAATAAGACACGCCAGCTAAGAATAAAAACCGTGTTGAAAAAAACAAAAGAAGCAAATAGCCAGCGAGAGAATTCCCGGAAGCCCAAATACAATATTCCTGCACATACCAGGACAGCAACAGCTTCAGCAATGACTATAGTTTGTATTTCGTCCGTAATCTTATAGATACGCTTGGGATCATAGACAGAAGAAAGCAAGAAGCTAAGAACCCATACAATGGGGATAATGATATAGAGTGTTTGAGAGAGCGAAATTTGGTTAACGGGAACAAGATAAGGGAATTGGGGAAGGAACGGTCGTATAGCAACAGCTAGACTAAGTGCCAGGAACGTTAGCACGCCATCTGACACCATTGAAAAAATGGCAAAATTGATGCTAAACCGTCGTAGCATGTTACTTCCCTTTCATCTCAAAAAGTACTCTTTCAGTAAGACACAAGTGAACATAAGTTTCTGCCGATGCCCCGTATAATCGGCTAATTATAAATTGAGTTCTTTCTTCTGCAACCTTATTTATCATTTGTTGTTATTATCTTACTGACATCCATGTAGAAGAAGCAATTGTGAGGGTTAGAAGTATCTTAGGGATCCAGTTAATAGCGGTTGCCCTCCTGTTGTAGGAGATTGGGATGGGCAGTAGACATAAAGCAGAAAAGGTTCGCAATCCTTTTGATTATTCACTTAGCTATAATAGCTTCAAATTTGTCACAAATGATCTTAATATCAAATGTTCTCTCAGCGAAATGACGCGCATTGGTGGCGAATCTATTTCGTAGAGTTACATCATCTTTTAATCTCTCTGCAGCTAATAAAAACGATTCTTCGTCCAAAGGGGATACAACCAAACCGGCACCATTATCAGATACGATTTTAGCTGATAGGTTCTCGGGTGGCACGGCTAAGAGCAACGGCCGTTGCGCACATAAATAGGTAAGTACTTTAGAAGGTGCAGAATAGATACCCGCATCCGGTTCCAGAATAGCGACCAATACATCAGCAGTCCCAAGTACATTTGACATCTCTTCAAAAGGCTGAAAGCTTAGCAGTTTCAAATTATTCAGCTTATGCATCGACCTTTGTGCTTGTAGCCAATCTGCACCCAACCCCTCGGATACAACAACAACCCGTATCAGCGGATTATCCTTAAAACGAACAGCTAATTGCAGAAGCAGCGCCGGATTATGCTTTAAGCCAAGAGTGCCGGCATAGAGAAAACAAAACTTGTCAGTTAGCCCATGTTGTTGTGCCCACGTATTATCCTTTGGCCGTAATGGCAGTTCCTCTAAGGGGGTCCAATTATGGATAATATGCCGTTTTTCAGACTTGATGCCCCATTCATTCATTAGCTTAGTAAAATCTTCTGTTATTAGAATGACTTCATCACTTTGGCGGAGCAGTCGCTTTTCTTGCCAGATATAATAATTTCCAATGAGGTCCCCAATAATCGGAAATCGTTTGTTAATGATGCGTTTGATCGCTATCCCATAAATATCTTGTACCCAGAAGATGATCTTCATTTCTAGGTTGCGGCATTCTTTGTAGACAACGGCAAGCGCATCTGGATGCGAGCCCGCCAGAATCAAAACGTCAGGTTTATACTGCTTAATCTGTTCAATCAGGTCTCTTGCGTATTCAATTTCTTGAAAGCGGCGCTTGATAAAGGAATACTTTTGAAAAGGCCTGTTCAAATACATCGGCACAATTTGCAGATTAGGAGGATCCGAAACTTGAGACTTGAGATTGCCCTTAGGCGATTGAAAAAAGGCACCATAAGAATACAGCACGTCACATTCTCTACGGGCTAACTCGCGTGCTAACTGTACAGTAAAGGGGACGCCAGTGCGATCATGAAGTAACACTTTCATTTATTTACCTATCTTTGTATCAATTCCAATGCGCCAGGGATCGTCCCATAAACGTAGCGAGCGCCTCGTTGTGCGGCTGATAAATATCTCTTAAATAGACTTGGTCTTCATGATAAAGAGGTGGTCTCTTTTCGCCAATTAGATTCTTAGCTAGACTCTTTTCTAAAAAGGAGAGATTTCTACGCAGATTGCTGGGTACCCACTGCATGGAGCGTTTAAGCTTTTTCTTGTAGTTAGTCCAGTTACGGAAAACAGAAACTTTCCATTTATCGCTGGCATTAATCGTCATGTTATAGGCCCGTTCTACATTGGGTTGAAAAGAGGTATCTACATCTAGAAACTTGTAACACAAGACCAATTGATCAAGAGGGGTTTCCTTTAACTCTTCCGTGAGAACAATGTATATATTTTCTTGAGGATAATACGCTAAAAATCGTTGAAGGTGGGTATAATAAAATCCATGGGCTACATATTTTGTGTATCCTGGCTCTGCTCGAATTGCCTCAGAAAAAGACACAGATTCATCTTGAGTGCCAATACTTACTGAAAACCAGTAATTAGAATAGGCTCTTTCTATGGGATTTCTGAAGAGAAATAATAACTTTGCCTTAGGAACAAGAGCAAACATTCTTCTGGGCACGTTTTCATCCAGCATGTAAGATGTTGAAAACTCTCCAACGATTTTTTCTTTCTCTGCAGATTTGAAGTTTTCTGTATACCAATCTACACCTTGATGGTAATGCTGACTAAAGAAGTGCACTTCTTTCGCCGTGGCCATAAATATGTCTGGATGTTGATTTAAATAATGATAAAGGGAGGTGGTGCCGCTCTTCCCTGCCCCGCAGCCGATAAGATTTGGTAACTGCATGTGTCGCCTTTCAAACTAATTGTCGCCCAATTTTAGGAATGTTATATTTTTCATTCGAATTCCCGATTAAAATAGGAATCAAGCGTTTCAAGTGAGCTTCTTGTGTAAAATTTTCTTCAAAGTGTTTTAGTGCATTTTTGCTGAGCTCCTCATATTCATGAGGATTTTGCCAGAGATATTCTATAGCATTTACAATTTCCAGAGGGTTATTTGCCGAGACTAAATAGCCGTTGTACCGATTAATAACCTGCTCGGGTATACCTCGATATTCAGTGCTAATGACTGGTACACCAAAGGCCAACGCTTCAATTATGCTTATCGGTTGACCTTCCCAAGGATAAGAAGTCGGTAAAAGGAACAAGTGCGCCTCCTGAAAAAATTGTTGCTTTTTGTTGCCACGAACTGTGCCATGATACTTGACCATATCGCCAAGATTATACTTAGCAATTAACTTATGAAAGTCTTGTTCCGAATATGAATTTTCTCCGTCGTTTACCGTTCTTACAAAGCTGCCGCAAAAATCGCAGGTGACTGGTACCCCGCGCTTTTGCAACAGTCTACAAGCTTCTAATATATGCAAATAGCCTTTTGAGGGAATCATGTTTGAAAGATATAGAAGCTTTATAGTAGCTGAATCACTTAAGCTTTTGGACCTCCCATCGTTGTTTTGCAACTCTTTAGGAAGCCCATTTGGTACGACCTGTAGTTTCTCGGTAATGCCTGGCACAAACGAAAATTGATCGACCAACAAATTACCTAAGACTATAATCGTATCGACACGGGCAAATGTTACCTTCAGCAACCATTGCATCATTGAGGGGCATTCTTGATAGAAATTTAGAAACCCTCCACCCTTTAAATGTAAAATATTTCGCTTGCCCAACAAACAGGCGCTCCAAATCATTACCGCATCTCTCAAAAAACCAAAACGAGAGGTTCCAATTGTCATATAAACGGTGTCTACAGCAAACAGGTTAATCCAATAAAATAGGAATAGATAAATATTGGCAAATATACTGCGAAGGGTTAATGTTCCAACGACTTTGTCCGACATACCCATGGAGCGGTTTACAATCACATGTGGCAGTTTTCGCTCTTCAAATCCGGCAATAAGCAAATCAAAGCCAATTCTCATACCGCTTACGACATTGCTGGTACTGCGCGGGCCCACGAGCATCACTCTTTCAACCTTTTGTGTCATGAACAGCCCCTCTTGCGATTTGCTTTCCTGTTTTACCATTCAAGGTTCTTTTCATATCCAAGTTCAATTAAATAATCTCCAATTAACTCTTTACAAGCTTCTCGATGTTCCTTTCCGAAAACCTTTTGCCAACGGCCGCTTGTACCCTTTCTGAATGTGCGCGTTCCACCATACATACCCTGGGCAATTTTATTTAAGTGTTCGGTATCTAGCTGAATATCAAGATGATTGGCAATGGCGCGTAATTCTGAAATTTGGGCCTTTTGAGTCCCATTACCCTGTGGGCCAATAAGCTTTTCAAAACAGGTCATGTACCCTGAAGCGTGAGACTTCCAGGCCATTACACCCTCTAAACGTTCTCTTATATTTGCCAGTGGGGGATGGTGATCATTCGCAGAAACACCTCTAATAGAGGTCATAATTCTGTTTTCCATAGAGAGCTCCCTATAAAGGGAATACATGTAATGCGTTTTTTTATGTCCAAGGTAATTTGCATGAGATAGGATTACGTCTCGTGGGTCTCTAAGTATTGTAATCATTCTAACTTTTTCTTCGGTCACTATTTTTGCCATTGTATCTGAAAATGGCATGTGCCCCATGGCAAACCATCCTGGATGAATTAGGTGGATAATTCTTCTTATCGCTGTTTCAGGCAGGTAAAAAGGTGAGTCCACATCGATCGCAACGGTATTAACAGTACCTGCTTGAAAATGATATTTTTGTGCTTGCAGCTGGGGGAGAATAACGGCGCGTAAACTTGGGCACGTTCCCAGGCACAATAGTAACAACTCCCTCCGCTGTCGGCCAAATTCAATCGGTGCTCTCCTGATACCAGGCATAAGTTCCAAGGCCTTCATCAGTAAATGTGTGCCTGACTTAGGTACGCTATTCACAATGATTTTATGCCGCATCTCAGTTTTTGTGAGGGTTCTAATAACGCTATTGTATCTAACGTAGCGTAACAAAAATGGAATGGAATTTTGAGGCATTTTCTGGAATTCTCTTAGGTCACCGGCTTAGATTTCGCTGAACAGAGACCGACAATATTTTCATATATATCTTCGGCTTGCTTTAACACTGCCTGTAGTTGTTCATTTTGTAGTTCTGTCTGTAATTGAGACTTTAGTTTTTCTCTTTCTATAGACGGACGAGCAATAGCAGTTTCAAAGATACTGCCATCGCCTGTGCTGTTCCTATGCAGCTTCTCGATTTGTTGAAAACATTGTGCGACATTTGCATCAGTATGCTCAAAGATTTTGAAAACTGTGCCAAATTTTTCATTTACCTCTTCAATGACCGTGCCAAAATTACTGACCACTTCTTCAAATCGAGCGAAAACAACTCCGTATTTGTAAGGCATAAGTCGCTGATAGAACCGGATATAGCCTTTTAGCGCCTGTTCAAGAGAAAGAAAGGGTGAACGAATAACACAGGAGAGCGCGGTATCTCTAGGATTTCTAATAATTACAACTGTGGGAATATGGCTCTTTACGGCCGTTATTACATGAGCTGCTCTATGAGTATGGCCAGCAATGTGCACATGGCTCACTTGAGCGAACGAGAATGCCGCGACCGCAAAAGTATTGCCAGAGCGAGGAAATCCTTCTATTACAATATCTGTTTCTTCAGAAACCAGGCTATAGTTAGCTTTAGCGCGGAACAGATAGCGCCAAAAAAATAAAAGCCCGGGATAATGCCCCATTCTAGTCCCTAGTTCAAACTTAATATTCAGCAAATAGTTTTTAAGTGGGCTTCTCATAATTAGACGACAACTCGGTTGGATGATCAGTAACCTGCTCTTTTAGAACTGAAAGTTTTACTATCTACTGCGATTGTAAATCATCATTTTTCAGCTGAGCGTGAACCTTTTTCTATTTTTACCACGTTTGCCATTCCTATCAATATGCCTAAAGTGGGCCACTCCCATAAAACGAAAGGTGCAAACTGCAATGCGATTTGCATTCCCAGAACAGCAGCAATAAATGCGTGGATGTAAATCCGCATTTGCCGGTCAGCTGAGTGTCGCCAGCGCAAGCCATAAAGAAGGGTGGTTACAAGAATCCCAAGATAATTAATAAGAGTAAGCACGCCACTATTTACAGCAATGAGTAGATAACGATTGTGGACAGAATTACCCATATCTCTAATTTGTCCAGTCTGTGGATCAAAAACTCTTGTTGTAATTGGCGAGTAAAATTGCCACTGGTTAAACCCAACGCCAACAATAGGTTTGTCTTTTAGAACTTCAATTGCGGCTTTAATTAGCTCAATGCGAAATTCGATCGTATGTGTATGCCTTTCTGCTTCGCTTTGCCCGGTAAAAATTGAGCGGATACCATCAATGGCTAAC
>JBHIWP010000146.1:0-13374 GCA_041987425.1 Promineifilaceae bacterium (SeqCode) | reverse complement strand
GGTAAAGCTGTTTGTGCCCCATGATGACCGTTTCCAGCACAGTATAGTCATCAAACGCGAACTGATCCTGCTGCAGCACGGCAATGCGCTCATTGGGATCGGTAAGCACTTCTCCTTTGTCTGGCTCAATTTCACCGGCCAGCACCTTGAGGAAGGTAGATTTACCGGCACCGTTGGCCCCGATGAGACCGTAACAGTTGCCGGGCAGAAATTTTAGATTGACATCTTTAAAAAGCACCCGCTGCCCAAAGGAGAGGGTGATGTCGTTGGCGACTAACATATCTTTTTCCTGTTGTGAATAGTAGCCAGAAAGGTCATAGAGAGCTGTGAGTTTTCTTGTCCCTTGCCTGGCAGATTTGAATTTTATTTAAAAAGGGGAGTGGCCCCAACGGCCGTTTAACACAAAGGACCGCACGCTGTTAAAAAATGAACCTGAATCCTATCCCTTCTTGCCTGAATCGGCAATGGATATGTTAAAATGCGGGCAAAAAATGGAAGAGTATGAGGAAGGCATAAATGGATGAGAAAATTCGGCAGGCGCTAAATAACGATGAAACAATTGACATAACTACGACAGGGCGCAAAAGCGGCAAGCCACGGCGGATTGAAATCTGGTTTAAGCAGGTAAACGGCCGTACCTACATCACCGGCACCCCCGGCACGCGCGACTGGTACGCTAACCTGTTGGAAAATCCCGAGTTCATCTTTCATCTTAAAGAATCCGTTGAAGCTGACTTGCCTGCCCGGGCCCGCTTCGTGCGCGATCCAGCCGAACGGCACGCCATTCTAAGCGATCCGGTGATGGCCTGGTACCACGGGCAAGTGGATTCGCTAGACGAGCTGGTGATGGACAGTCCGCTCATTGAAGTCATCTTCACGGAGTAAATAGAACGCAGATCGCCCTGGTTTTTATGTTTTCCTGAAAAATATACTTTTCGCGTTCTCTGCGCCTTTACGGTGAAATTTTCTTATGGACGAACCTGTCAAACTACTCACCATTGGCGGCTCCGACAGCGGCGGAGCGGCGGGCATTCAGGCCGACCTGAAAACGTGGACCGTGCTGGGTGGCTATGGGATGAGCGCGATTACGGCCGTTACCGCCCAAAACAGCCTTACCGTGCAGGAAGTGGCATGGATGACGCCGCAATTTGTGCAGGCTCAGCTGGAAGCCGTGCTGGCTGACTACGGCGCGGCGGCGGTGAAAACGGGCTTTTTGGGGCGAGCGGAACTGGTCATCGCCGTTTCTGCCCTGCTGCAAAAGTATCAGCCTTCTGCCATTGTCATTGATCCGGTGCTGGTGAACCATCGCGGACAAACCATGTTTCCCAATGCGGTTCGCCAGCTTTACCTGGCTTACCTGCTGCCCCTGGCCGATCTCGTCACGCCCAATCTGGTGGAAACGGCCGTGCTCCTGCAAACCTCTTCCATCGACTCCTACGGCCGTCTGCGGCAGGCGGCAACCCGGCTATATAAGATGGGCGCCAAAAATGTGCTGATCAAAGGGTTTCGTGATGGTCCAGACCGAGTTGATGTGCTGTTCGATGGCATAAGCTTTACCAACTTTCCTCAGCCCCACATCGAGACGCAAAACACGCATGGCGCTGGCGATGTGCTTTCGGCGGCGATTTGTGCCTATCTGGCGCAGGGTATGGAGCTGAAAACGGCCGCGGCCCAGGCACAGCAGTTCACGCACCGCGCTATCGAAGAGGCTGCCAGCTGGCATCTAGGCGGCGGGCATGGTCCTCTTGCTCTTTTTAGTAAAAAGTGAAAAGTAAAAAGTGATAAAGTGTAATCTTTTCACTTTTCACTCCATCACTTTTCACTCCCCTCTGTTGACGCGCGTTCACAACTTTGCTAACATCAGGTACATTCAAAACGTTCTGAACGTAGGGGAAAATAATGCACAAAAGTTTAACGGCCGTAAACGACAGTACCGTGGCAGGTTTGGGGCGACTGGCCCGCTTTTTTGGCTTTAGTGAAGTAATGGGGCGGCTCTATGGCACGCTCCTGATGAATCCAGACCCACTTTCGCTGGATGATCTGGCCAATACGCTGCGCATCAGCAAGGGCTCAGTCAGCATGAACATGCGCGCCCTGGAGCGCTGGGGCATGGCTACCGAAGTATGGATGCGCGGCGAGCGCAAAAAGTATTACCAGGCAGAGTCCGACCTGTGGCAGGTGATCCGCAACGTGCTGGACAGTCGCGAGCGGCGAGAAGTGCAGCTGGCGCTGCAGGTGCTCAGCGAAAGCGTGGAAAAGCTGCAGTCGGCCAACGACAAGCTTACCCCGGAGGAGCAAGAGCTGGCGAAATATTACCTGGAACGCATCGACGACCTGCAGGCATTTTTCGAATTTGCCCAGATGGCCCTGGAAACGGTGCTGGGCGGGCAAGAAACCCTCGACTTTGAAGCTGTCACCAAGATAGAGATTGGTTAAAAGCTTTAACGCAAAGGCGCAAAGAAGAAACAAAAGCATTTCTTTGCGTCTTCTGTATATTTGCGTTCTTTGCGTTGAAAAATCCTCATGAAAATTGCTGTTGGCTCCACAAATCCAGTAAAGGTAACGGCCGTTCGCCAAACCATCGAGCGCATCTGGCCGCAGGCTGAAATTTTGCCCGTTGCCGTGCCTAGCGGCGTGAGCGAGATGCCCATGACGGACGAAGAAACGCGCACCGGGGCGCGGAACCGGGCGATTGCCGCCCGCGAGGCGCTGAACGCCGACTTTGGTGTGGGTCTGGAGGGTGGCGTGCAACCAGAGCCATTTGGCCTGACGCTGCACGGCTGGGTGGTGGTGGTGGATAGAAACGGCCGTACCGGCATCGGTGGCGGCGGGCGGCTGCCCTTGCCCCAGCACATTGCCCAAAAAGTGCTGGCAGGCACCGAGCTGGGGCACGTCATGGACGAAGTGCTGGACGACCACAACACCAAACAAAAAGGCGGTGCGGTGGGGGCGCTGACAAACGGCCTGGTGCTGCGCGGCGAGACCTTTGCCCTGGCCACGGCCTACGCCTTTGCGCCGTTTGTTTCACCAGATTTGTATCGTGAACCCTAGATTGGAATTTATACGAAGGAACAAAGGATTTTTTCTTTGTTCCTCCGTTCCTTCGTTTCTTTGTATAAAATTTGTGCACGTTTACGTCGGTTTGATTAAGGTTTACAATTGCGCCCATGACTTTGGAATTTGAAAAACTCACGGCTGATTTGGAAAAGATGGCCCAAACCACGGCCCGCCGCTTAATGCAGCGGCGCGAGCGGGTGGCAGAGGCGCTGAACACGCTGCAAACCTACCGCACCAACTGGACGGCCGTTGCCAGTGCGCTCAAGACGGCTAAAGAACTGTCTGACCCCAAATTTTACCGCTCGGCACGGCCGTTTTCCGAGAACGAACCGCTCGATAGCCGGATCCCTGCCCCACCGCCGCCACCACAGGCCACGCTCATTGCCGCCGACGGCAGCCAGATCATGCCAGACCGGCACGCGGCGCACCTGTATTATCTTATCAACGTGGGCGGCATCATCTACCACCACGGCAGCAGCCAGACGCCAGAAACCTTCTCCCAGCCAGACATCGTCTATCCGGAAAGTGACGAAACCCTCGATAATTTCAACGACACGCCCGGCGCGGTCAGCATTGAGCGGGATTTGAAGGAAATTGAAACGTTGGCCCGCCAGACATCGGCCAATCGGCACAACGCAGCGCCTTTGCTGGCAATTTTGGATCAGCGGCTGCTGTATTGGCCCATTGGCTCGGCAGGCGTGGCAGAGAATTTTGCGGTAACCACGTGGGGCGGCCACATGACCGGCATTCACGACGCAGGCGCGCTGCTGTGCGGCTATATCGACCGCCCCGGCACCAGCGCCGTCACCACGCTGCTCCGTTCCCTCGTGGGCCTGACAGACGCTACCTTTAACTGGCGCGAGCTCGGCCATCGCAAGGCCACGCAGGGCCTCACCGACGCTGATCTGTTCGGCCATATCCTGGCACCGGGCGAGCGCAGCGCCGTCTTCGCCAATATTTCTGATCCCAACGACGTGTTTATGACCCGGGACCCGGCCAATGAAGTTTGCTTTTTCTATCTGAATCCAGGGCTGAGCGGGCAGAGCATTGCCCGGGTGGATATTCCCAGGTGGGTGGCGGAGGATGCAGGGGCGGTTACGGCCGTACACAGCCTGCTTATCGATCAGTGCCGCATCCTGGGCAACTACCCCTACGTCATCGCCCGCGCCGACGAGATGGCCGTGGTGGGGCGGCAAGACGCCAGCGAGCTTAACTTCATGATCGATGTCATCATGGAGCGGCACGGCATCAGCAACGACATTACTTCCAAACAAGGCAGCAAGGAACTGGCCCGAGGCGGCCGTACCCGCCACGAGGGATTTTGATCGAACGCTTGTCATTTTGAACGAAGCGCAGCGCAGTGAAAAATCCCTCTAAACACAGCTAGTTAAGATCATTGGTTTCGCCAGAATTTTTACAAAACAAGATTCTAGGGATGCTTCACTTCGTTCAGCATGACATGGTAAAATGAGACAAAGCAGCAGCGCAAGGAGATTGATATGCAAGTACAATATTTGACTAACGAGAAAGGTCAGCGAACGGCAGTTTTGCTTGATGTAAATGAATATCGCCGCCTTATTGGGGAAAAATCAATCGATCCGGAGCTGCTCCTGGACATGAGCCAATCTGAACTGGAAGCGCTAGCCAACAGCCGCCTGGCTCCAGATGCGCAAGCGCGGCTGGATGCGTTGCTAAAAGCTCAACAACAACATCCATTGAGCCAGGAAGAAACAGAAGAAATGGATCGTTTGTTGGCACAAATAGACCAGTTAACTATTTTGAAAACACGCGCTCGCTACACATTAGCCCAATCACAGCCGTGATGAACCAATGAGTGTTTATATTCCAGTTGCGTTAAGGCGAGAGATAGAAACCCAATTTAATAATTGCTGCGCCTACTGCCATACAGCCGAGCGCTTAGCAGCCGCTACTTTTGAGGTAGAACATATTGTTCCTCTTGCTGCTGGTGGTGAAACAGTCTGGGCCAACCTTTGTTTTTCGTGCCCCATGTGCAATCGGTACAAAGGTGTGCGACAAACGGCCGTTGATCCACAAACAAATGCCTCTGTCCAACTTTTCCATCCGCAACAGGATGAATGGGATAAACATTTTGCCTGGAATGAAGACAGCAGCGAACTGATTGGCTTGACAGAAACTGGCCGTGCCACAATTGACGTCTTAAAAATAAACCGCCCTCAAATGGTTCGCGTGCGAAAAATGTGGGTGAAGTTGGGAGAGCATCGTCCTGTTAAATAAGACAACAAGGAAATGACCAGAGACGGCCGTGCCCGCCACGAAGGATTTTGATTGTTACAATTGTCATTTTGAACGGAGCGCAGCGTAGTGAAAAATCCCTCTAAACACGGCCGGTTGGGGCATCGGCTTTGCCAAAGTTTTCATGACGGAAAGATTTTAGGGATGCTTCACTGCGTTCAGCATGACATACAGATGGTGATAGAAATATGAGTGAGAATCAGGAAATCGGCCGTATTTTGCGGGCCAGCACGACGGGGTTCGCCGTAGGGTGCCGCGTAGGGCAGCTCAGCGTGCCAGCCTTTGGCGGACTGGTGCAGGCCCAGCCGGTGGACGACCGGGAATGCATCTACGGCCTCATCTACAACATGAGCATCGACGACGACCCGCTGGTGCGGCGGCTGGTGCTGGCCGAAAATCCCGCGCCGTCAGTCATTGAAGACCAGCGCAACAATCGGCTGCTGCCCATTGAGATGAGCGTACTGGCGGTGGGCTACCAGCTCAATGGGCAGGTGAAACACGGCCTCCCCCCACGCCCTCCCCTTAACCTCGATCCTGTTGAACTGGTGACTGACCCCGCTGACATCCGCAACTTCACCGACAACTTAGGCTACCTGCGCCTCATTCTGCGCGCCGTGGGCAGCAACGTCCCGGTCGATCAGCTGCTGGTGGCCCACATCAGCAGCACCTACGCCCTACGCGGCAACGACGAAGCCTGGGCCGTCGAAGTTGTCAACGAACTAATCGAACTTCTGCGCAGCAACTACGATGTGCTGATTCCCACGCTGGAGGCATTGAGTGATGCTTTACCCAATTTAAAACGACCAGAGCAGCTACTATGAAATCAATGAATAAATGGAGCCTTACTTTCTTGCTTCTGCTAAGTTTAAGCGCCTGCAGAGATACAGAAACCTTAAACAAGACGGTATCAGAAACCAATCCGATAAGTTCGGAAACCGAACCAGAAGTTGAGTTTGAACCCGCCATGCCTGAGGTCAACCCACTTGACCTGATTGAAACGGCCGAAGAAAATCTTGAAGAATTAGACACCTATTCAGTTGTCTCAAAAATGGCTGTGGAATTTGGCAATTTCACACCCGATGAAGGGTACGATGCCAGTTGTGATGTGGATCGAGCCAACGTCGCCATGCACTGTTTGGGATTGGTGCGTTTAGGAGACAAATTCTGGCGTTCTGCACAAAATGAACCTTGGCGAGAACCTGTTGAATCAACATTGGAAAGAATGGATGTGTTGATTGGATATTTTGAAACATTCGGCATTTCGTCTGGCTTGATCCGATTTTCACCTGATGGCTTTCCTACATTGGAAATATCTGAGTTTGTAAACGATTTGCAGCTGGTGCAGGAAACTTTATATGATGGCTTCGAGGTATACGAAATCAGTTTTACAATAGATGATTCCTATCATGAGTCACTGCGCTACCGGGGAGGGCTGGCCACCTCTACAATGGGCGCGATGCGTGAGGCAGCCGCAATGCTGGAGGGCAGAGGAACCGGCACAGTTTACATTGACGAAGAGTCGCTTCTGATTCGCCATCTCACCATTGATAGCACTGCACAAGTCGATGATTTTGAGGCAACAACGGCTTTGCGCATCACATTTAGCAACTTTAACGAACCCGTGACAATTCCAGATCCGTTGAGTGAGTAATCACATGGAAGATTTGAATACACCTATTGGTTATATTGTTGGCGGCGGGCTGAAGGAAGGCTTTCGCATTCGCTTGACGGTGCCTGCGGACCGGGTGCAGGAGGGCAGTTTTGTGGTGTGTGAAAACGGCCGTTTCCACTACTACGGCCTCATCACAGATTTACAATTGGGCAGCACCGACCCCCGCTTTGCCGACGAAAAAACCGACCGGCTCCAGCCCGCCATTCAGCAAGCCTTGCTGGGCAAAACGCTCTATACCACCCTGATGATGTACCCCACCCTGCTCATGGACACCGGGCCAGAGTTCGGTTCGCCCGAACGCGCGGCCTGGGAAGATCGCGTGGCAAAACAGCAAGAAAATCCCGGTCCCAAGCCGGTAAAAACCGTGCCCGCCCATCATGCAGAGGTGCGCCAGGCCAACGAGGCCGACGTGGCCCAGATTTTTGGCGAAGCGGGTGAGGGCATGTTTACCGTTGGCCACACCATTGAGCAGGGCTACCCGGTGCGGCTGGATTTGAAGCAGTTTGTCAAGCGCAGCAGCGGCATTTTCGGGGCGACGGGCACGGGCAAAAGCTTCCTAACGCGCATGGTGCTGGCCGGGCTGATGCGCGAAGACGTGGCCGCGGCCCTGGTGTTCGACATGCACAACGAGTACGCTTTCGACGATACGGATACCGACCGCATGGTGACCGTACGGGGTCTCAGCAGCCTGTTCGGCCGCAAGGTGCAGGTGGCGGCGCTGGGCAAGGGGGCGATGGTGCGCGGCAAAGCGCCTGACTTCACGCTGGAAATTGCCTACAGTGAAATTGAAGTTAGCGATATTGAAATGTTGTCTAGTGAATTGAAATTGACAGACACTTCTCAAAGCACGTTAAATGCGTTGTTTCGATCCTTCCGAGATGACTGGTTTGCCAAATTCATAAAACTTGAAATTTCTGAAAAGATCACAGATGAAGATGGCAAGAAATATTATCCACCTAATTCTGTAGGTGCTTGGGCAGAAGAAAATAATGTCCATGTTGCTGCGGCAAATACTTTACGAAATCGTCTTGACCGAATTGCCTCGAAATCATACGTGGTTGAACGACCAGCGGGAGATCCGGTTACTGAAATCGTAGATAAGCTAGAAAATGGCCGCCACGTCATCCTCAGTTTTGGTGAATATGATAATGATCTAGACTATCTACTCGTTTCTAATATATTGACACGGAGAATTCGAGAGCACTGGATGAGGAAAACTGAGAAATTCAAATCATCAGGAGGATCAGCTCCCCGCCCGCTGCTTATCGCCATTGAGGAGGCGCACAAGCTGCTAAATCCGCAGCTTTCTGGGCAGACGGCTTTTGGCATCATTGCCCGCGAACTACGCAAATATTTTGTGACGCTGCTGGTCGTGGACCAACGGCCGTCCGGCATTGACGACGAGGTGATGAGCCAGCTGGGCACGCGCATTACTGGCTGGCTGGGCGACGAAGATGACATTCGCGCGGTGCTGACAGGGCTCGCCGGGCGCGACCAGCTGCGCGGCATGCTGGCCCGCCTGCAAGAAAAAGAAGAGGTGCTGCTGCTTGGCTGGGGCGTCAAGATGCCTATTCCCGTGCGTTCCCGCCGCTACGACGAAACTTTTTATGAAGAGATGAAAGGCCGCAAAGCCAGCGCGCCGCAGCCGTCGGGGGATGAGATTGATGATTGGCTTTCCTATGGGTAATTGGAGAGGCAAAACTCAGTTGCCCAATTATTCAATTACTCAGTTACCCATTTACTTTTCTGCATGATCTGGCACTCCCTAACGCTCCCCTGGCAAACGGCCGTTTCCCTGGCCTGGGACGCTTACTGTGCCGGTTCACTCCCCATTGGTTCGGTGATTGTGGATGGCGACGGCCGTATCATTGCCCAGGGCCGTAACACCATTCATGAAACCGAATCGTCTTCTCCGCTGCACGGCAGCCGCCTGGCCCACGCCGAAATGAACGCGCTGGTGGGCCTGGGCCAAAGTGGGATTGCGGCCGAAAGCTGCACGCTCTACAGCACCATGGAGCCGTGCATGATGTGCATGGGGGCCATCCGCATGATGCGCATAGGCGCGGTGCATTTTGCCGCGCACGATCCGTTTGCTGGCGGCGCCTGCCTGGTGGAAACCGCACCTTATCAGGTGATGGGGCCGCTGCCGCTCTACCCACCTAAAAATGAACCGCTGGCCGATTTGCTGCTGGTGCTCATGGTGGAAGCGATGCTGCGTACAGGCCGCAACAGTTGGGTGGACTTTGTGGCAACGGCCGAACCTGACGCAAAGCGCGATATTGAACTGGGCCAGCAGCTATTTGCCAGCGGCAAGCTGTGGCAGTTGGGGCAAAATAAGGTTGCTGCTGACACCGCACTGGCCTGGCTGCAAGAGCAATGTAAATACTGATCCTACCCATTAAACGGGTATAATTCCCGGCATGAATGCCTATTTTCCTCATGATAGCTACGACACGCCGCCAGACACGCCACGCCACTGGCTAGACCGGCTGGTATTGGGCAGCCGACTCTACCTGCATAGTCACTTTATTTGGGAAATAACCAGGGCGCGCTGGCTCGTTGCCCAAGGTAAGTATGATCGGGCAGCCTGGGCTGAAACATCCTATGCCATTTTGAAGATGACTGAAGCCAGCGGCGGCCGCTTCCACATTCGCGGACTAGACAACGTCCGAGACCTAAACAAGCCGGTTGTTTTCATCAGCAACCATGTTAGTAGCCTGGAGGGCAATATCTTTGGCTGCCTTCTGCCTCAATCACAAGACATCAACTTTGTGGTGAAGAAATCGCTGACGCGCTATCCAATATTTGGTCCGGTGGTTGATGCCCGTGAGCCCATAACCGTGGGGCGCACGAATCCACGCGAAGATTTACAAAAGGTGCTGGTAGAAGGTACACAGAAGTTGCAAAACGGCCGTTCCATTCTTCTTTTTCCGCAGCACACTCGTACCGCCACTTTCACGCCATCGGAGTTCAACTCTTTAGGCATTAAGCTGGCCAAGCGCGCTGGTGTGCCGGTCGTGCCAATTGCTGTAAAGACCGACTTTCTGATCAACGGCCGTTACCTGCGTGACTTTGGCCCCCTGGATCGAAGCAAGCCGATTTACCTGACATTTGGACGGCCGTTTGCTATCGAAAACAGCAAAGACGCTCATAACCAGGTCGTTGAATTTATTCAGCAGCACCTCGAACTCTGGCAAAGCCGTCAAATCTAAGGAACGCTAACTCATCCCTGAGATTTTGGTAATTGGCAAATAGTCTTTGAAATAGATTATGCGCAAAATTTGCCGATCGCTTGAGTAACCGGCCCAAGCGCTCTTCGTTTCTCTGCAAAAGCTTTTTGCCGGTAACATTATTGGGGGAAAATGGTCCGCTCCGCCCTACTTAAAGCTTAATTCTGCCCGGTAAAGGACTAAAGTCAGATTGTCAGAACAGGGTACTATGCCCAAAATAATAGACGATTTGCTATGTCCAAAATAAGAAAACATTGGGAGACCTTCACCGGGCACCCGCACTATTGGTGGCAGTTATTCACGACCCGATTTTCTGAGCCTGTTCAAGCCAGAATAGTTGGGCCTGTAGCCACGTTCCTCTTCGTCGCTTTATTTCTCTTATTACAGCCCTACCTTGGTTATATTGTTGCCGCATTTGGTTTAGTGCCTGTTCTCGTTTACACCTGGCTTTACGGCCTTAAGGCGGGCATTCGCGCTTCCATTGTCTCATTTATTATTAGTGTGCTGCTTATTACCTTTATAGAAAGCACTGTAGAGGTTGGGCTCATTCAAATTGCGTTTGTTGGCCACGTTTTCATCCTCTTAGGTGCTATTTTAATGGGAAGGTTCAGGCAGTTGAGCCGGAACCTGCAAAAAGAGCTTTATAAGCGCCAGCAGATTGAAAAAACGCTTGAGGAAAGCGAAAGTCTGTATCGTTTAATCTCTGAAAACCTCAACGATCTTATTTGTTTGCATGAGCTAGACGGCACCTTTAGCTTCATCTCTTCTTCGATGCATGATATTTTCGGCTTTCATCCTGAGCACTTTATGGGGCAAAAACCGTTTTTTCTTTTTAGGCCCGAAGATGTAGAAATTTTCCGCTCAAAAATTTATTTGGAAACAATCGGCGCCAGAAGAGATTTCACTATGCGCTGCCCGCTACGCCACAAAGATGGGCACCATGTTTGGGCCAATATTTTCATTCGTCCCATTGAAAAAGAAGGTCAGGTTCATCGCTTCCTTAGCGTGATCAGTGACGTAACCGCCCTGCACGAACGTGAACTTGCTCTGCAAGAGTCAATCAGGAACAAAAAGGCTGCCAACGAAAAGCTAAAAAAGAATGTCTCTCATCTCTCGGCATTGAATGGCATGTCACAGGCCCTAAATGATACGCTGGATTTGCAGACCACGTTGTCCATTGTCACCAGAGAAGTAACGCTGCTGCTAGACGCTCATGGCACCAGCGTTGCCCTTGCCAATGAAAAGCGCACCCAGCTAGAGGTGGTGGCACACTACGATCATGACGCTGTTGGGGACAGTTTAGTAGGTTTGGTACTGTGCTTAAATAACCCGGCTACCCGGCGTGTTCTGGAGTATGGCGACTCGTTTATAGTAGAGAATGCGCAAGTAGACCCAATGTTTCAAGACGTTAGTGAGATTAAGAAGCGCAATGTGCAAAGCATTATGATTGTTCCGCTTCGCGCACATGGCAAAATTATTGGCAGCATTGGCATAGATCGTACCACTCCAGATTATTGCTTTACGGCCAATGACCTGACGCTGGCTGAAACGGTTGCGGGGCAGCTTGCCGGAGCCATCGAAAAAGCACGCCTGTATGATGAGTCGGAGAAGGCCAAAAAGGCAGCAGAAGTTGCTAATGAGGCCAAGAGTGATTTTCTGGCTAACATGAGTCATGAAATTCGCACGCCCATGAACGCTATTATTGGCCTGACGGGCTTGCTGCTGGATACGCCGCTGAACGATGAACAGCAAGATTTTTTGGAGACAATCCGCAGCAGCAGTGATGGACTCCTAAGCATCATCAACCATATCCTCGATTTTTCTAAAATTGAGGCGGGCAAGCTGGAACTGGAGTTCGCGCCTTTTAGCTTGCGCGAGTGTGTAGAAGATGCGCTGGACCTTAATGTAACAAACGCCAGCAAAAAGGGCCTGGAACTGGCCTATTTAATTGATGATCAAATTTCAAACATAGTTAACGGTGATGTAATACGACTGCGCCAGGTGCTGATCAATTTGCTGAGCAACGCAGTTAAGTTTACCAGCAAGGGAGAAGTCTTTTTATCAGTCACCCAGCAGCGTGCGCAAGGTCAGATGCAGGAAATACGTTTTTCGGTGCTAGATACGGGCATTGGCATTCCACCGGAGCGAATGGATCGACTGTTTCAATCCTTTAGCCAGGTAGATTCTTCTACCACGCGCCAATATGGGGGGACAGGTTTGGGGCTGGCGATTTGCAAGCGCCTGGTAGAGGCAATGGGCGGACGTTTGTGGGTGGAGAGCGAGCCCAACGTTGGCTCCACGTTTAGTTTTACTATTCAGGTTGAGATGGCTAAAGCGGACAACACCGCTCCAACGGCCGTTTTCTCCACATCCCTGCAAGATAAGCGCATTCTGGTAGTGGACGACAACCATATTAATCGACTGATTCTAAAACATTATCTGTATCGCTGGCAAGCAAAGTCGTATCTTGTGGACTCAGGTGAAAAAGCCCTCGCCTTGCTAGCCCAAGGCCAGCAGTTTGACCTGGGCATTTTTGATATGCAAATGCCACAAATGGACGGGGTGATGGTGGCAAAAGCAATGCAAACTGTTCCCGGGTTACGGCCGTTTCCCCTGATCTTACTCAGCTCTGTTGGGCAATCACTCGACGCTGAAGCCAAAGACCTGTTTGCCCTACAAATTACAAAACCGGTCAAGCCGCATAACCTGCGTTATGCCCTGGAAAACCTGCTGCAAACAAACAGACACAGGAGTGCTTCTTTGGAAACGGCCGTGTCTGCCGAAGGTTCGATAAACACTACTGTTCAACCCCTTCGCATCTTGCTCGCAGAAGACAATACCATCAACCAAAAAGTGACGCTGCGCATGCTCGAACGGCTCGGCTATGAGGCCAGCATTGCCCAAAATGGACGGGAAGTGCTGACCGCACTGCACCAAACAACCTATGATCTCATTCTGATGGATGTACAAATGCCAGAAATGGACGGGCTGACCGCCACACAGCTTATTCGCCAGGAAGAAGCCTTTGTAAAACAGCCCCACATCATTGCCCTTACGGCCAATGCCCTCAAGGGAGACAGAGAGCGTTTCCTGGCAGCAGGCATGGACGACTACCTCAGCAAGCCCGTTCGCCTGGAAGAG
>JBHIWP010000145.1:0-13388 GCA_041987425.1 Promineifilaceae bacterium (SeqCode) | reverse complement strand
GTTGGATGTCACCATGATTGGTGTGGGCGCTATGATTGGTGCAGGTATTTTTGTGTTGACTGGTATTGCTGCGGGTGAAGCGGGTCCGGCGTTGGTACTGGCGTTTTTGCTGAACGGCATTGTGACGACATTTACGGCGCTTTCTTATGCAGAGTTGGGTTCTTGCTTTCCAGAGGCCGGGGGGGGCTACCTGTGGGTGAAGGAGGGCTTGGGCGGTACGCAGGGCTTTTTAGCGGGATGGATGAGCTGGTTTGCTCATGCGGTGGCCTGTTCCTTGTATGGTTTGGGATTCGGCCGTTTTGCTGTGGAGATTATTTCTTTGTGGTATCCGGCCGTTCATGATATTGCCAATCCCATGACGCTGGGGATCATGGTGGTGATTGTGCTGCTGTTTTCCTACATAAACTATCGAGGGGCCAGCGAAACAGGCCTGGTAGGCAATGTAGTAACGATTGCAAAAGTGATAATCCTGGGGATCTTTATTGTAATCGGCTTTCGTGCTGTGGCGGCACAGCCAAACTTAAATGTATTTACGGATAATTTTTTGCCCCACGGTTTGGGCGGGGTTTTTGTGGCGATGGGGTTAACGTTTATCGCTTTTGAGGGGTATGAAATTATTGCTCAAAGCGGTGAGGAGGTAAAGGATCCTAAGCGTAATATTCCCAGGGCGATCTTTATTTCCATTATCATTGTGGTCATTATCTATGTGCTGGTA
Source organism: Promineifilaceae bacterium (SeqCode) (assembly GCA_041987425.1). Taxonomy (GTDB): domain Bacteria; phylum Chloroflexota; class Anaerolineae; order Promineifilales; family Promineifilaceae; genus Leptofilum. The sequence continues at coordinate 12,673 of JBHIWP010000145.1, read as the reverse complement.
GCCTTTGTGGCTATTGGTGCGGTAAACGTACCGGCCAGTGCGGGCAACATACCAGTTTGGGACTATCTGGCTGAAGCCAGAGAGGTGGCCATTGTGCGGGCGGCTGAGCAGTTTATGGGACGCTGGGGCGGCATTTTGATATTGATTAGCGGTTTGGCTTCTACAATGTCGGCCCTGAACGCTACGATTTATTCTTCTTCGCGTGTTTCTTTTGCCATGGGACGAGACAATAATTTGCCAGCCGTTTTTGGCCGTATTCACCCCAAGATGCATACGCCGCATTATGCCGTGGCGCTTTCGGCCGTTTTGATCATTGTGATGGCCCTGTTGCTGCCCATTGATGAGGTGGCGAAGGCGGCAGACGTGATGTTCCTCTTTATGTTTGCCCAGGTGAATATTGTGCTGATGACGCTGCGGCGGCGGCGACCAGATCTTGATCGCGGCTACTACGTGCCGTTTTTCCCCTGGCCAGCAATCATTGGTATTGTCACCAATGTGGCTTTGGCAGGCTTTCTGGCTGTAGAAACCGGGCGTGTTGGCATTATCACCATCATCTGGATTGCTGGAGGGACGCTGCTGTACATGGGGTATTTTCGCAGTCGAGAAGAGATGGAACGGCCGAATGAAATTTTGCTCAAGGAGGCACTGGTCTCGGTCGATTACTCGGTTTTGGTGCCGGTGGCCGATGCGCAAAACGCTGAGCAACTTGGGCGGTTGGGCAGCTTGCTGGCAAAGGAGCAGAATGGTGAGGTGCTGGCTTTGCACGTCATTAAAGTGCCGCCTTCACTGAGTCTGTCAGACGGCCGTTTGTTCCTGAAAGAAGGACGCGCTCCCCTGGAAAAAGTTATTGAGCAGGCACGCAAACGCGATGTGCCGGTGCACACCATGATTCGCCTGGGGCGAAACGTAGCCCAGGCGCTCATGAAAACCGCCTCGGAAAATGCCAGCGATATGATTTTGTTTGGCTGGCCGGGCACATCAGGCACCAACAACTCCTTGTTTGGCTCGGTGATCGATCGTATTGTGGCTAATCCGCCAGCCGACGTGGCAATTGTGCGTTCCCGCCCCTATGAGCAGCTGCGCCGGATCGTGGTGCCGGTTGCCGGTGGCCCTAATTCCAGCCTGGCAGTTTATACGGCCGTTAGCCTGGCGCGCAATCTAACAGAGCCAGCCGAAGTGGTGATGGTGCATGTGGCCGTGAATGGCCTGGCGCAAATGGACATCGAAGCGCGCGCCAACAACACCTTCCGGCGCGCGTCAAGCGGCGTTGCTTATGACCGGCTCACGCAAGAGATCGTGAAGGCAGATTCGCCTGTGGAGGGCATTCTGGAGGCGGGTAAGCGCGCCGACATGATTGTGATTGGCGCAACGCGTGAGACGCTTTTCCGCAACTTGCTGCTGGGGAATGTTTCGCAGCGGGTGGCAGAACAAGCCGATTGCCCCGTCATTTTGGTGAAGCGACGCAGCACTATTTTGGAGTCGGTATTACGCGAGACGGTATTGCCCCCTATTCACACGTCAAGCAAGCTAAAAAATGAAGATTAATTTTTAGGGTCCTGGCGTGAAAGTGGGGATAGGTGAGGCCGTGTAGATAATTGTAGGCGTGATAGTTGGCGGCGGCGTTGGGCTGGGCAGCGGCGTGATGCCCGGCGTTGGCGAAGGAAGCGGCGTTGGCGAGACAGTGGGTGGTTGCGGAGTGGAAGTGGCCGTTGGCGGGGGGAGTGGCGTGTGCGTCGGTGTGCTGCTGGGGATGGGCGTGTTGGTGCTGGTTGGCGGCTGTGGCTGAGTGGGCGTCAGGGTAGGCGCTGGCTGGGTTGCGGTGCTGGTTGGCTGAATGAACGTTGGCGTGACCGTGGGTACGGCCGTTTGCGAGCTTACGGGCGTGGCAGTTGCTGGTCGTGTTGGCGTTGGCGTAGCGGTTGTGGGAGAAACGGTCGTACCGGTCCTGGTCGGCGTGATGGTTGGCGAAGCAGTCGGCGTGTCTAAATCGTCCGCATTAGCAGGCGTTGGTGATGGCGTGGGAGAAGCCGACGGAGGAGGAGAAGGCGTAACCGTTGAAGGAAATGGCACAGCCGTTTGGGCTACGGCCGTTCCTGTTTCTCGCAGCTGCGCCTCATCATCTTTGGCGGCGGCGGCTATGGTTGGGTCTAGCGGGGCAAATTCAAAATCATAATGATCGCCGTAGTCGGCACTGGTTTGGGCCAACATGCTGGTATTAAGGATGTGTAACGGCCGTAAGTTGAGCCCCAACCACATCGCCGAGAAAATGCAGGCAAAGTTGATCAACAAGGCCAGAAGCAGCAGCGCATACATCTTCCGTCGCGGGTTTTGGCTGCTATCTGTTTCCGAGATTTCCGGCAGGTCCGCAGGAGGAATCATTGGCGAAGCGCGCATCAGGCTGGCTCCATCAGAGGCAGCTCAATAGAAAACGTGCTGCCCACGCCCAACTCGCTGTTTACGCTAACCTTACCGCCATGTAGTTCTACAACCGTACGCGTAATATAAAGCCCCAACCCCACACCACGTGCGGCAAAATTTACGTTGTTATTCGCTCGAAAAAAGCGGTTAAACAGGTGCGGATGATCGGCAACGGCAATGCCAATGCCGTTATCTAATACATCCAGACGCATGGTGCCATTTTGTTTATGAACGCAAAGCTCCACATGGCCACCTTCCGGTGTATAGGTGAGCGCATTGCTCAGCAGATTTTCTATGGCCCGGCTCAGGTGCTCTGCATCTGCATTTAGCCACAGGTCTCCCTCTGGCACTGCGGCATCCAGCGCGATTCCCTTTTGCTCAAAGCGGTCGCGCCACCGGGTGACGGCACTATCTATCAGGCTTTGTACATTCACCTGCTTTTTGTTCATAGAGATAGTTCCGGCTTCAATCTCTGAAATCTTAATAAGTTGATCGATGTGGTGTTCTAGTTCGGCGCTGCCCTTGTTGATATATTGAATAAACTCTTTCTGATGTTTATCCATATGCCCGTTGGCCTTGGCCTGCATCAGATTAGCGTAGGCTTTGATGACCGTCAGCGGCGTGCGCAGCTCGTGCGAGATCGACGTAATGAATGCCGATTTCAGGTTATCTGCCTCTACCTCGCGCGTAATGTCGCGCATAACGATCACGCTACCAATCAGCTCATCGCTTTTATCGATCACTGGCGCGGAGATGGCGCTTAGAACGCGGTTGCCTAATTGATACCGTCGCGGGTGCAGGGTGCTGCTGGGCAGAGCAAGCAGCTCGCTCATATTGGTAATTTCATTTTTGACCAGTCCATTGTTTGCGGGACTTAGCTCTCGCACGGGGCCAGAAAAGAAATCTTTCGCCAAATCGGCCAGCAGTTTTTCCGCGGCTGGATTCACGCTTAGAATGTTGTCGGCCGTGTCCAGCACAATAATGCCATCTAGAATACTGTCTAGAATGGCCTTTAGCTGGCCCCGCTGCTGATCCAGCTTTTGATTTTGTTCGGCTAGTGCGGCCGTCATGCGGTCGAATGAGCGGGAAAGCAAACCTATTTCGTCATTTCCGCTGAGGTTAGAGCGGCGGTTCAGATCGCCTTTGGTCACGGCAACGGCCGTATCCACCAGATAATGAATGGGGTCCGTAATGCGCCGGGCAATAAGAAAGCCGCCAATAAAAACTGCTACGATTGCCAGCGTAAAAATAGCCGTAAACTGCTGTCGGCTGACGGCAACGGTGCTCACAATAAAGTTGCTGGGCAGAGCCACGCTGTACATGCCAAATGACTGCCCGCGCAGCCGCCAATCGCCATAGGCCAAAACATAGGTTTGATCCAATACTTCCAAACGGCGCAGCGGAACCTGACGGCTGGCGGTGGAGGTCACCAGCTCATACTGCTCCGGCGATTCCGCCAGTTCGGCAATCACCTCGCCAAACATGTCTGGCTCGTCCTGGTAAAGTGAGGTGATGCCGATTTCCCCACCGCCCAGGGTCGTGTCCAGCACATTTCCTTCGATGTCGTATAGCGTCACCCGGGCAACGGCATTGAGCGTCAGCTCCAGCATCATACGGCGGCTGTAGGTGCCCACCATCGCAACGCCGACCTGTTCCCCACGGAAGAACATAGGCGTTACGGTAAAAATCATCAGGCCATTTTCTGTCTCGGTGGTAAAAACATGGCGGTTGCCGGCAGCGTCTTCTTCATTGCGCAGCGCCTTTTGTACGGCCGTTACCTGTGAGAAATCGGCGCCGGTGCTGGTAACTCCTTCAATATCCGTTGAGGAGCTCAAGCGCCGCCAGCCATAAATCTCTATGCCATTCATATTTAGCAGCAGCACAGCATCTGTGTTACTGTTGACGATGATTTGGGGAGCCAGCTCGCCTAACGTTGTGGGGTCGTCTGCGGCAACGGCCGCAGGAATGCCAGAGGTGCCAATAACGGTACGTAAAGTTTGCAGCCGTTGATCCTCGTGGCGTACTATACCCTCGGCAACAATCTGGCCAGCATCTAGCAACTGATTGGTAATTCTCTCTTCTAACGAACTGGCGACAAGATTGGTTACTATAAATGCGCCAACGCTGGCCACGACCAGTGTCAGTAAAAAGTACGGCAGTATGATTTTAGTACCAATGCTCAGTCCGAACCTGGTACCAGTGGCGGTGAGCCGTGAGCGTAAGTTTTGATACTTCATCAGTGATATGTTAAAGGATTTGCCGAAAGGCACGGGTTAAGGTGACGTGAAAATTAGGACTTTTGGCCTAGAAGCTTTCTCTGGTAGAAACGCGATGATTGAGTTGTTTTGGAGGGTGCATGTCTTACATCGAATGGCTGCGAAGCTGTGTGGGCCAACGCAAGATTTTTTTGGTTTTTACCACCGTGGTGCTGCGGGATTATTACGGCCGTATCCTGCTCCAGCGGCGCACAGATTTTACCTTTTGGGGCCTGCCTGGGGGGGTAATGGAGCTGGGCGAAGACATAGAAAGCTGCGCCCGGCGAGAACTGCATGAAGAAACTGGCCTGATGGCCGGACCCCTACGCCTGGTGGGCATCTACACCGATCCCAAATATGATGTTATCTATCCCAATGGCGACCAGGTGCAGCAGTTTACCGTGTGCCTGACGGGGCAGGTGGCTGGCGGCACCATGCAGCCAGACGGCCATGAAACTAGTGAACAGGCTTTTTTTCCCGCGGAGGAAATTGCCGGGATGGATTTGCCGCTGTGGTATGCCCACATGGTGCGCGACACTTTGGCAGACGGAGCGGCCGTTTTCGCTCCGCCATATTCTGCCGCGGTCACTAAGGATCAAATCAAGGAGATTCGGCCGTTCATTGGCCAAAAACGGTTGATTGCGGTGGGAGCAACGGTGGTTGTGGTAGACGCAGACGGCCGTTTGCTTGCTATTCAACGCCGGGATAACAGGGTCTGGGCGCTGCCTGCTGGCTTTTGCGATTTAGGAGAGAACGTGGCGCAAACGGCCGTTCGTGAAACTTATGAAGAGACTGGCCTGCACGTTAGGCTGGAGCGGCTGCTGGGCGTGTACAGTGGACCAGCCTTTCAATTTACCTATCCCAACGGAGATAGGGTGCAAAACGTCGGTGCGATTTTTCGGGCGCGCATGGTGGGTGGGCAGCTAAAGGGGGCTGCCACCGAAGTGGCAGGGGTGTGTTGGCAGACTCCGACGGAATTTTTGGCCAGGGTGCCCGAGCAAATGCGGCCGTTTTATACGCTGGGCCTGCAACATCTGGACGCAGGCAGCTTTGTTTGCTAATCTCGCCATTATGAACAGACGCGTTGTTGCCCTGATTGTTATTCCATTTCTGCTGTTTGCCTTTGGCACGGTAGGCTACATGCTGATTGAGGGCTGGAGTGCAATTGACGCATTTTATATGACGGCTATCACGCTCACAACAGTTGGCTTTGGCGAAGTGCGCGCGCTGACTGTGAACGGCCGTATCTTTACCGTGGTGCTGCTGCTGGCGGGGGTGGCCTTTGTGGCCTATGGTTTGGAATATTTGTTAACGGCCAATCTTGGGGATACCTGGAGAAAACGACGCATGATGCGAACAATCGAAAGCCTGGAAAACCATGTAATTGTGTGTGGATACGGCCGTGTGGGCCAGAGTGCTGTTGCTTCCCTCGTTAACAGTAAACGAGAGGTCGTGATCGTAGAAAAAGATCCCGAAAAAGAAGCAGATCTCGATCAGCTTGATTTGAACTACCTGATTGGGGATGCCACCAGAGATGAGGTGCTGCAGCTGGCGGGTATTGATAAAGCGTGGGGGATGCTGGTTTGTACGGGTGATGATTCCCGCAACCTCTTTATTGTGCTCTCGGCCCGCGCGCTAAATGCCGACCTGTACATCGTGGCCCGCTCAGTGGACGCAGAAAATGACCGCAAGATGCGTCGCGCCGGGGCTAATCGTGTGGTTTCGCCCTATCAAATAGGCGGTCAGCACATGGCCAATATTATTATTCGGCCCCACGTCACCGATTTTTTTGACGTGGTCACGTTGGATGGCGGTATAGAGCTTTGGGTAGAAGAACTGGCAATTGCTAAGGATTCTTTATTAAATGGTAAGACCGTGGGAGAAGCCAAGATTCGTCAGGAAACCGGCGTAACGATTATTGCCCTATTGCGTGAAAAACATTCTCTAATACCAGATGCCCGCACGCGCCTACAGGCTGGCGATGAGCTAATTGTGCTGGGGACGCGGGAGCAGTTGGCCCATTTAGAAAAATTGATCGGTATGGACTTTGCCCATATTTAAAGAAATTGCATAATCAAAGCTGATGTTAATAAAAAGTGGTTGCCAACTGCTTGATGAATCTGTACTATTGGCACTAACTTTCTTTGAACAATCGAATTTTTGGATATGTCATGACAGCTATTGAACCAGAACTAATTACAATTATTGAGGGTCCTACACCAGAATTTCGCCCTACGCCTGTGGACTGGGTCCAGTCCGTGCTGGAAGGTCCGGCGGATCGCCTGGTGGCTGTGTGCCATTTGCGCACCAATAATGGCCCTGACATCATGGAACGATGCCGCAACGCCTGGAAAGACAATCGACCCGTGCGGCTCGACTTCCCAGATGAAATGCGGATGCGGCAGCAGGTGGATGTGGTTTCTATTCGCCTGGATGATTTGGAAGAAGGCCCCGCGCTTATGCTGTGGGTTGCCCTGCCGCTTGAAGTCATTGAAGAAATGGAAGAAACAGACGAAAGCGACGAAGACGACGATTTCTTCTTTCCCTAAAATTTGCGCCACATGTAACTAATGTGTTTCGTTACTAAACGCAGCCTGCTGTTGTAGACTGCGTTTTTGTTTTTACCTGGGCAGTGGTAGCATACCGACGAACTCTATTGAAGGCATGTCATCATGAAAGTAATAAGTGAAAACGTTTTATTTGCTTATCACTTTTCACTTTTCACTTTTCACTCTTAGTTCTCTGTTTTAAAGGAGATTCATATGGGTTACGAGACAATTCTGTTTGAGGTGAAAGACGGCGTGGCTACCGTTACGCTGAATCGGCCAGACAAGCTAAATGCCTTTAATGATCAGATGATCGATGAGGCAACGAACGCATTCAAGCAGGCCGGTCGTGAAAAAGAGATTCGCTGCGTGGTGCTAACGGGAAACGGCCGTGCCTTTTCTAGCGGTCAAGATTTGGCCGACGTGATGGAGCGTGGCGACAGTTTTTCCATTGGTGATCATTTGCGCCACGGCTACCACCGGCTCATCAAGCAGATGGTGCGGCTAGAAAAGCCCATCATTGGGGCCATTAATGGCATTGCCGCCGGTGCTGGGGTAGGCATTGCTCTGGCTACCGACATTCGCATTGCTGCCGACAGCGCCAGCTTCATGCTGGCATTTAGTAAGGTCGGGCTGGTGCCAGATAGCGGCACAAACTGGCTGCTGCCACGGCTTATCGGGCAGGCACGCGCTTATGAAATGGCCGTCACCGCCGACAAGATTCCGGCGGAAAAGGCGCTGGCCTGGGGCATGGTGAACCGCGTGGTGCCTGCGGCGCAGCTCATGGAAACAGTTGCCGCCTGGGCTGGTCCGCTGGCAACTGGACCCACCCTGGCCTATGGTCTTGCCAAGCGAGCCATGAACCAGGCGTGGAACAGCGATCTATTTGGCGCATTAGAGTATGAAGCCCATCTGCAAGAAATCGCCGGGCGGAGCCATGATAATAAAGAAGGCGTGATGGCTTTCTTGGAAAAGCGTGAGGCGCAGTTTAGGGGGGAGTAGTCAGTGAACAGTGAACAGTGAACGGTAATCGGTGAGTAGTAATCAGTTTTCAGATGGTTGCCGATTACAGAAGAAAGGGAAACGGTATGAAAAAGGTTTCAGTTATTGGCGCGGGCACGATGGGGGCAGGGATTGCTCAGGTGTCGGCGCTGGCGGGGTATGACGTGCTTCTGTACGACGTGTCGGATGAAGTGCTGGCGCAGTCGCTAGACGGCATTTGTGCTTCGATTGATAAGGGGGTGGCCCGCGGTAAAACGGAGACGGATGCTGCGGAGAAGGCCAAGGAGAGAATAGAGCTAACGACATCGTTGGAAACGGCCGCACAGGCCGACCTTATCATTGAGGCTGCACCGGAGAAGCTGGACCTGAAGCGAGAAATTTTTGCCACGCTGGACGCGGCGGCTCCGGCGCATACTATTTTGAGCAGCAACACCTCCAGCCTGAGCATCAGCGCCATTGCGGGCGCCACAAAACGGGCAGACCGGGTTGTGGGCGTACATTTCTTTAATCCGGCCCACATCATGAAGCTGGTGGAGATCATTCGCGGCGACTTCACCAGTGATGAGACGGTGGCTGCGGTGCAGGAATATGTAGACAGGGTGGGGAAGACGGCCGTTTTGTGCAAAGATACGCCTGCCTTCATTGTGAACCGGGTGGCACGGCCGTTTTACGGCGAGGCCTTCCGGCTGCTGGGTGAAAATGCCACCGATCCGGCCACGCTAGACAAACTCATGCGCTCCATTGGCTTCCGCATGGGTCCGTTTGAACTGATTGACCTGATTGGCTGTGACGTAAACCTGGCCGTGACCCAGTCCGTCTACAATGCCTATTTTCAGGAGCCAAAGTATCGCCCCCATCCCATTCAAAATCGTATGGTAGAAAGCGGCCGTTTGGGTCGCAAGACCGGAAGCGGTTTCTACGAGTACGACGAGTAATCCAAGCTGTAATTGGGTAATTGAGTAACCCGGTAATTACCCAATTGCCCAATTACCTGCCTATGCAGAACTTCAACGAACAAGCATTCACCTGGCTGCGTGAACACGGCTTAGCCATTCTTTTGATTTTGGTCGTGTCGGCAGCGGCTTATTACCTGTTGGGCGTGCTCACGCGCACGCTGAGCCGCCGCATACAGGCAATGGATGATGAGGAAGACAGCGAGTTAGACCGTCGCACGAAGACGATTTTTCGCGTTGTTCACAGTACAGGCGCGGTTATCATTGTCAGTACGGCCGTTATGATGATTCTGACCGAGCTAGGGGTTGCCATCACGCCCGTGCTGGCCAGCGTCGGATTTGTGGGGCTGGCCTTTGGCCTGGGAGCACAAACGCTGGTTAAGGATATGATTGCCGGGCTGTTTATCCTGATTGAAGACCAATACACCGTCGGGGATGTGGTGGAAATTGGCGGCATCACCGGCACGGTGGAGCATATGACGCTGCGGGCGACGGAGCTACGTGACCTGTACGGAACCGTGCACATCATTCCTAATGGCGAGATTCGCATTGTGGCCAATAAATCGCGGGATTGGTCGCGGGCAATTGTGGATATAAGCCTGGCATATGAGGAAGATGTGGATACGGCCGTGCAAACGCTGCAAGAAATCGGTGAAGCTATGGCCGAGCATGAAATGATGGGGCTGCTGCTGCAAGAGCCAGCCGTTGTCACTGGCGTTGAAGGGCTAGAAGATTGGGCGGTTCGGCTGCGCATTATGGCAAAAACATTGCCCAATGCGCAATGGGAAGTACAGCGCTATTTGCGCCGCCAGATACGGCTTACGTTTGCGGAGAAAGGGTTGTCGCTGGCCTTCCCCCGTCGTGACGTTGTGATCATTGATGAGCCAGGGAAAGGTGAGTGATTCAGTATAGAAACGGAATGAGCTTGCGCACACGCCGTTGATAAGCTGAATAGCCATCGTATTTTTCGCGTAGCCAGTCTTCTTCACGCCTCGATTTGATATCAAAAAAGATGAACAATAGGAGTGCATAGAGCAGGCTAAGCCATCCGCCGCGCAGCAGGCCAAGCCCCAGGGCGCCTAAAATAAGGCCGCTGTAAATTGGATGGCGCACCCACCTGTACGCCCCATGCACAACTAATTGAGCATTGTCTTTAGGCCGGGGAACGGCCGTTAAATTCTCCCCTAAACTTACTACGCCAGCTATTGCCAACAATCCGCCCAGCGCTCCAAAGCCCAGGCCAACAACAACCGAAGCGGTCCGCCACGACCCTGTCCAGGCGGGCCAGCCGGGGAGCGCAGCAGGTGCAAAGGCAATTAAGCCAAATAAGACGAGCTGAATGACCACATACCATTCACCATTTGCCCCATTCCACCACGATTGCTTGTGCATCTGTCACTCTCCTTTAGCGCAAAATCTTAACAGAGGATGCCCTTTCGCGATTAATTGTTGCCCGCTTCGTGCGGATTAGCGTACATTTATCTGCAATCTAAAGGCAAGGAGTAATCTGTTGGTCTCCAAAATTCTTTTTCCGGAAATCAAACACATCATTGCTGTGGCCAGCGGAAAGGGAGGCGTGGGCAAAACCACCGTCACCGTAAACCTGGCTTTGGCCCTGCAAAGTCAGGGTGCCAAAGTTGGCATTTTTGACGCAGATGTATACGGTCCAAACGTGCCCCTGATGCTGGGAATTCGTCGGCGTAAGATGGCGAAGGGAATGGCTGCCATCGCCCGGCGCTCTGACGCTCCAGCCTATATTGAGCCGCTCACTCGTTTCGGCCTAAACATTATGTCAATTGGTTTACTTGTGGCTGAAGACCAGGTAATTGATCCGGCGCGCAGCCCAGACGCGGTGGGGCAGTTGGTGGTGCAGACGCTAAAGGATGTGCTTTGGGGACCGCTAGATTATTTGCTAATCGATTTACCGCCGTCGGCCGGTCAGCCGCAGGCGTCGCTGCTGCAGCGGGTGCCATTGCGGGGCGTCATTATTGTCACGACGCCGCAGGATTTAAGCCTGTTAGACGCCTCTCGTTCGCTGCTAATGTTTCAGGAAGCCGAAGTGCCCATCTTAGGCATTGTAGAAAACATGAGTTATTTCATTTGCCCTAACTGCAGCGAGAAACACGAGATTTTTCAACGGTCGGCCCAATGGCGCCCGGCGGCGCTGGCTGATGCGCCTGTTCTGGGCCAGATACCGTTGACAACGGCCGTTTCCCAGGGCATTAATCGGGCCAATCCACTGATGCACGATCACCCCGACACCGCCCAGGCAGAAGCATTTTTGGCTATTACGGCCGTTTTGCAACAGCAGCTCATTGATAAAAACAGTGCACGCTAAAATGGCAGGCTCGATCTCAGGAAACTGCTTCGGCGCGCTCTGCCCACCAGCTTTTGAGCTTGCGCATGCCCGCTCCGTTTAGCTTATGGCCTGTTTCGTATTCACGGTATTCCAGATAGGCACCGGCTGCCCGCACGGCCTTGCCACCTTCTTGGGCAATTTCTAAAGGAATGCGTTCGTCTTCCGTGCCCACGGCCATAAACACGGGGAGGTCCGCCAGCCGAGCCGTTTCAATCGCCTCATCCACCTGCCGGGGCATAAAGCCCACCAGGCTGGCAATCCCCTGAATCTTTTCCGGCACACGGATAGCCAGGGCAAAAGCGGCTGCCGCACCCTGGCTAAAGCCCATCAGGTAAATCTGGTCTGGATTGGCATCATATAGCTCTGGCAGTTTGTCAATGAATTGTTCAAGGGTATCGACGGCCGTATCAAAAGCGGCGAGCGTGGGCCATTCATCTTCCTGGCGCGGATACCAACTGTAACGGCCGTCTCCCTGGTCCACAATTGCTCTGGGGGAAACGATAAGCCAGTCTTGGGGCAGCGTTTGGCGAAAAATCCACATCACCTCTTCAGAGCCCAAATGTCCATGAATCATGATGACGGTGTAGTGGGGACCTGGCTTATCTGGCTTTAATACAAGGTGCGGTAAAACGGCCGTTTCTTCATCGACAAATACAGGCTTCTCGTTGGGCATATTAGCTTCCTACTCACTTTGCTTTAATCTATAATTCCTGCCGTGGTGAACAGGCAAAAAAAGGAGGTGGCGAACTAACGGGCGTTAGTCCGACCACCTCTGGGGGGGGAGCCGTCAACAGTATAGCACTATCACTTTAACTCGTCAATCATTTTGTCAATAGCTCCCCGGTAAGATGACATTTCGCCTAAAATTGGTGGCGGCTTCTGGTTGACAGCCGCTCTAAATTGGATAAAATACCTCCTATCCCATCCCCCCGGGGAGGGGGTGAGTAAGCAAATATGGATGAGCTAACATGGATGATTTAACTAAGAAAACAGTAAAACAAAGATTAGCCAGCGCTGCTGGGCACATAAAAGGCATCGAGCGGATGGTAGAAGAAGATACCTACTGTATTGATGTTATTAAGCAGGTGCAGGCGGTGCAGGCAGCGCTCAATAAAGTTACGTCCATCATGTTGGACAATC
>JBHIWP010000144.1:0-13484 GCA_041987425.1 Promineifilaceae bacterium (SeqCode) | reverse complement strand
CGAAGGCACGGCCGTCGAAGTTGCGGTTCGGCCAGATGACCTGTTGCTCCAGCCTGCCGCCGAGGGAAACGGCCGTATTATTTCACGCCGGTTTGTGGGCATAGCCTTTGTCTATGGCGTGCGCCTGGACGATGGCACAATAGTTCACAGCTGGCAGCCGCATGAAAACAGTCTGGAAGAAGGAACGGCCGTTGCCGTCCAGTTTGCTGCGCCGCACGATCTGCCCTGTTTCTACCAGAATCATGTGGTACCCGGCAAAAGCCGCTGAATGTAATTCACCTTCAGGGTATAATAATTTTCAACTTCAGTAGCACTTCAAACTGATGGCAAGTGAGTAATCAGGTAATTTGTAGCTTAATTGCCCAGTTACTCAATTATCCAATTACCATTAAGGAGACCAACGTGATTATCAAATCAAAAGTTGTCGAGGCGATGAATGCCCAAATTCAGAGCGAGTTTGCGGCTTCGGCCCAGTACATAGCTATTGCTGTTTACTTTGATGAGCAAACGCTGCCCGATCTGGCCGCCTTTTTCTACCGCCAGTCCGAAGAAGAACGCGAGCACGCCATGAAGTTTGTCCACTTCATGCTCGAAGCTGGCGCCAAGCCAATCATCCCCGGGCTGCCAGAGATGCGCAACGACTTTGACAGTGCCAGCGACGCCGTGCAGTTTGCTCTGGACCAGGAAATTAAGGTTACTAATCAGATCAATAACCTGGTTTCTATCGCTGAAGGAGAAAACGATTACGCAAGCATTCAGTTTCTGCAATGGTTTGTGACGGAACAGGTAGAAGAAGTTGATTCGATGACGACGCTGTTGAACACTATCAAGCACGCGGGTGGCGCACTGCTTCTGGTGGAAGATTTCGTGCGCCGAGCCATGGCCGCTGGCGGCGAAGAAGCTGACGAATAAAAGCCACCGTGGAGAACGCTGAGAAAAAACTCAGCGCTCTGCGGTTAAAAAGATGACAACAATTCCCCAACCGGCCCCTGATTTTTACTGCACCGATTGGTCATTGGCGATGAACGAGCCGCTGGCGGGCACGGCCGTTTTCAGCAGCGTCTGGCTTTTTCTGGAATACAATCAGCTCTGGGCGGCCAAAGCCACCAGCGACAATGATTTGCCTCAGGCGGTGCAGACATGGCTGGCAGAACAGGGGAGTCGGGTGAACGGCCGTCTCCAGTTCATCAAACAGCCCCGCGGCGAACGTACCGGCTGGACCTTCTTCGTTGCCTGTTTTGCCGATACTGGTTCGCGTCTTTACCGCTTTGAACTGACCAGCTATGAGGCGTTGTTTGAGCTGGATCTGCCCGCTGTGGTGGCGGGAGATGCGCGCTATGCAGCAAACCTCACAGCGGAGCAGCAGCTGCTAGTTTGCACCAACGGTAGGCGGGACGTTTGCTGCGCGCTACACGGCGTGGCGCTGCTGCGGGCTTTGGCGGTAGAAGGGCTCAACACGCTTTGGGAAACTACCCACCTGGGAGGTCATCGCTTTGCCCCCACGCTGCTTAGCCTGCCAGACGGCATTAATTACGGCCGTATCAACCCGCAAGATGTCCCTCAACTGCTGGCTCACCTGCAAAATGAAACTCTGTGGCTGGAGAAGCTGCGGGGGCGTGTTTGCTACGAACCCGCGGTGCAGGTGGCCGAAAAATTGCTGCGAGAGGAAGGGAGCGAGCTTCATGTGAATGCTTTCCGGCACCTCGCTACCGATGTCCTGGCAGACGGACTGTGGCGGGTGAAGTTTCAATCTGGCAGCGGTGACGTGCATACCCTTCATGTGGAAGCAGCACCGCCACTGGAAACATTTCCCAGCTCGGGCCAGCTAACCCGCAAAACTGCCCCTCAATTTCGTCGGGGCAAATGGTCCTAAAGTTCGCTTGACCGGCAGCACGCCCTCACAGAAAATAGAGCCATCCTTAAACCTGCGTCATCAAGACCATAGCCCATGAAGACAATTCCCTTTTGGCACGATGATTTTTCTCGGCCTGACACATTACCGGTATCACCCTTGCCAGAGCGAGTGGATGTGGCCGTGGTGGGCGGCGGCTGTACAGGCCTGGTTGCCGCATATTATCTGGCAAAAAGCGGTCTAGCAACGGCCGTTCTGGAAAAAGATCAAATTGGGGCTGGAGCCAGCTCCCGCCATGCGGGCATCGTCACCACTGGTTTTCGCCAAAGTCTGGCCAACCTGTTTGATCTGCACGGTGAGGCGATGGGGCGGCGACTATGGCAGGCTTCGCTTGAGGCCGTCGACCTGGTAGGCGAGCTGGTGGCTGATGAGGGGATCGAGTGCGACTTCAACCGGCGCGGGCACCTGACCCTGGCAACCAAGCCTTCTCATTTTGCGTCGATGAAAAACCTAGTCGAGTGGTATGATCGAGAGTTGGACTTTCCATTGCAGCTTCTTTCCGCAGCGGAGGCGGCAACGGCCGTTGGCTCTCAGGCGTATTTTGGCGGCATGGTCAATGAATGGGGCGCCAGCCTACACCCGACTAAATATTTGTACGGGCTTGCCGGGGCGGTGGCCCGGCACGATGGTTTGTTGTGTGAGAAGACGGCCGTTACGCGCCTGGAAAAACATGCTCAGGGGTTTTACCTGCATACCAGCCAGGGAACGCTGCAAGCGAGTGAAGTTTTGCTGGCTACCAATGGGCACAGCGGCAAGCTGGTGCGGCCCATTCAGCGAACGGTGTTCCCCATGAGCAGCGCCGTCATCGTTACCGAACAATTAACTGCGGCCCAGCAAACTTATTTAAATCCAGACGGCCGTACGGCCCAAGATTCCTGCTGGCTGAACCACTATTTTCGCCTGACGCCAGACGGCCGTTTTCTGTTTGGCAGCCATAAGCTATGGCGCGGCGAGCAAGATTTGCTGGATAGTGCAGACACCTTACGCCAGCAAATGGTGCAGCGCTTTCCCATCCTGACCGATATCCAGCTTGCCCACGTTTGGGCGGGTGCCATGGGCCAAACGTTCGATATGGTGCCTCACCTGGGCCAGCTGAATGGGGTGCACTTTGCCCTGGGCTACAGCGGGCAGGGCATTGCGCTCTCGGCCTATCTGGGCCGCGAGGTGGGTTTGCTGCTCTCAGGGCAAAAATCTAAAAGCCCCTTTGCCGCCATTCTGCCCATTACGCACTTTTACTACCATCAGCGCGCCCGGTTTTCCTCTCTGCTCGGCCACTACTATCGCTTTCTGGACTGGATCAGTTAAGGAAGCTCACGGCACGAAATAGCCCACTCACCTTGCCAAAACTAATGTTCTTCCAATAGACGGCCGTTTGCCTATCTGTTATACTTCGACCCAGGCTGCACTATAATTTGAGTAGCAAATAGATAAGTGCGGTTTGGATAATTGTCTGGGGATGACTGGCTTCGACGGGGAAGGTTGGTCCTGGACTGCAAGCCGAGCACGCTTTACAACTCGTAAAACTGGAAGCAACCAATAAGTGCAAACGCACGAACCAACTACAGCGCTATGCCTTTGGCTGCTTAATAACAGCTAAAATATAGCGTGCGGCTTCCAAAGACGGAAGCTCCGTCTACCTCATTCGCTCGTTGTCCGGGTGAGTGTTAGGCGACATGAATGCCAACGTGCTGCATCTCGATGCTGCTAGAGGTGCTTAAGCGACTCTTTCGGGAGTCAGCAGCGGGCTAATAGCTGACCCAGTTGGTCGGGGCGCCTGTTAGCTAACCATTAAA
This sequence comes from Promineifilaceae bacterium (SeqCode), assembly GCA_041987425.1. Classification (GTDB taxonomy): domain Bacteria; phylum Chloroflexota; class Anaerolineae; order Promineifilales; family Promineifilaceae; genus Leptofilum. The sequence goes on along the minus strand of JBHIWP010000144.1, from coordinate 9,779 downwards.
TAGACCGACTAAGCTTGTAGACGTTTAGAGGCCGAATTTTTCGGACGCGGGTTCGATTCCCGCCATCTCCACTAACGAAAGCCGGATTTTGAGACAAGAAATGCTCAAAATCCGGTTTTTGATCCTACTTCAGCCCGGTCACTATCGCCTGGACATTGGCCCGAAACATATCAATATAGCTCTCCGCTCCACTACCGACAATGCCAATAGATTCACTGTAAAGCTGCACAACCTGAACCATGCTGCAACTGCCTAACTCGGCTGCTACTGTTTGTGCCAGGCTGTCACTGGCTGAGGTCTCCGTAAAAATAGTGCAGACGCCGTGTTCTTCCATTGTGCCGATTAGCGCCGCCAAGTCGCTGGCTGATGGCTCTGCAAGCGTGCTGCTGTTGGGTATTACCGTCCCCAAAATTTCAAAATCATATGCCTGGGCAAAGTAGCTGAACGAATCATGATTCGTTACCAGTATGCGGTTTTCTGGTGGGAGAATCGCTAACTGTTTCCTGACGTCACTTTCCAGAGCGAGCAGCTCCTCTGTGTATGCTGCGGCATTATTTTGGTAAGTAGCAGCATTGGCTGGGTCCAGAGCGGCCAAGACTTGGGCCACGTTTTCTGTCCATTGCACCACGTTTTGAATATCGAACCAGACATGCGGATCGGCTCCCTCATGTGTGTGCTCTTCTGTTTCCTTGTGTTCATGCTCGTCTGCTTCTTCATGCTCATCCTCGTGCACTGCTTCGTCAGCATAGAGCGGTTCGATTTTGGCCGATATGGCAATTACCGGTACATCTTCGCCAATGGATTCTAAATCATGAACCAATGACTCTTCCAGATTCCACCCGTTGATAAAAATAACGTCTGCCTGGGCAACGGCCGTTAATGCCTGCGCTCCTGGTTCATACGTGTGCGAATCCTGCCCGGCCGCTATTAATGTGGTCAGAGCAATGGCATCGCCACCTACTTGCGAAACCACGTCGCCAATGATGCTGGTGCTGGCAATGACCTGCAGCTGCGCCCCTTCCAGCTCTGCGGCAGGCAGGGTGGGCAGGCTCAGCATCCCTCCCTCAGGTTCGTGGCTGGGTTGATGAACGGCCGTTTCCTCAGCCGCACGCCCATCAGCAGGCCAATCAAAATAATGCTGGTGAATAAAATGTGTTTTATTTCTCTTAAAAGTAATTTCATGAGCTTAACCGTTTGTGATATTTAGTATCAATAAGACAGTTGTTAATTCTATCTGCTTACGCCATAGAGTCAATATTTGTGGAAACGGCCGCTCGATTCTTGTATACTCCGCGCTCACTTTAGCAAGGTTTAGGAAGGTTTCATGACTGTAAGAACACGATTTGCTCCTAGCCCTACGGGGTATTTGCACATTGGCGGCGTTTGGGCGGCGCTGTTTGCCTGGCTCTATGCCCGGCGGCACAATGGCCAATTTTTGCTGCGCATAGAAGATACCGATACCAAGCGTACCGTCCCCGGCGCGCTGGAAGGCCTGATGGAAAACCTGCGCTGGTTTGGCCTGGAGTGGGATGAAGGCCCAGATGTCGGCGGTTCCTTTGGCCCGTATATTCAAACGGAGCGTAAGGCACTCTACCAGGAGTGGGCAATGTGGCTGGTTGAACACGGCCATGCCTATAAATGCTTTGCCACGCCGGAAGAGCTGGCTCAGATGCGGGCTGAGCTAGAGGCAAAAGGCGACCGCTCTGGCTATGACCGGCGCTATCGCAACCTGCCTGCTGACGAAGTAGCCAGGCTGGAAGCGGCGGGGCGTGAGTACGTGATTCGCTTCAAGATGCCGCTGACGGGGCAAACGGCCGTTCCTGACCTGCTACGTGGCGATGTAATCTTCGACAACGATCAGTTCACCGACTACGTGCTGCTTAAGTCTAATGGCCTGCCCACTTACCATCTGGCCCACGTGGTCGACGATCATTTCATGCAAATTTCGCATATTACGCGGGGTGTGGAATGGTTAAACACCGCCCCAATTCATGTGAACCTGTTCAAAGCGTTTGGCTGGGAGATGCCGGTATTGGTCCACTTGCCCGTCATTTTGAATCCCAGCGGTAAGGGCAAGCTGAGCAAGCGGCACCAGGCGTTTATGGATGATGGGGCTGAAATTCTGGTGCGCGCCAGCGAATTTATGGAAGGCGGCTATTTGCCGGAAGCGGTGCTGAACTTTTTAGCCAACATCGGCTGGACGTTTGGGGATGACCGGGAAAAGTTTACGATGGAAGAAGCAATCGCTCGCTTTGACCTGGCAACGGTAAGCCCTGCACCAACCAAGCTGCCCTACAGCAAGCTAGATTGGCTGAATGGCCAATACATTCAGGAGATGGAACCGTTGGCGCTGGCCAGGGCGGTACGGCCGTATCTCGAAGCAGCCGGTCTAGACATCGAGGTTGATGCCTTACTCGTGGTGATGCCGCCCATGAGCGTGCGGTTGAAGCGCTTCCCCGACGCCATTCCATTTTTGCGCTTCTTGTCAGAGGAAATGCCCCTGCCAGAAAGCGCTGAGGCTTTGACGCACAAACATTTGCCGCTGGAGGCTGCTGCCGCTGCCTTCCGCGAAGCGCGCGATCTGCTGGCCAGCTTGCAGCCCTTTACGCTGGAGAATGTGAGCCAGCAGCTGCTGGCGCTGGGCGAGAAGCACACTACCAACGGCAAAGCTGGACCTTTTTTGGGACAGCTGCGTTTGGCCGTGACGGGGCAGCAGGTGTCGCCGCCGCTTTTTGAATCGGTAGTGGCCCTGGGGCGTGAACGGGCGTTGGCCCGATTGGACCAAATTTTGCCGCTTTTTGCTTAAGGGTTTGCAAAATCGCCAGGGTGGTAGGATGCAAACAGTTTTGGCTAAAGGCGCAGCCGAGGTTGCTGACAAGGCCCCAAAAAATGCTCATTTCTTCTTATCTTGTTTGCTATGCAAGGTGGCATCTGGTAAAATCTCGCTCCGTTAAGCGGAACAGTGCGGGATAGTTTAACGGCAGAACCGGCGGCTCTGAACCGTCTAGTCCAGGTTCGAATCCTGGTCCCGCAGTCAAAAAGAACATGGCCCTTGCCGTGTTCTTTTTTTTGTGCCAAATTCATTTCTGGGTGCTTCTTCAGCGGGAGTTAGCCATGTGGCTCAGTTGCCTAAGACTTTATCGCCGGTAGGTGCAAGGCTGCCGCCAGATGGCTCAATGGTGACGCCAAAAATTTCATAGCTATCCAGGGGGTCCGGTGCCTGCACCCAGTAAGCCCGATAGCCGTCTTCATCGACATTAAAGGTGCCGCCATCAACGCGCTGCCCGTTTTTGCGGAGCCAGAGCTGGTAAGTTTCTGTTTCTGGCAAGATGGGCAGATTTTGAACCACCAGCGTGCCGTGTTCCCCGTCGGCGCTGATGATGATGATGCCGGTGGCCCCCGCGCTGCGTTCTGTGCCGCTAAGCGTGACGGTGCCAAAGTTGGCGGGGCGGCTGACGTCGTCCAGGCGCTGGCGCAGCTGGAAGTTACTAATGAGCAATAGCAGCACGATCAATAGCAGAACGGGCTGCCAAAGCGGCCGTTTTTGGAACCACGTACGCCAGTTAGCCCAACCACGCGCTGGAGGCGCCGATGAGGGCGCTGAGCTTTTTGGTGAGACGGCCGTGTTTGCCTCACCTTTAACTTCTTGCAAAAGCCGGGCTTTGAGGTTGGGGGGCGGCGCTACTTGTGGCACGGCCGTTGCCAGTTCGCTTACCACTGCTTCATAAGCTTGCAGCTCTGCCTGGCAGGCGGCACATGTCTCTAGATGTGCGGCAACTTCAGCCGTTTCTTCAGCCTCCAGAATATTGAGCGCATAGGCAGCGATCTGGTCTGTAACGTGGGATTCAGGTTTCATTTTCTTACAAATGCAAAAAGCTAATTCTCATGTAGGCAGATACGCATTCTGCCTTTTTTTGGATTTAGAGATTGACTGTCTCTAACCCTGTACTTTGGTAATGGTTAAGCCTGGGCAACCATTTCTGCTCGCCCTCAAATTCAATTCGTCGTAAAACGAATACTTACGGTTGCAGCATGTGCCGCAGCTTCTGCATCCCCAGCCGAATGCGCGTCTTGACGGTGCCCAACGGCATTTCGAGCTGATCGGCAATTTGGCTATGGCTGTAGCCACGAAAGAAAGCCATGAACAGCACGTCTTGCTGCTCTTGGGGCAGCTCCGCCAGGGCTGCGTGCACTTTTTGCTGCTGCATCTGGTTTGAAACGGCCGTTTCTGGCGAACGATCTTTTGCCGAAGGCTCGAAATTTAGCTCTGTCCAGCTGATGCTGTTGTGCTCGGGACGAACCCCTTCTCGCCTTAGAACATCAATGGCGCGATTTCGGGCCATGCTGGTGAGCCAGGTTCGCACGCTGGCCCGGTCGGCCCGATAACTGTCTGCCTTTTCCCAAACGCGCCGGAATACGTCCAGCGTAATCTCTTCAGCCAGCTGATGATTTCCAACCAAATGATAGGCGACGCTGTAAAGCAAACGGCCGTAGCGATCATACAGCATGCCCAGTGCTTCCGGCTGGCGGTTAACGATCTGGGTCAATAACGCCTCATCTTTTGTGGTTGCTAAATCAACAGACATAACGGTATTGTATTATCTGTCTGGTGGCAGGCAACTTTCCCCGGCCTCCGCTGGGCAAAAGTTCATATTAGGGCAAACTTATTTTGCTCCTCTGCGTAATAGTGGGCAGCCGCATTTGTTCTCGAAGTTAGGCACAAATGCGGTATAATATTGGTGGGTTGTCATAAGACAGCCGAAATTGTAAGGTCGTGGGCAAACGGCCGTGTGTAAAAGATAGCGTTGCAATAACTTTTACAGTACTAGCTGCTCTCACCTCAAAAGGAGTCAACGATGAATGTTCTTTTCCCAATCTTGTGCGTTGTGGGTTCTGGGTTAATTGTTCTGCTGCTCGCTTCTGTTCGCATTGTGCAAGAATACGAGCGCGGCGTTATCTTCCGCCTGGGGCGGGTGATGGGGGCAAAAGGTCCAGGGCTTTTCTTCATCGTTCCCATTATTGACAAAATGCAAAAGGTAGATTTGCGCACGATTACGCTGGATGTTCCCGCACAGGAAGCAATTACTGGCGATAACGTCACGGTGAAAGTAAATGCGGTTGTGTACTTTCGCGTCATTGATCCGGTAATGGCCATTGTGCAGATTGAGGACTTTCGCCGGGCAACCTGGCAAATTGCTCAAACAAGCCTGCGCAACGTAATTGGACAGTCAATGATGGACCAAATTTTGCAAGATCGAGAGCAAATCAACGACACCTTACAGCACATAATTGATGAATCGACGGAGCCGTGGGGCGTTAAAGTATCGATTGTGGAAATTAAGGATGTTGAGCTGAACAGCACCATGGTGCGGGCAATGGCCCGGCAGGCAGAGGCAGAGCGCGAGCGCCGTGCCAAGATCATTCAGGCCGAAGGTGATTTTCAGTCTGCACAAAAGCTCTCCGAGGCAGCGCGTATTATGAACGCAGAGCCGGGCGCAATGACCCTGCGCTATCTGCAAACTCTAGTGGAGATTGGCGTTGAGCAGAACACGACAACGATCTTTCCTATCCCCATTGACATCATCTCGGAGTTTGTCGCGGCCAAGCAAAAATCGGTGTCAGATAAGGAAGCGTCAGCCGCATTAGACGGCTCTGGGAGTGAGGCTTCAGCCTAAACCTTTTTAGCTAAATGTTTGTGTGGGGGAACTACAAAACTTGTAGTTCCCCCGCGCTATTATGGTGCGTGCGTGCAGCGTCGAATCTTCTTCCTCTTATTTCTGCCAGCTTTCCTTTTTTTAGTTTCCTGTTCTTTGCTAGAAGGCCCCCAACAATTGACAATCCCCACGCCGCCGGGCGGCACGCCGTTTGCCAGCATTGCCCAGGCGGGCCCGCTCATCACAGACCCGCAGGGGAATGTAATTGAGGGGGTGAACCCAGATTTGCGCACCTTACTGGATGAGGTTTCTCGCCAAAATTTGATAGGGTATGTGCAAACGCTGCAAAGCTTCAACACGCGGAATACATTTAGCGTGACGGACCAGGAAGGTGAAGGCATCGGCGCAGCGCGGCGCTGGATATTTAATGAGTTTATTCGGGTAGGAAACGGCCGTCTTCTCGTGGAGGTCGATGAATTTCCCGTAAATCATGGTGGGGTAGTATACAACCAACAAAATATTGTTGCCACGCTGCAAGGAACAAGTGCCCATCCAGGCATTATTGTCATTGGAGCCCATTACGATTCCCGCGGCGTTGATCCGATGAACGGCAGCAGCTATGCGCCTGGAGCAAACGATAACGCTACCGGGGTAGCGGCGGTGTTGGAAGCGGCGCGGGTATTGAGCTCGCGCGAGTGGAGCCAGACCATCATGTTTGTAGCCTTTGCCGCTGAGGAGCAAAACCGTCTGGGCAGCATTCACTTTGTGACAGATCGGCTGCTGCAAGGCTGGCGTTTCGATGCAATGATAAGCCTCGATATTGTTGGCGGGCGCGCTGGCATTCCACAAACCGTACGGCTCTTTTCCCCTGGACCAGATGGCTCACCCCCGCGTCAGTGGGCCCGCTACATGCACTTTGTGACGACCATGTACATGCCACAGTTCCCGTATGAGCTGATTGATGCTGAAGATAGAGAGGGCCGTTACAGCGACCATATCTCTTTTTTGCAGGCAGGCATTCCGGCCGTGCGCGTGACGGAGTCTATAGAGGATCACACCCGCCAGCACAACAGCAGCGACACGGCGGAGTTGCTTGATTTTGATTACCTGCGCCAGGTAACGCAGCAAAATATTGTTGTGCTGGGCAATGCCGCAGGGGGCCCAGCCATGCCCGTGGCCCCCACAATTTCGCCGATGGCCGAGCCGGGAGCCTACATTCTTACCTGGATTCCAGAAGGTAATGCTGTGGGGTATGCAATTTCTTTCCGCCCAGTTGGAGCGGCAGGCTATACACAGTTCCGTTATGTCAACGCAAGCGAGGCAGGTAACGTAGCGATTACCGGGTTAGATGCGTCTGTGCCATATGCCGTGAGCATTGCCGGGCTGGATGGCAACGGCCGTATTGGTTTGTTTTCCCCTGAAGTGTTGACCCCATAAAAAAAGCCTGGGCGTTCCCCAGGCTAATAAATAGTGCGAAAATGTTACTCTCTATAAGCTATGGCTTTCATCCACGCCAAGAACGATGGGGGTAACGGCCGTTTCCTGGCGCACCCGGTCAGCCCATGCCTGTACATCAACGGCAATAGGCGGCCAGGTGTTGTAGTGGCAGGGAATAACAGCTTTGGGCTTGAGATAGTCAAGCGCCAGCACCGCATCGTCTGGCCCCATTGTAAAATTATCACCTATGGGCAGAATGGCTAAATCAATGCCTGCTCGGCCAATTAGGGCCATGTCGGAAAACAGGGCGGTATCACCAGCGATGTAGATAGTCTTGTTATCCGCCGTTACCAGGAATCCCCCAGGATCGCCTCCATAAGAGCCATCTGGCAGACCAGAACTGTGCAAAGCGGCCGTCATCTTCACGCGGCCAAAAGGAAAGTCATAACCACCCCCGGTGTTCATAGCGTGTGCTTTATCATGGCCCTTGGCATTGATCCAGTTGCAAATCTCAAAGTTGGCAATAACCATGGCACCGGTTCGCTTGGCCAGCCCAACCGTATCGGCGATATGATCGCCGTGACCGTGCGTTTGCAAAATGAAATCGGCATTTACTGAATCGACACTGGTTTTTGCAGAAGGATTATTGCCCGCAAAGAAAGGATCAACAACCACATTTGTGCCGCTGATGTTCAACGAAAATGTAGCGTGACCGTGCCACGTAATGGAAATTGACATGAGCAGACTCCTTATAATTAAAACTGAAATGGTTTGAAAAGAACTTGGTGTGTTTAGCTGGTAGAAAGCTTGTTTCAAGTATAAGTGGGGCCAAAAGATGCGTCAAACGCCCAAACAACAAAAAAAGCAGGCTGGGCAATTAGCCACAACCTGCTTTTTGCAGAGTTAAGGAGTGGGATAAATCCAATTTACTCAGACAGATAAATCCACGAGAAGCTGATAGGACCTTTACGTTTTAACAAGTCAGAGCAAGAATAAGGCCTCTCCGGTTCTTTTAGCGTAAGCTCAAACGATTAGCCGCTTGCTGGCAAAGGCTTACACCACCAGCCGCGTACCACTCTTGCAGCGTTGGACTTTCTGTTAGTCCAGCCTTCGCATCTTCAAAAATACCGGTGGCCCACACGTAATACCGTTGAGTTTCTGAGGCCCAATTATCCCAACTGCTGCCAGCGGCAACATGCCCCCCATTGTAGCCAGCGAAGGCTTTGCCCACATCCCCAGAAGTTTGCACCAGTCGCTCGGCAAAGTAGTTCATGCCGCGCCGGGCGTTTGTATTGGGGTCCAGCATATTTTCGCCCGCGCTAAAGTGGAACGGCATGACCTGGAACAGCCCCTGCGCTCCGGCTACAGACAGGGCTTGCGGATCGCCGCAGGACTCAATCTGCATAATGGTGGCTACCATGTCAGGGTCCAGGCTGTGCTCACTGGCCCAGCGCACAATATCAGCTTCCCAATATTTGACCTCGTCAGAAAAAACGGCCGAAATCTTTCCCTGGTAATTTACTGCTTTACTGGCAGCCTCACCTGCGATTGAGGCTGCCGCCGGATTTGCCGCTTCGCCAGGGCCAGGGCTGTTGCTTAGCAAAGGTAAATCTGCCTGTGCCAATCTTGGCAACACCAGCAGGGCAAACAAAAGCACGCCGACTAAAACAACGGTTAAGATGAGCATCATGCGCTGCTGCGTTGGGTCTGGCAGCAAATCATACTCTTCTATTAGGATTTCCGGTTCGTACTCAAACTGCTCGTAATCATTCAATGGCGTATCTACCGTCCAGAATGTTGTTAGCTGTTGTTCGTAGACCGTCATAGTTTACCTCGTTTTGCAATATGAAGCGTACCTGCCTCGCCGAGAAAAATTTGGGATTGCAGCATGGGTTGTTTAATAATTGTGCTAGTTCCTATTGCGCGGACGAGCCTGCAAACCGGTCAAGGGGGAGCGGCGCATACCATTGGGCCGCGGGGGACGCCGGCGTACGCGAGAGGCTACGGGCTGACGCTGGGGTGTAGAGGCTGGCGTCGACTCGACATAGTCGTCCACTGGCATATTTACCTGGGTTGGCTGGGCGCTCACGTGTTTGGGAACGGCCGTTGTCTTGGGCGCCGCTGTTTTGGCAACGGGGGCGCGGCGGGGGCTCGTAGCTGGGCGTCGGCGGATGGCGGTGTTCGCTACCGGACGTTGCTGCGGGGCATCGCCTGTGTCGTTAAACTCAAAAATATGTTCACCCGCCACCGAAAACGCGCCAATGAACAGAATGCGGGTCAGCCAGACCAGCACGGCGACAAAGATGGGCACATACAGCAGCAGCTGCTCTCGGCTAAGCACTTCATTGCCAAAGTTGTGATTCAGCAGCGTCAGTGAAATAGCCCACCAGGTCATCACGGCGTTCATGGTTGCCCCAAGCAGCCAGGCGCCCATGAGGTACCAGACTTCTTTCGGTTCATCCATGCCGCGCTCTGGCGTAAATAAGCGCACCAGCCCGGCAAAGTCTATGGAGCAGAAAGCGATGGCCAGAATGGCCGCCCACTGCATGCCCAAAAAGCGCACATCGCCAATGAGGCTATTCAGGGCATATTTGGTTGTATCAAAGTTGAAAATTTCAAAAGCGACCAGGGCCACAATTAATATGAAGCCAACGGCTGTTTTCTTGGGCACGGAATTGGTCAACGAGG
>JBHIWP010000143.1:0-13507 GCA_041987425.1 Promineifilaceae bacterium (SeqCode) | reverse complement strand
GCACAATAGACTTTTTGGATGTTGGCCAAACTACCACCTGCTACGGCTATGGTGTCGCTGAAGCTGGCCTGTACAGCAATGTTGGCTGTGTAGAAGGTGTAGACATTCGCGGCGGTACAGTTTCTGACTGCGATCCCAGCCATTACTTTGGCGAAAACCCCCCACCACCACCCCCGCCTCCCGGCAACGGTACGCAAGGCTGCACCCCTGGCTACTGGAAGCAAGAGCACCACTTTGACTCTTGGGTTGGCTACAGCCCCAGCGACTCCTTTAACGCCATTTTTGGTGTCTCCTACGGCGGCACACTGATTAGTGCAGCAAATGCCAAAGGCGGTAAGGAAAACGCGCTGGCTCGCCACGCGGTTGCTGCCCTGCTCAATTCCACCAACAACAGTGTAGATTATCTATACAGCACACAAGATGTTATCAGCATGGTGCAGGCAGCCTTTGCCAGTGGCAATTACAATGGCACCAAAGATTTGTTTGAAGCCCAAAATGAGAAAGGCTGTCCGCTGAACTAACCCGGCGAACGCCCAAGTGAAGATCTAAAAAGGTACTCGTGCCCGGCGCGAGTACCTTTTTTATTTGTTGCGTCCAGTAGTGGTGAGAGGCGCCAAAGCCTGGGTGGTAGGCAAGCGAACGATAAACTGGCTGCCTTTGCCTTCCTGGCTGCGCACCTGGATACGGCCGTTATGCAACAACACCAACTCCTGCACAATCGGCAGCCCCACCCCCGTTCCGCTTCGCCCGGCCTCATCACGCGCGCGTGACCTATCCACCTGGTAAAAACGCTCAAAAATGCGCTCCAGCTGCTCTGGCGACATCCCCTTCCCGCTATCTTCCACCGTCAGCTCAACAGCTTTATCGTCATACGGCCGCAGCGCCAGGTGCACCCGACCGCCTGCTGGCGTATGGTTCAGCGCATTTTCCACCAGGTTAGATACCACCTGAACCAGCCGATCATAATCCCCCCAAATTAACGGTGCTGGCTCTGCGGCGAACGTCAGATGAATCTGGCTGGCCTGGGCACGCGGCATCAGGTTTTGCTGAACGGCCGTGCAAACCTCCGCCAGATCCAGCATGGTGCAGTGCAGCTTAAGCTGACCAGACTCAATTTTGGCCAGATCCAGCAGCTGGGCCACCAGCCGCCCCATGCGCTCCGCCTCACTATAAATAATGTTGGCCGCCTGCGCCTGATCTTCGGGCGAAACGGCCGTGCCGTCCAGCAGCGCCTGGCTCCAGCCCTGGATCGACGTAACCGGCGTCTTTAAATCGTGTGAAACATTGGCCACAAAATCACGCTGCGCCTGCCGCGTGGCCGCCACCTGCGCCGACATGCTGTTGAAGCTCTCCGCCACCCGCACTACCTCTTCCGGCCCCTCCAGCGGCAGCTGCTGCTCATACTCGCCTTGGGCAATGGCTTCGGCCGCCCCGGCCATGCGCTGCAGCGGCCGCGCCACAGAACGGGCGATGAGCCAGGCCAGCAGCACGGCAAACAACACGCCTACCAGCCCAGCCCGCATAAAGGCTGCGGCAAAGCCCAGCTCGCGCAGCAAGGCAAACGGCCCTGGCTCCGGCACAGCGTAAACCACCACCCAGCGCCCAAAGCCGCTGCTGGAGATGGCCCGCGTGTAAAGCAGCCAGCGGTTGCCGTCCGGGTCTTCAAAGCGGGCCGCCAACGTGTTGGCATCGGCAGTGGGCAGCAAATCGCGCGGCAGCTCCGCCCCTTCAATCGTTACCCCCACCAAACTTTGCGAAGGGTCAGAATCGAAGATGATTTCGGCATTATTGGCCGTAGCGATCAGTGCGCGCACGTCATTGGATTCGGCCGTATCTGTGAGGGTTTGCAAGAGCGCCCGTAAGAAGCTTTCTTGACTCGTGCTGTTAGCTTGCAGGCGAATGACATCATTGCGGCTGGCCCGGCTAACAATATCCAGCCGCTGCAGCGCAGGCTGGAAGCGCAGCCGGGGCTGTGCTCCCAGAGCAATGAGAGTCAGGGAGACCACAAACAGCGTAACCACGATGATCAGTGAATAGGAAAGCAGCAATCGGCTGCGGAGGGATCGGAACATCAATACAGTGTAAACGGCCGTCATGAAGCCGCCATTAAAAAAGTGTAATCTACCTGTAAAACCAGTAATCAGTAAACAGTGGTCGGTAATCAGATTACCAATTACCGATCACCGACTACGGATTACCCATTACTGCTCACTGACTAACTTATAGCCCATGCCCCACACCGTCTCAATCGTCAGGCTGTCGCCTAATTTGTCTCGCAAGTGGGCAATGTGCACGTCTACCGTGCGGGTCTGGCCGTAGAATTCGTAGCCCCAAACCAGGTCCAGCAGCTGGTCGCGCGACAGAACGATATTTTGATGATCTGCCAGCGTTAGAAGTAAATCAAACTCCTTGGTGCGCAGCGGAACGCGCGTTTCGCCCACCGTCACTTCCCGGCTTTTGGGATCAACGCTTACCTGGCCGATCCGGCGCACCGCGTCACTGGCCGCAGGGCTGGCGGCAGAAGCGGAACGCCGCAAAATTGCTCGCACCCGCGCCACCAGTTCACGCGGGTTAAATGGCTTGGTCAGGTAATCGTCTGCGCCCATCTCCAGGCCCACAATCTTGTCGATGTCGTCGTCGCGGGCGGTGAGCATGAGAATGGGCACGTTGCTGTCGGCGCGCACGCGACGGCACACTTCCCAGCCGTCCACTTCTGGCAGCATCAGATCCAGCACAATGAGCGCCGGTTCATCTGCCTGAACCAGCCGAAGCGCCTGGACGCCATCGCTGGCCAGCGTCACGCGGTAGCCATCCTTCTCCAGGTAAAGACGGGCCAGGTCGCGGATGTTAGCCTCATCATCCACGACAAGGATTGTTTCGTCGGGCATCAGCCAGCCTCGGGAATTTCTACTACCATCTCAATTTCTACTTTGGCACCTAGAGGCAAATCACGCACGGCAAAGGCAGAGCGGGCGGGGAAGTCTGTGGTGATGTAACGGCCGTAAACCTCGTTCAACCCGCCATAATCCGCAATATCGGCCAAATACACGGTGGTTTTGACCACATGCTCAAAACTGGTGCCCGCTGCCGCCAGCACCGCCTGCAAATTTTTCATCGCTTGCTCCGCCTGGGCCTTAATGTCCCCTTCCACCAGCTTGCCCGTGGCTGGGTCCAGCGGCACCTGCCCGGCCGTAAACAGCAAATTCCCGGTGCGAACCGCCTGTGAATATGGGCCTACGGCCTTTGGCGCGTCATCGCTGTGAATAATTTTCTTCATCCTCTACTCCTTTACCTTAGAGTAAAAAGTGAAAAGAAAACTTCTCACTTTTCACTTTTAACTTTTCACTTAAGAACCGGCTGCATCCGCCACCCATTGCCGTCCCGCTGGGCCGGTATGGCCCATAGCTGTGGCGCGGCGGCCTCGATGGTAAAGCGCAGCTCTTTAAGCCAATCCTTGCGCGCCGCTTCTACATTAAAGACAACGAATTCTAACAGTTTAAGGGCATCTTCTGGCGTAATAACTGCCTCAACAAAGCCAGCTTTTGTAGTTGGGGGATCAATCGTTTGAAAGGCCGGTTGGCGCTGCACCAGGTCGCCGCCAATCTGGCAGGCCGCTTCGGTGGCCAACTCCCAGGCGGGCACATACAGGCGGCGGGGGTAGCCCCACAGCTGCTCTGAATCTTCCTGAGCTCGCTTGTTGCGGTCCTGGGTCTGACGGCTTTGGATGTGAACACGGCCGTCAAAAATCCAGAGCGGCACCCAGGCGTCTATCTGCTCTGCTTTTATTGCCGCAGCTGCAAAACGAAGGGCAACCGTACTCATCCCGGTATCGCCGATAGATACGGCCGTTTCACAATTGGCACAGCGCAGCACCACAACTTCCGGGTTTTGCGGGGCAAGCACCTGGGCACAGGTAGGGCAGCGTAGCGCCAGCAGCTTCATCGCTTCCCCTCCGACAGCTCTTCCAGTACGCTCAGGCCAGAGCGCATCATTCCCTGCACGTCACTATTACCGCCAATCAGGCCGCCGGTCAACGCCGACATCAGGCCGCCTTCCGGTTCTCCAGCCAGGGTCGCCTTGCGCGCTCCTTTCTGAATCTCCTCTACTTCCTCGCCATAGCGAAAGGCGCGATAACCGGCGGCAATCAGGCCAATTCCCAGAGCAATAGGCACAAGAATAAGCAGGGCGCCGTCTCCATCATCGCTGTTGCTAACGATGGTGCCAGCCAGCAGCGTGCCATTGACCAAGACAAAGTTGCCTACTGCCAGCCCTCCCACCAGCGCCGCCGCGCGGTAGAAGATGTTGCCAGGAGCCTTGCCGTAGAGGATACGGCCGTTTACCCCATCAACCACCACCTGGTAGTTGCGCTTGTGATATTCGTAGCGCGACACCCACAGGGGATAGTAAACAATCGACAGCCGCTGCCGTAAAAAGTGAAACTTCTCAAAAAACTTGGTGCGCAGGCTGCGCGCTTTACGGCCCCGGTAGGTAAAGTGCCGCCCCGCTTCTTCCAGCGCATCGCTGTGAGACTCCGAAGGCTCAAACACCATCGCCTCGGCGTGCAGACGATCGCTATCATAGGGTGCAAGCTGTTCCTTGGAGATGGCGACCTGGTGCACGCCATACTCGGCAACGTCTACGGCCGCATCGTTCCAGTGCATCAGTTCGCTAACCTGCACTTCAATCGGGCGCGTACTGTCTTTGCCAGACTTCACCCGGCCAAACATCCAGCCCGCCACAAACGATTCAACGCGCCAGTAAGGCAGGTAAACCAGAAAAGTATCTTTTATCTCCGCTTCTTTGTGCAAATCGCGCGCCTTTTTCATGTCGCGGAAAAAGTTGCGCACCGTTTGCAGAGCGCGCTCGCGCTCCACAATTTGCGGCACCTGCCAGCGGCGCACGCCGCGCTCTCCCTGCACCAGCGAATGCGTATGGCAAAATGGGCATTCGACGATGCGGTCACCTTCGGCAATGGGCACAACGCCGCTGCATTCCGGGCAGGTAAGTCCTTGAGTTTTATTAACTGATTGTGTCATATTCTGTTGAGTAATTGGATAATTGAGTAACCGGGCAATTTTTCTGTACACCAAATCGCTTCGTTACTCATTTTCGTTTTTAAACGCGGGCAGAAATATAGGCAGCTACCCCGAAAATAGGAATGGCCAGCAGCACCGCCGCGACAATATAGCCTAAAATGCCAAAAATAAGCCCTGTTCCATCGCCTGTAAAAAAGCTGATCGCAGGAATGAGTGCGGCACAAAAGTAGAGCGCGCAGCCCACGGAACCAATGGCTACGTAGGGCACTTCTCTCTTGGAGGGATAGATCGTGGCAAACACCTGGCTGCTGGCGGCATCGACAACGGCCGTATACTCTCGCCCTTCAAACTTATATTTGAACAAGAACAGGGGCAGATGCACCAGTGAGCTTTCTTTGATCTGTCCGGCGGCAATCTTTTGATTCTCCGCCAGCCATTTGCGCACGGTTTCCAGTGGCACGGTGGGGGCAATGGCGTCACCATCCATAGCGTGATCATAGGGTTCCAGGTCGGAGGCAGGAATGCTCAACTCGGTCAATTCAAAAATGGAAAGGGCGGCGGCTGGCTCTAGCACCACCTTTTCTTGACCATTTTGGTTAACCCGCACCAGCCACATGGGGAACATCTGGAAAGACGGCCGTGCCAACTCCGCTTTCTTATCCAGGTCCTTCACGGTGGCGTTCCCCCCCATCCAGCGACGCAGCGCGGCGGCAGCGGCCGTATCATCAACGGTGGCGCGCACGGCGTAGTGGAGCACCGCGCCGCTCTTATCTACAAAGTTGGTTGCGCCGCAAAATTCACAGGTAACAAACTGCGAGCCTTGCTCTATAGGGAGTACGGCCGTACATTGATAGCATAAGATTTGGGTTTTTGGTGAAGCTGTGGCAAATTCGTCCATATAAATGGCATTGTACTCAATAGTGAAAAAAAGGCGCAACCAAATTACACAGGCAACTTTGTTTATGATAAACTTCGCAGTCGAGAAGTTAATCTCAACCTTACTTTGCATTCACAAATATAGCTAAAATCTGGCAGCCGGAAGCCCACTTATGCGCCTCCGCGCCTCTGCTTTAAAATCAAGGAGCAAATATATGATCGATGTTAATCAGCTGCGCCGTGGGGTAAGCTTTACCCATGATGGCAACCTTTTTAGAGTAACGGAATACAGTCACAACAAGCCTGGGCGCGGCAAGGCCACTATTCGCGTCAGCGTGCGGGATTTGCGTTCTGGTTCCAACCTACAGCTCACCTTTACTTCAGGTGATCGTGTAGAAGATATTCGGCTGGATAAGCAAACCTTTCAGTTCCTTTATGACGACGGAACCTTTTACGTCTTTATGAATACAGATACCTACGAACAGAAGCAGGTAAATCATCATGTGATGGAAGACGATAAGGAATTTCTTATCGATAATATGGAGTTAGAGCTGCTGATGTACGAAGGGGAAGTGCTGGATTACATCCTGCCTAAGACGATGGACTTTGAAATTGTGGAGGCGGAAAACGCGGTTGCTGGCGATACGGCCACCGGAGCCACCAAAGAGGTTATTACCAGTACTGGCTTAAAAGTAAAAACACCACTGTTTGTGAACATAGGCGACAAAATTCGGGTAAATACCGAATCCCGAGAATACATCACGCGCGTCTGAGCTTTGCCACAACGCTAAATTTTGAGGCGCTTTGGGTGAGACACTCAAAGCGCTTTTGTTTATTTGGCTTCGCATATTGCTTTTTTGGGGTTGATTATGTTATAGTGCCAGCGTGTTCTTATGTTAATATGCGGCAGGTAAACAAAGTGCGCCATACGGCCGTTTCCCATCCTGCCACTGGCTACTTCTAGGAGGTTTCCCCATGAATGTGCTTTCTTCGTTCCGCAGAATAGCATTCCTGCTGCTGCTCTTTGGGTTACTGCTTGGCGCCACAGCCAACGTCTCTACGGCGCACGCGGCTCCTGCCGAAAGCTATGGTGTCTACCACACCGTTCGCTACGGCGAAACGCTCTCGGTGATTGCCGTTAACTACGGCGTGACGGTGCATGATTTGCTGGTAGCCAATCCGCATATCGTAAATCCTCACCTGATTTATTACGGCACCGTCATTTTTATTCCACACTATCATGCGCCCAGCCCAGCCCCGCCGCCTCAGCGCTACTGTCGTTACTATCACACAGTGCGCTACGGTGATAACCTCATCAACCTCGGTCTCTGGTACGGCCTCAGCCCCTACACCATTGCCGAAGCCAACCATATTTACAACCTCAACTTTATTTACGCCGGGCAAACGCTCTGCATTCCCTAAAATGGCACAAGATTGGTCCAATCCCGGGGATTGGACCAATCTAAAACGCCTTACACCACAATATTGACCAGCTTTTGCGGCACCACGATGATTTTGCGAATCGGCTGACCGTTGATGTGCGCCAGGGCGTTGGGACAGGTAACGGCCGTTTCCTTCACCAATTCCATAGGCAGATCCGCTGCCACCGTTATCCGGTCGCGCACCTTGCCGTTGACCTGAACCACCATCGTAACCACCTCATCCTGCATCAGCGCCTCATCGTAGCCGGGCCAGGGCTGCACATGCACCGAGTCACTGTTGCCCAGCACCGTCTGCCACACCTCTTCCGCAATGAACGGGGCAAAAGGGGCCAGCAGCCGGGCCATCGTGGCGATGGCTTCGCGCCAGGCATCTTTGCCAATCGGCTTCTCGCGCGCACTGTACAGGCTGTTCAGATATTCCATCAGCCCAGCAACGGCCGTATTGAAGCGAAAATCCTCCATCTCCTGCGTAATCCGTTTGACAATCTTGTGCCGCGTTCGCACAAACTCAACTTCAGCCTTTTCCTCTCCGCGCCTCTGCACCTCCGCGTTCGTCTGCTCTTTTGCCAGTTGCCAAAAACGCTCAATAAAGCGCACTGGCCCGCGAATACCCACATCATCCCAGGTCACATCTGCATCAAACGGCCCCAGGAAAACAATGTACAGCCGCAGCGCATCGGTGCCGTGTTGGGCAATGACCTCGTCCGGTGTGATCACATTGCCACGCGACTTGGACATGCGACGGCCGTCCTGCGGCGACGACAGCACGCCCTGGTTGCGCAGTTCCGTAAAGGGCTCCACAAAGTCGATCAGCCCAGCATCGGCCATCACCTTGGTCCAGAAACGCGCATACAGCAGGTGCAGCACAGCATGTTCCGCGCCACCCACATAGGTGTCTACCGGCAGCCAGCGCTGCACCGCCACCGGATCAAACGGCCCTACGTCGTAATGCGGGTTAGCAAAGCGCAGAAAATACCATGAGGAACAGGCAAAGCCGTCCATTGTGTCCGTTTCGCGCAGTGCCGCACTGCCGCACTGCGGACAGTTGGTGTTCACCCACTCATCAATGTGGGCCAATGGAGAACGACCGTCGCCCGCCGGGGCAAAATTATCGGTCTCCGGCAGCAGCACGGGCAGTTCTTCCTCCGGCACGGGCACCAGGCCACACTGTGAGCAATGAACAATGGGAATGGGCGCGCCCCAGTAGCGCTGGCGCGAAATCAGCCAATCGCGCAGCTTGTAGGTTACCTGTGGCTGGCCCTTCCCTTGCGCTTGCAGTGCGGCCGTAATTGCCACCATAGCCTCTTCTGAATTCTGCCCAGAAAATTGGCCCGAGTTGACCAGACGGCCGTATCCCGTAAAACAGTCCTCAACACGCTCGTCTGCCTCTGGCTCAATTACCAGCACGATAGGCAGACCATACGCCTGAGCAAAGGCGTGGTCACGGCTGTCATGGGCCGGAACGCCCATCACGGCGCCGCTGCCGTAGCCCGGCAGCACATAATCCGCCACCCAAATGGGCACCGGCTCGCCGGTCAGCGGATGGACGGCATACGCTCCGGTGAAGACCCCGCTTTGCACTTTATCGGTTGAAGTGCGGTCGATCTCCGTTTTGCGTTTGGCCTGCTCAACGTAGCGGGAAACGGCCGTTGCCTGTTCGGCCGTCGCTATTTTTTCCACCAGCGGATGCTCCGGGGCCAGGGCGATAAACGTTACGCCAAACAGTGTGTCTACCCGTGTGGTGAAGGTGTTAATTTCATAACTCTCATCAACAGATTGCGCAGATTTACCGGATTGAGTATTAATCTTTTCAATCTGTGCAGTCTGCTGATTTTTGATCTGAAAAACCACTTCGGTGCCTTCGGAACGGCCGATCCAGTTGCGCTGCATCGTTTTGATGTTTTCCGGCCAGTTCACGCCATCCAGATCGGCCAGCAGCCGGTCAGCATAATCCGTAATTTTAAAGTACCACTGGGCCAGATCCTTTTTGGTCACTTCGCTATCGCAGCGCCAGCATTTGCCCTGTTCCACCTGCTCATTGGCCAGAATAGTCTGGCAGCCGGGGCACCACCACTGGCTACCCAGCGCCCGATACGCCAGCCCGCGCCTGTGCAGCAGCAAGAAGAGCCACTGCGTCCAGCGGTAGTAGTCAGGAGAAGTAGAGTTAATTTCACGCGTCCAGTCATAGGAGCATTCCACCAGCTTCATTTGCCGCCGGTAGGTATCGGAGAACAGTTTTGTGCTTTCTCGGGGGTGAATATTGTGCTGTATAGCGTAATTTTCGGCGGGCAGGCCAAAGGCATCCCAGCCCATCGGGTGCAGCACATTGTAGCCCTGCATTCGCTTGTAGCGGCTGGCAATGCATGTGGGCACATAGTTGCGGCAGTGCCCCACCGACAGCCCGGCCCCAGACGGATAGGGAAAGAAGTCCAAAATGTATACATCTGGCTTATCGGGATCATTACCCGTGTGGTACAGATTTTGCGCTTCCCAGATTGAGCGCCATTTTTTTTCGACAGGCTTGGGATGGTAACGGCCGTTTGAACTATTCGCTTGATTTGTCATTTGATGTCCTCTTATTGATTGTAACCGGGTAATTTTGTAATCAGGTAATTGGATAAATTGCCAGTCTGGCACGCAGTTACCAACTGCTGAATTACAGTAAGCAACTCCCTGAGACAGGTGAGACTGCCCGGCAGCAGCAGGATGCTCAGGCACACCCTGCTATTTGGCAAGCGCCAACGCTGCTGCCGGGCTGCCTAACAATAAAAGGCTCCAATTTTGGATAATGACAAAAATCCTTTTCATGACAATCTTCTTTTGGTGAAACAAAAAAACCACAGATTTTCCTGTGGCTGGGTAACAAAAAAGGCCACAGGGCTGAAGCACCTGTGGCCTGAAAATTTAGAAAAAGCTGTATTTCTAATGCATTCGACCTGCGAGGTTTGCCCCAGCAACGCAATAAACACGGCTGCTAAGTAAGAGCCGTTGTGCACTGCATAATCGTTGGGCAAACACGTAATCTGTCTTCATAATAATTCCTAAGATAGGTGGCAACAGAGTAGCATACTCCTCCTGAAGCGTCAATAGTTTTGTCTGGTTTTTCCAACAAAGTGGATTGATCAATTAGAACAATTGTGCTATAATGACCGCTATATTTTAGCGGGCGCAGAGGCTTGAATTTGTCTGTTTTTTAAATGACCAAAACGTGATATGATTCAGCATCACCAGGCGTTTTTGAGGCAAATTCGTGCCAAAAAGATATTTTAAGGAGAGTGTTGTATGTATCAGAAGATAATTGTTGTAGGCAATTTGGGGAACGACCCTGAAATGCGGTATATGCCGGACGGCACGGCCGTAACCAACTTTAGCCTCGCTACCAATCGTCGCTGGACGGATGGGGCCACTGGCCAACCGCGTGACGAAACAACCTGGTTTCGCGTTTCTGTGTGGCGCAAGCAGGCAGAGGTAGCGAATCAATATTTGTCTAAAGGGCGGCGTGTGCTTATCGAGGGACGCTTGCGCCCAGACCCGGCAACCGGGGGTCCGCGCACCTTTACCCGCCAGGATGGCACCGTAGGAGCATCTTTTGAGATTACGGCCGATTCAATCCAGTTCCTTGGTGGACGTGAAGAAGGCGGCAGTTACTCTGAGGGGGATGACAACTACCAGGGCGCACCTGTTGCAGAAGAAGACGACATCCCGTTCTAAATCTCTATAAATCACCGTAACCAAGCGAATTTGCCACGGCCGTGTCCTCCAAATGAATGGGACACGGCCGTTTTTTTATTTTCCCCTACTGTGCCGCTGCCTTAACGGCCGTAATGCGCGCGCTAAAAATCTGGGCTGGTCCAGTATGAGGCTCAACGTCCGCTAACTCTACCACTGCTTCATCCTTCTTTTGGATAGAAACCTGGCTGAATCCAGCGTCCCGCATCCAGGCGGCCATATCTGCCACATCCTCAGCCCCCGTAATGCAGCCTGCCCAGGCAGACATATCGGCCCGCTCCTGGGCGGTGAATTGGCCACGCGTCACCATGTCAGACACGGCCAGACGGCCGCCCGGCTTGAGTACGCGAAAAGCTTCTTGAAAAACGGCCGTTTTGTCTGGGCTTAAATTGATGACGCAGTTGGAAATGATCACGTCTACGCTGTTGTCAGCTACCGGCAGCGCTTCGATTTGGCCCTGGCGAAATTCGACATGCTCGACGCCCAGTTTGGCCTTGTTGCGATTGGCCTTTTCCAGCATGGCAGGCGTCATGTCCACCCCAATGACGTGCCCGGTTGGCCCCACTCGCTCCGCCGCCAGGAAGCAGTCAATGCCGCCACCAGAACCCAGATCCAGCACCGTCTGGCCCGGCTCCAGGCTGGCAATGGCGATGGGATCACCGCAGCCCAGCGACAAGCCCGTTACGTCGGCAGGCAGCTGGCTGACATCAACATCATAGAGCTCAGCGCCACAGCCACACGCTTCCACATAATCCGCGCCTGCATCGGTGGCACAGCAGCCGGTTTGGAACTCTGTAGCGATACGGCCGTAACGTTCCTGCACGGCCAGATGAATCTTTTCGTTTGCAGCTAATTTTGTTGTCATTTCACTCCTCACATTGATAACCATCTATATGTTTAGTCAAAAAAATTTGCCCTTACTCTTGTTCCACTACGACGGAATCAATGCTGACTTCAGGGGCAAATTTTTGCATCAGCGTGCCGCAACATAAGGCCACGGCATCCTGATTTAACGAATAAAAGATCTGCTTGCCCTCGCGCCGGGTGTGCACCAGCCCAGCCTCGCGCAAAATAGACAAATGATGAGAGACCGTCGGCTGCGAGACACCACCCAGCAACGTCACCACGTCGCTGACGCAAAGCCAGCGGCAGCAGAGGTGGTTCATAATGCTTTGTCGAGTCTCGTCGGCAATCGCTTTGCCAAAAGTAATTGGATCCATCATCATTTTATCATATCGAAGAACTTCAATATGATGGCATTATAGACGATGATCTGGTTTTGTCAAGCAAATCAAAGTCATCGACTCAAGTCATATCCAGGCCAATATCAAAAGTAGCCACGTAGCCGTCGCTGCCCTCCGTGACCGTAAGCGTTAACTGATCACCACTTTGTTGGTAGATGCCGTCCTGGCTGTTTAGGACGGTGCGCCGACCGGTGCTGGCATATGGTTCTTGTGTATAGACCAGATCGGTGAAGGCTTCGTCAAAGAAGAGCTGGGACGTAAATTCACGGCCCTCCTCGTCTAGTGCGGTGCGAATTTTGAAGTGGATATGGACGGTACGGCCGTTGTACCAGCCGGGGTAAATTGTAAGGAACTGGGCGCGGCCATTTTCATCTGTTTCCTGGTAGCCACGCAGAAACTTTTGCCCTGTTGTGTCAAAGCTGCGGTCTGTAACGTCGGAGTAAACGCCGTTCGCGTCACAGTGCCAGACATCAACGATTGCACCCGGAAAAGCGGTACAGCCATCGGCCGTAATTTGGGCCACATTGAACGTCAGCAGCAGCGGCGCCCCCTCGCGCACGGAGCCATCGGTCGGATCAGAGCGAATATCGGAGCGGTTAAGCCGCTCATCCACAAAGTAAGGCCCCTCGGTGAGCGCAGGGCGCACGACGCAGTTGGGCACCACATTTGTAGCCTCGGCTAAAATAGCTGTGGAATCTGGAAGCGCCGTGGTGGGAACGGCCGTATTCGGTACGGCCGTCGCAGCCACCTGGGTGGCCGTTTCTACAGCCGCATCTTCTGGACCACAGCCCACCAGCGCGGCAAAGCCCACGGCGCTGAATAGCTTTATTGCCTCACGGCGGGTTAGAACCCGGCCAACCATTTCGTCATCATTCTTCATCGGACAAACCTCCGTCTTTTCATAGATTAGCCTTGATGTTAACCCATTGCTGTTAAGAAATTATGAATCTCTGTCTGCAAGCTACATATGACAGGCGGCAAAATTACCCTTCAAAGTCTTGCACGAACTGTACGAGCGTGCTTAGCATATGGTCAAACACAGACAGCCGGGCCACTTCATAGCCGTGGCTGTTGGCCCGCACCTGGCCCATGCAGGCCACACGCTGCGCTCCGCCTGCATAATAAACCAGACTGGCATCACTGGCCGCACTTTCATACACCACGGGCTGCAGCTCCGAGC
>JBHIWP010000142.1:0-13546 GCA_041987425.1 Promineifilaceae bacterium (SeqCode) | reverse complement strand
CGGATCGCCAGTGCCAGTGGGGTCGCTCGCCAGCCAGCTCATCAGTTCGTTTGCGGCATTGACGCGCACGATGTTGCAGTTACCCTGTCCATCGCCCGCATCCGGGTCGTCACAGGCGCTGCCCTTGCTCTTCAGGTGGTTGACGTTGACAATAAAGCGCGCGCCCGTGGCGATCTCTTCAAACGCCTGGGCCAGCGAGGCCCGGTTGCGCGGTGCGCCATCGCCGCCATTGATAAAGGACGTTGTATTGAGAACGGCCGTATTCCCCACAGGCACTACATTCGCGGTGCGGTAAACCAGCCCCACCTTAATGGCATCTGTCCCCAGGGCATTTATTTGCCCCGTCGCTGCATCCACGTCAATGAAGGCATAGGTGCCGGGCGCCGTGGCCGCGTTTAGCTGGTCTACCAGGAACTGGATGGCGCTGCTAGATCCATAGCCGTCGTTTTCAATCTCCACAATGCCAATCACATCGGCATCGGTACCGATGATGGCCGCAATTGTCTTGGGCCATTGGCGGTCGAACTCAGTCTGGGTATCGGCGCCGCGGCAATCGGCGGCAGTGCCGCCAACACCGTTGTTGCAGTTGTCTACCGTGTCCGGCTGGCCATCGAACGTGTTGAAGAAGTTGAGCAGGTTCATGCCGGTGACTTTGACCGTGCCGCTAATGGCCGCAGGTGCAGCCGGGCGCGGATTGGCCGCATCAAAGTTTACAAAACCGCCCAAAGCCCCAATCGGCCGTACCCGGTAAGCGTTGCCGCTGGCCGAATTACCGGCCCAGGTGTAGGTGAACACGCCAACGGTGTTTGTCGCCGTGTCGCCGCCGCGCAGCGTGTTGCTGGCGGAAAGAGGCATCCCATCGCGACCAAACACAATTGGGTCTGGATTCTGGTTGTTCACCGCATCGTCAAAGATGATACGGTTTAGATTGTTGGCCGCTTGCAGTGCGTTGGCCGCTGCGCCGGGGGTGGTGACGTTGGTAGGCTGGGCCAGACGGCCGTCAGCCGACATCACTACTTGCCCAAACCGACCCAGCTGGAAGTGCTCGGTGACGTACAGCGTTTGCGGCAGGCGCACCAGCATGCCCTCGAACCGTTCTGGGTAAGCCGCATCTGGGAAGGGCAGCGTAACGTCTACAGGGTTCACGGAACCCGTACCACAGGCCACAATAGAGGTAACGCTGCTGATCTGGGTCTGGTCCTGGAATTCGCCAGCAGACCCCGTTACGCGCACCACGTCGCCCAAAGCCACAGCGTCATTGTTGCCATTAAACACAAAGAGGGCATCTGAAGTGGCCGCATCGCCGTCACCGGTCAGGTCTTGCAAGTAGAAGCCGCGCAGGGTAGGCGTCGCGCCTTCATAGTCACCCACAACGACGCCCTGGGTTGTCACTACGCCGGTGATGGCCGCGGCAGAGCCGCTGCCCTGGATAGCATAGGCGGGCGTATAGGGCAGTTCGCAGACGTTGGCGGCCGTTGTGCTAAAGCTAAAGCTGTAGTCGGCGGCCATGTTGTCTGGCGGGTCTTGGGTGTCCTGGTCGGTGACCTGGGTGGCCAGCACGGTAACCGTACAGCTTTCGCCATTAACAAAATCGCTATCTGGATCAAGCGTGAAGGACGTGGGTCCGCCGCTGGCAACGGCCGTATGCCCGCCGCTGCTGGTACACACAATGGTAAACCAGCTGCCCGCCACGTTCACCGGCTCATTAAAGGTTACGGTGACGTTGGCGCTGTTGGCCACGTCGGTTGCCCCGTTGTTGGGCGAAGTGCTGGACACAAAAGACGCAGCGTCGAAGCCAAAGCTGCTGTTGCGCGGATTTGGCGTACCCACGGTGAAGTCAGACGCATTATCATCGGTATCAGTGGCCCCATCGCCATTGCGCAGTGCGGCCGTTGTGTTGCTCAGGGTTCCGGTAGCCGCGCTGCCCTCAAAACAGTTAGCGCTGCCGTAGCCCACAAAGTCCACCACCGGGCTGCCTAAGGGGCAACTGCCGCTGAGAGCCGTAGCGTCGCTCACCAAGGCAACCTTGCCGTTAGTAGCGCTCATAGCAATGGTGCCTGTGGCATCGGGCGTGGGCAGCGGCGTGGTGCCGCCAGAGCCTTGCGCCTGCTGGATCAGGTAATATTGCCCTGGAGCCAGCGAGCCGGACAACGCAGTAACTGACCAGGTTGTGCCGCTGCTGGAAGCATACTGTACTGACCAGCCGGTAATGTTCACCGTGCTGCCGCTGCGATTGTATAGTTCAATAAAGTCGTTGGTCAGCGTGGCGCCAGAGTTGCCGCCGCCACCGTACACTTGGCTGATCACCACGTCGGCGCCAGCCGGGGCAGCTGCCTGAACCGTCAGCGCGATGGTGGTGCTGCCGCTGCGCGACTGCGCATCGCTAATGCTGATGGGCAAATTGTTGGCACCTGGGCTGGTAGCGCTGGGAACAGCTGCCAGGAAAGAGAAGATGTTGTCGCCTGCGGTGGCATCACCGTTGGTGCCGTCGTCGAAGAAGGTCTGCGTGGCCGCACCGCCAATGGAAGAAAGATCGCCTGTCACCGTGAGGCCGGTGCTGGCCGGATTGGTGCCCGGAGTCACGGAAACGGTGAGCAAGGTGCTGCTGCCCGTCGTCACGGGATCAGGGTTGGCTGCGCCCGTACCGGTGGGGTTTGTCGAAACCACACAGGGAGCCAGCGGAGAGGCCGTGTTGCGCGGATTGGGAGAACTCACCACAAAATCGGCTGCGTTATTGTCTGTATCCTGGCAGCCGTTTCCGAGCCGGATAGCGTCTGTGGTGTTGCTAAGCGTGGGAGCCGCCCCGCTGCCTTCGAAGCAGTTGGCGGTGCCAAAGCCAACAATATCCACCACGGTAGCACCGCCAGGGCAGCTTGTACCGCCTGTGATGAGCACGTTGGTATTCAGCAGCACCACTTTGCCACTGCTGGCGCTCATGGCAATGGTGCCTGTAGCGTCGGGCGTGGGCAGTGGCGTGGTGCCGCCAGTGCCCTGGGCCTGCTGAACCAGATAATATTGGCCTGGCTGCAGCGTGCCCGCCAAATCTGTTTTCGACCAGCTTGTACCGGCCGATGAGGCGTATTGAATTGACCAGCCAGAGATGGAAACGGCCGTTGTGCCCCGGTTAAACAGTTCAACGAAGTCATTGGTATAGGTAGCACCGCTGTTGCCGCCACCGCCATACACCTGGCTAATGACAATGTCGGGCGAAATGGCCCGCGCCGCTTGTGCCCCGGAAAAAATCGCAGCCACAATGAGAAGAATAAACATCAAACGAAATAAGCGTCTGCTGGTTTGTTGGGTTCTCAGATTAAGATTCATGGACATTTTCCTATCAGTCAATCATCCTTTACGTTAAAGACAAAACGAGGCGCTTGAAGCGGTAAAACCTGCTCCAAGCGCCTCCATCTAAACAGGAGAGTCTAAATGTTTATAGATTTATCCGCCTACGGCCGATCAATCGTGATCACGGGAGAAGTCCAGAGTTCCCAATCGGCAGCATTTAGCTCATTGCCCAGTGGCTTTAGCACCTTCAGGCGCATCACATATTGGCCATCAGGTACGACGAACGTCTTGTTGCCGTTGCCCAGCATCGTTGTGCCGTCCCAGGAGAAGGCAAAGAAGGCGGTGCTGGTGCTGTTGCGCGGCAGATACCTGTCGGCAAAGGCCAGATGCCAGGCTTTACCCGTGTTGGCATCGAAGATTTCCATCTTCATCAAGCGCACATGACGATCAAAGTGCATCAAGAAGTAAGGAATGTCTCCGCCGGTCATGGTGTAGGTGGCGCCGCCAGGCTGGTTGAAGTAAGTGGTGCCACTTAGTTTAGCCAACCAGGGGAAGTTATTGGCGGTGGGCACCAGAATTTGAGGAGCCTGGTAATCACCAATGAAGCCAGCATAGGGCACGCGGTAGATCGCGCCACCGCCTTGTGGCGTAAAGACGATATAACCGCCATACATGCCGTATAGTGGCGTTGCCGGAGCCGTAATCGTTACGTCCACAGTCGCGCTGCTATTGGCTGGCACGGTAACCGAGGACGAGCTATAGGAAACCGTGGCAAAGCTGGCAAAGAAGCTGGGGGTAAAGGTGTTTGCCCCTGTAGCCAAAGCGCCAGCGTTGCTCAAGTCGTAGGTTACGGCCGTATTGCTGTTATTTTCAATGGTCAGCGTGCGGGTAGTGGACCCAGCCTGGCTTTCGCCCAGGGCCAGCTTGCTCGGCTCAATCTTGGTGGTAGCCAGAATCGCGTCATCAATATCTACCATACCGGCACCCTGGCGATGCACGTTATCCAAAAAGCCCAGGCCAGGATTGCCCCACCAGGCAACGGGATCGGCACTATTTTGCAGCAGCGCGCGCACCGCCTCTGGCGGCGTGTTGGGCCGGGCCTGCAAAAGCAAGGCCACAGCACCCGCTACGTGCGGCGAAGCCATTGAAGTACCGCTGATGGTGGCATAGGTGCCGTTTTCCAGCGGGTAGGTGGAGCGAATCAGACCGCCCGGCGCACCGATGTCTGGCTTCAGGGCCAGATCGGGCGAGAGGCCATAGGAGCTAAAGGAAGAGATAAGCCCACCCGTGGGGTTAAGGAAGGTGCCAAATTCATCGGTCCAGGTCATATCGACAGGGCCGGAGGCCAAACGGCCGTCTATCAGCACACCTTCTGCGTCAGAAATAGCTACAACTGGAATGGTAATAGCGGGTGTGCCAGCCACCGTCGGGCTAAAGCGACCGGCGACGTTGTTATACAACACCACAGCAGCGGCTCCAGCATTTTGGGCATTCAAAGCTTTGGCATGGAACGTACAGCCACCGCGGCGAATGAGCGCCACCTGTCCGGCAAGGCTGCCAGCTGGTAAAGCGGTACAGGCATCGGCGGTGGAAGCAGCCGTGCCGGTGCGGGCCATGGGATACGTGCCAGAGGTTGGCGGCAGCGGCGCGCTGGAAGCGGTGCCATAGCCAATGGAGGTGTCATCTGGTGATATGGTGAAGGTGCTTAAGGCTACGTGGGTGTTGTCAAAGGAGGCAACACCAATAACTTTTTCGCCCAAACCAGGGGCACCAGCAGCGTAAAGTCCATTTGCCCCACTGTTGCCAATGGATGCAACGACCACCACGCCTTTGCTGGCCAAACGACTGGCGGCAACAGCCGTTGGATACTGCGGCCACTGGAAGGCAGAGCCAATGCTCATGTTGAGCACCTGCATCTTGTCCAGATAGGCCCGCTCCATGGCGGCGATCATAATATCGGCCGTGGTGGAGCCTTCACAGCCAAAGACACGGTAAGCGCCAAAGGTCACGCCAGGGGCCACGCCCGTTACGCCATCGGCAGAGGCTGCACTGGCGCCCACAATACCGGCCACATGCGTTCCATGCCCCTGACAGTCATCGGGGTCTGGATCGGGAACCGGATTTGGATTGTAGGACGGTGAAGTTGGATCGGCGTTAAAAGCATCGCCAACAAAGTCCCAGCCTTTAATAACCCGACACCCTGTACCAAAACAGCCGCCCAGGTCGGGATGATGATAATCAATACCCGTATCCATTACGGCTACACGAATGCCTGCACCAGTATAGCCCAAATCATTCTGGGCAATATCGGCACCGGTCATGGCCAGCGCGGTTGCCATCTCCGGGTCACTCAGAGCAGATGTTTCCGGTACGGGAATGGCAACAACGGGGAAAATGTCGGCTACACCGCGCACGCGGCGCAGCGTAGAAATTTGTGAGGGAGAAATTTCAACGGACAGACCATTGAACAAGTTGTTGTAAACAAAGCGTTCCGTATAAACAAGGCCAGCCTTGGCGGCTTCACTGCGGAAAGTGGCCAACTCTTTGCTAATTGCGCTCGCTTTTCCGCCGTCAACCAGCGGTGCACCGGTCAACTGCACAAACCAGCGCTGTGGCGTTTCATCGGTCATTTGGCCGTTTTCGGCTGTGGGCGCGGGATTGGTGGGCACCAATTCGGCTGAATCATCGGCAGCTACTGTGCCCGCCAAAACAAGGAAAATTATAAAAAGAAAAACGAAGATCCTTCTCTTATTTGGCATCGTTGGGGTTATCCTCCATATTCCAAAACGTAACTGAGTATGAAACTGACTTATGACAAAAGATGTGGGTGTTTGGGACTTTTATTCAGACAGATGAGAAAGTTGGTTGTTAGTAAGACGGCCGTTTACCTGACACATCGCAAACAACTTTGCTGCTGTAAATCCACCTCCTTTCTGCTACATCGACACACACTGCACAGAAAATGTGTTATAGCAAGTTCAGGTCATAATTTGGGTCGCACGTGGGAGGGAAACAGTCGCAAAAAATCACCTTCTGGTCGCAAAATCGCGAGGCATTTTGGCGATATACTTTTCTGGCCTCTTTTCTTTTTTAGTTTCGGGAGTCGGGTGGGAGACGTGGCACACCAATCGTGAATTGGCCCAAACCACGCATCGCATTTTACGCCTCAGGGGCTTATTATTTTCTAAATGGTAAGAAGCTACTGATAGGTTGGCGGGCGAAACGTGTACCCTTCGCCGGGCACAGTTTGCAAGAAGCGAGGATGGCTGGGGTTATCTTCAATTTTTCGGCGAAGACGGTAAATAACGTTTTTTAGCAGAATATTGTCGCCATTGCCGGTATGGCCCCAAACCCGGTCGACAATAACGTTCGTGTCTAAAACCTGCCCCCGGTGGCTCATAAGCAGGTGCAAAACACGAAACTCAAGATTGGTTAGTTTAATAACTGAATCATCACCAATCACAATCTGGCGCTGGTTGGAATCTAAACGCATTTCATCAAACTGTAGATGGTCGAGCGCTTCTGTGGGCACGGTCCACGAGCGCCGCAGCCAGGCGGTTATTTTGGCCATAAAGAGCCTGTGGCTAACTGGCTTGACAATGCATTCGTCCACGCCCACTTCATAGGCATCGAGCAGCGTCGATTCGTCTTGCGTACCAATAAATAGCAGGATGGGGTTGGCAACTTCTGAGCGAAGCTGGCGAGAAAGCGTCAACGCTTCGTTGAAATCAAAGTAATAATTTATGATAAGTAAATCGAAGGGATCTTTGGCAAACAACTCGGCTGCGGCACCGGCCGTATCCACAACGGAGACTTCCATTCCTCTTTGCGTAAGGAGGTAAGCCCAAATGTGATTGGCATCTGCATCATCGCTTACAAGCAAGATACGGCCGTTTAACAAACGTGTACTCATCTCTTTACCACATGCAAAAGCAACTTTACTCGTGCTTCTTAAAGCAGTTGTTGTTAAGCTCCTTCATATTTTACCTGCTTTGATTACAATTAACATGAAGCTAAACCATTGCTCTAATGGAACGCTCTGGAAACGGCCAAAGGGCAGGCACCTAGGGCCGGGCAACCAGCGGCAGGTAGATCGGCAATCCATTGGCGATGACCATCACCGTTAGCTGGGTTTGCTCCCCTTCACCATCGTCCAGAACGGCCGTAAACTCAATGGGCGTTGGCGCGGTAACTCCCGCGTTCACTGTGACATTAAATTGAATCGTTACCGGCGTGCCCGCTGGAACTGCCCCAGCCCAGCTTACCTGCCCGCCGCCGTAACTAGGCGTGCCGCTGCTGGCCGTTAAGCCGCCTGCATACGTTACCTGGGCCGGAATCGCGCTGGTCAGCGAAACGTCTGGCAGGGCTGGCCCAGGATTCTTAAGCGTGATTTTCACCGTGACTGTTTCGCCTGCTCCAGGCAGTGCACTTGTTGCCACCATGTTTGAGCCATCCAACGAACCTAGCAAGAACGAGCCGGTACGCTGCATGTTACCCCGCCCGGTGCCCCAAAGCACGCGGGCGCTGGCCGTGCCGGGCAGGTCATAGGCCACCACGCCAGAGTGGGCGGTGTTTAGCACCAGTTCCAGATCGCTGTCGGCGTCGATATTGGCGATGGTGGGCGCGGCCATAGCTCCGTTCCAGCTTGGGCTGCCAAACGGCGCGGGCAGGTCAATCTCATACAGCACCGAACCCTGATAGCTCAGAACGTGCAGCTTGCCCACGTAGTTACTTCCCTTCTGCGGCCAGGAAGCAAAAATGACTTCGGCGAAGCCGTTGTTGTCCAGATCAACGACGACGGGTTCAGAAGCGAAACGAATGCCGGGACCGGTGCTGCTGACGTTGTAGGGCCAGTTGTGGTGTTCGGTTTTGTCTAACCAGAAGGCGTGTAAACGGCCGTCATACGAAGCAAATAAAATCTCTTTTTCGCCATCATTGTCCAGGTCAGCCACGACCGGATTGGGCATGGCGCTTTCGATGACGTTGTAGTCCTCGCTCAGCGGCGCACCCGTGTCGATGGGCACGGTTTCCCAGTTATAGCCATCTTCATTAAAGCGGCTGCGGTCAGCGTTAAAAATGTAGACGCCAATGTAGCGGCTGGGCGGATAGCCCGCATCGCAATCATAGACGTTGCCCGTAACGACCACCTCTACCACGCCGTCGCCATTCACATCGGCAATGACGGCCGGGCCATCGGCGAAGTTAGTCCGGTAGCTTTCCGTGCGCGTGCCGTCACAGGCACCCCAGCCGCGCAGTTCCGGTACCGCGCTCTCCCAGATGCCGACTTTGCCCCAGCCCACGCCGCCAAAAATGGCGTTGGCGGCAATTTGCGCCCCATTGGCCTCGTACGCATTGATGTAATGCACGTCCGAGGGGATGACAAGTTCGCCCTGGCCATCATTGTCCAGGTCGCCCAGAGCAGCGTTATCGTTGTAAACGCCCCAGCCGTAGCCGCTATCGTTGTTGAGCTGCGGCCAGCCGCCGCGCAGCGCGCCCGTGTGTTCGTAGACGTAGGTGTTCACTTCATCGCCGGTGACCGTAACCACCAGTTCATCGCTGCCGTCGCCGTCCAAATCAAAAACCGAGAGGCCTCGCAGTTCATTGGTTTCTGGCTGGCGTGTCCAAACCTGGCTGCCGGTATGATCATAAATTGTCAGGTAGCCACTGCCCTGCGCCACGGCAATCTCCAGATCGTTGTTGCCGTCGATGTCGGCCACCACCACGCCGGGCCAGGTGCGGCCGCCGGGTGGATCGACGCTCCACTGTACACAACCGTTTTCGCCGTTGAGCACAAAAAGGGTGTAGGGCGAAGCGATGACCTCTGGCTTATTGTCATTGTCCAGGTCGGCCACGGCAGGCGAAGAGTACCAGCCGGTTTCACACCAGGAGTTATAGCAGCCCCCGTGCTGCCACTTCAGCACGGGTGAAGAGACGCCGCCTGCCTGCACGGCCGTTCTCCGCCATTCCACGACCAATACAACAAAGCAAAATAATAGGCTAAAAGCAAAAATCAAACGTTGCGCTTTCATTGGTAAACCTCACAATTTTTCGTGGCTTGCCTACTTTTGCGTCAGCGGCAGGTAAAGCAGCAAATCGGTAGGCATAACGCTTACAGTATCGGTAAGAACGGGCGAGCCGGAAAGCATTGCGTTAAGCGTAATATCGTATGTAGTGTAGTTGGTCAGCTCCGTTAGCGTGTAGCTGCGTGTACCCTGGGCCAACCCGGTAATGGGCGACGGCTCATCGCCTGCCGGACCACTGTAGCTAATTCGCCAGGTGGTACCGGGGGCAACGGCCGTATTCACCTGCCAGTTCACTATAATTGTCTCGTCACCTGGCGAGCCGAATAGCTGCAGCTGGGGAATGAACTCCACTGCGCCAATGTCGGGAACGGTACGGCCGTTGCCCAAAATGTCCTCGGCAGGAGCGTTAGCCGAATCGGCTGCGTCTATCACCTGGCTTGTGCCTGACGGCGTGCCGTAAAGTAACACTAAATTAGTGAACACGTCGGCTATCGTGCTAGAGCCATCGGCAAACTGGCTGCCCGTCCAGCGCGGCAAGAGCAGCCCAGATTGGCTCCCTAGCTGTGGATTGGCTAACAGGCGGTTGGCATCGTCAGTGTAATTGATCAGCTCGCTGGCATCTTGCGGTATCGCCGCACCCCCATTCCAGTACAGGTTATTGTCCAGCGTCCAGGAGCTGGTTTCTCCCGACGGCGTATCGGAAAAATCGTTGCTGCCACCGCCGCTGGACCCCATCGTGCCGGTGGGGTCAGACCAAATATTGTTGAAAAACCGAACATTTTCGTTGGCCGGGTTGCTGCCCTCGCGGTTAAGGCGAAAGGCGAATGCCAGTGCGGGTAAATCTCCTACCACAGTGTTATTGCGAAAGGTGACATTTTGGCCGCCCTTCACGCCAAAGACGGCGCGCATCACGTTCGCCGAATTGCCCAGCATCAGGTTGTTTTCCACCAGCACGTTGCGCGCCTCAAAAAACGGCTGGCCATCTTCGCCAATCAGCACAAAGTTGGAGCCGGTAGACCCCTGCCAGTTGAAAAAGATGTTGCGGCGCACGGCGATGCGGTCGCTGCCGGTGTAGGCATCGCTGGAACCGTTGCTATCTTTGATGACGATGTAGCTGCCAGTGTCGTTGGCGTTGGTACGGCCGCTTCCGGCAAAGTCATTAAAGAAAACGTTGTCCTGAATGATGACATCTTCCACGCTGTTCACGTCAATATGCTCATCATGACCGGTCTGGTTATAGAAAATATTGCCTTCTACCAAAATATCGTGCGTGGCGTTGTTAATTTTGAGGATGTCGTTGTCGTAGCTGTCGTGCAGGATGTTATTGCGGAGAGTGATATGGCTGACGCTGCCGTCGCCCCCACCGTCAATGTGGATCACCAGCGGGTCGGCCCCAGGGCCACTATGACGAATTTCGAAACCTTCGATGGTGATCCCCTGCACGCCATTTGGGTGGGTGTAGGCAGTAATGACGCGGTCATTGTTTTGCAAAACGGCCTGATAGGGGAGTTCAGAGCGGACGGTGACGCCGACTGGAAAAGTACCGCGAAGATTGATACGGCCGTTATACACCCCTGCCTTCACCAAAATCAGGCTGCCATCCGGCACGTTGTCCAGGGCGTAAGTGATGGTGGCCCAGGGATTGCCGTTGCTGCCGCTGCCCGGGCTATCGCTGCCCGTGGTTGCCACATAATAAGTGCCGCCTTGCGGTGCAGCCTGCAATTGTTGCGCCAGCAACCACGCACCCAGCACCAATGTAAGAAAAAATAAGAATAGGCCGGGTCGCATTTTAGATTTGGGAAATATCATGTCGCTCCTTGATAAACAGAAAGCGTGAGCCTTCTCATTGTTCAGTGGTGACAAAGGGTAAATAGGTCCAGTTGGTGGCTTCAAAGGGGGGAGCGTTCAGCTCATCGGCGCCGATGTCAGGGGCAGCGCCATACGGGCGGGGGTCGCCGTCTACGTCGTCGGTGACTGCGGTGAGCGTGGTGGCCTGCTCAATGACGGATACGGCGGTACTCACTAAATGCAAGTTTCCATTGGCACCATCTACAAAGAGGCTCATCGGCGCATTTTGCACATTATTGCCCAGAACGGCCGCGCCGCCCCGGTCGCGCAGGTTGTGGCTCAACAGATTGTTGCGCAGCTCTACGGAGGTGTTGTCAAAGCGCCATTCAATCGAGGAAAAAGGCGCCTGCGTGGAAACCACCGTGTTGTTAAACACCTGCGCGCCACACGCCTGCCACAGGCAGATGCCGCAATCAAAACCGTATTCTGAAGCAAACAGATCGCTCTCGCTGGCAAAAATAAAGTTGTTGCGAATAATGCCGCCATAATGATCGACGTAACCGCCGCCAGCAGCGGGGCAGGGATTGTCGGCATAGGTGCGGGCCTCGCCGCTGGTGACCAGGCCAAAGCCAATGCCGCGCGCGTTTTCGCGCAGCACGTTGCGCTCTACCAGCGTGTCGCGGCAGCCGCGCCAGAGGTGAATACCGTGTTCCGACAGCCCGTTTTCGCACCAAAAGCCCTCGATGAGATTGTCGCGAATCACCCAGCCTTCCGCCTGATGGGCATCAATGCCGCCCGTGTAGCAGTTATTACGGATGTACGGCCGTCCCACGTCGGTCAGCTCCAGGTGGGAGCAGGCAATCAGGCCATCATCCGGGTAGGTGCCATCTGCCGCCGGATTAATTTTTATGGCCTGCTCGCCGGGATCGATAATGTGGACGTTGTAGATGAGCGTGTTTAGCGTGTCGCCCGCGTCAGTGGTCATCACGTGGATAGGATGATAATAGGCTTCGCGCAGAGTTACATCAGCCACGGTTACGTTCGAGGCTACGATTTGAACGATCTCGGTCGTGAGGTAGTTACCGTCCAAAATGACGGCGTCTCGGTTTCCGCTGGCAGAGCGCAGCGTCACGTTGGGCACGTCCATGCGCAAATAAACGCCATTCAGGTTGTACGTGCCGTCGGCAATGAGGATGGTGTCGCCGGAAACGGCCGTATTCACCGCACTCTCCAACTGAGCCACATTAGCCACATTTACCACTGAGCCACTGGCCGGTGCTAAAGGCGAGCACATTGCCGCTGCTGTAGTCAGCGACGATGAAATGGAAGCATCGCTTTGTGGGTTGGGAACGGCCGTTCCTGCCATGACGGCAGCTGCGGCTGCCCAGGTAATTAAAGTTAAAAAGACAGGGATAACCAGAGGGACACGCTTATACATAATAGTTCCTATACGGTACGCCTATGTTTGTTTAAAACTTTAGCTTCTTCTGCTTCGCCGACATAGTACCCGATTCCCAGCGCCAAATCTCTAGGGCAAATGGACTAGGAAGTTAGTACTATTCGTTCCCTGCACTATTTCAGCCAGTTTATCCCGTTCACGGTGCGTTCACGATGATTTTACGGCACACATACGGACGCGCTCCCCCCCCTAACGTATCCTATGAACAGAACATTTTTCTGCAACTCGCCAGCCAAAAGAAGTAAACGGTTGAGGGCAGAGGCAAGCACAAATTTAGCCGTTTACTTAGCAATCTTTTCTGGGAGACGCAGGCTCCACAAAAATGTCTCTGGGATGAAGATAGGAAACATTCAATGGTAATTGCCCAATCTAAAACAACCGGAGAATTCTACGATCATTTGCTGCAATCTGTGTCTGCTGGCGTGCTGGTTTTAGACGATGACGGCATTGTCACATCAGCCAACTCAGCAGCAGGCCGCATCTTAGGCTGGGACGCCGAGCAGCTTATTGGCCGCACCTGGTCTGACCTGGGTGCAAACGAGGAGCGACTGACCGCCTGCCCGCCCCACCGCACCACCTTGCGCCAGCCAGACGGCCGTTCCGTCATAGTCAATCTGGCCATTACCCCCGTTTCTGATCACATCACCAGCACAACGATGGTTTCGTTTACGCATTGGCAAGAGATGGAGCGCCTCAACGAGGCATTGCTGCATACCCAGCGGCTGGCGGGCATTGGCATTCTTACCGCCAGCGTAGCCCATGAGCTGAACACGCCGCTAAGCATTATCGCCGCCACGTGCAGCAACTTGCTGCATGAAATTGAAGAAAACAGCCTGGGCATGGAGCAGCTTGTGCGCTATGTAGACATGATCGAGCAAAGCGCCTGGCGCTCGGCCCGCATTGTGGAGGTACTGCGCAACTACTCCTATGCCGATGAGATGCAAACGGCCGTTACTGACCTAAACATGGTGATTGAAGACGCCCTGGTGCT
>JBHIWP010000141.1:0-13672 GCA_041987425.1 Promineifilaceae bacterium (SeqCode) | reverse complement strand
AATGGCGGGTCGCTGAAAGCCGAGATCAATATAGGCGAAGCGTTCTGTAGCTGAAATCTGGCCCATATCAAACAAAACGTGGTGTGGGGTAATGCCGTCGAGATCGTAGCGCTGGCGCGCTTCCCAGATACCGGCAAAGATGAAGTAGATTAAAATGATGAAAACGGCCGTTGCCATGGGAATAAACGACAGCCAGCCGCGCGTGGCGCTCAGCCCAATAATGGTTAGGGCCGCCACCATGCCCAAATAGAGCAGGGCAAACCGGGGCCAGTTGGCTAAAATATAGGTGCGTGTGCCACTAAAACGGCCGTCGTTCATAAACTGCAAGTATACCTACGTAAGCCGCGAAAAGTAACTTGAAAACTGAAAGTGTGTAGATGGTTTACGTTATAAAAGCAGCACGAAGGATGAAACAATGGATCGAGAACAAGAAGAATCGTTAGCCCGCTTTACCGAACGATACATGAACGGGCAGGTGCCCTGGGACGACGCCTTACCACCTCCTGAGGTACAAGATTTGGTAGCCAAATTGCCCGTTGGCAAGGCATTGGACCTGGGATGTGGCTACGGCCGTACGGCCATCTATCTGGCGCAGCATGGTTGGACGGTAGATGCGATAGACTTTGTGCCTACCGCCATTGAGGAGGCCGTGCGGCGGGCAGCGCTAGCCGGGGTAAAGGACCAAATTCGGTTTCATACAGGCTCTGTCGCCGACCTGGACTTTGCCAGCGGGCTTTATGATCTGGCCATTGACATTGGCTGCCTGCATTCGCTCAGTGCCGCGCTCCAGACCGCCTACCGGGATGAGCTGCTGCGCCTGCTACGACCGGGCGCAGTTTACCTGCTGTTTGCCCGCCTTCGCAGCCCAGAAGATGATTTGAATAGCGGCCCTAGCGGCATGGAAGAATCCACCATCCAGGCGCTTTTTGCTCCCTTCGCCCTGCAAAAATCTGAGATTGGTCTGACTTCCGGTGAAGATTATAGCTGGCGTTCCGGCTGGTTTTGGTACAGCGTGTAGATTGGTCCAATCTCACAGATTGGACCAATCTAATCTTGAAGTATTATTCCCCTACTTCTTCTAGCAAAAACTCTATGGCATCGACAAATGTATCATAGGGTTGTGCTCCAGATAGGAAGTAGCCGTTTATGAAGAAGGCAGGTGTGCCGCTAACGCCATAGCTGGCTCCTTCATTAAGATCAGCTAACACGCCTTCTTCGTGGGTGCCGTTTTCTACGCAAGCAGCAAACTGCGCCTCGTCAAGGCCCAATTCGGCGGCATATTGATTGAAGAGAGCGTTGGCATCGCTGCGATTATTCCACTCGGCCTGTGTTTGGAAAAGCATATCGTGCATCTCTAAATAAGCATCCTGGTCGCCAGCGCAGCGAGCGGCATTGGCCGCAGCCACCGCCTGGGGATGAATCTGCGAGAGTGGGAAATCTTTGAAGACGTAATACACCACGCCCGTTTCGATGAAGTTTTCCAGAAGCTGTGGATAGGTTTGCTCAAAATGGCGGCTGCAGTATGGGCATTGGTAGTCCGTGTATTCGATGATAGTGATGGGCGCATTTGGATCGCCCACTGCATAAGCGCCGTCGATGGGAATATCAACCGGTCCAGAAGGTGGTTGGGGCTGGGCTGCCCGGGCCTGCGCCTGTTCATATGCCAGTCTCATCTGTGCTTCTAGTGTGGCTTCAAGTTCGCCACTCTCAATAAGCACCGCAACTTGGTCAAAAACGCTAAAGGGCTGAGCCCCGTGTAGAGGATAGCCATTGACATAGAAGGTGGGCGTGCTGTTCACGCCCAGCGCCAGAGATTCTTGCTGGTTGGCTAGAACCCGCTCTCGCTGTTCGCCCAGCTCAATGCAGCTCACTATTTCGTCGCCATCCAGCCCTAAATCGGCTGCCAGATCAACAAAAACGTCGATAGCGGCCGTTTCACCACCGCCGCCCCACAGCCCCTGGTTGGCAAAAACAGCATCGTGCATTTCTTTGTATGCTTCTTGCTCACCGGCGCAGCGAACGGCCGTTGCGGCCACAATGGCCTCTGGATGAATGTTGTCCAGGGGCAGATCTTTAATGGCGTAAAAGACGCGGCCAGACTCAATCATCTCGGCAAAGATAGTCGGAAATGTCTCTACCGCATACTGCTGGCAAAACGGACATTGGTAATCCGTAAATTCCACGATTTGCACCGGCGCATTGGGGTCCCCGGCAGACCAGGCCACATTTTCCGCTTGCACGGGAATGGCGACAGGAGTGGGCACGGCATACTCCGGCGGCAACTCGCCACCGCTTTCGGGAGCCGTTGCAATGCTTTCTCCATTCTGAATTAGGGCAATGGCCTCATTAAACGTTTCCAGCGGCTGGGCACCAATAAGCGGCTGCTCATTGATAAAGAAGCTGGGCGTGCTGCTCACCCCACGAGAAAGGCCTAATTCATAGTCCGCCTGGACCTCTGCCTCGTATTTGTTTTCTTCCAGGCAGCTGTTGAAGGCCTCCATTTCCAGTTCCAGGGTCTCGCCATAGCTGGCAAATACGGCATTGGCTCGATTGTGGCTCCATTCCGCAATATCACCGAAAAGGAGGTCGTGCATCTCCCAGTAGGCCACCGCTCCCTGTTCCCCGGCACAGCGAGCGGCATTGGCCGCCAGAGACGCCTGTGGGTGGATATTCAGAGGGAAGTCGTAGTAAATGAGCAGAACTTCGCCGTTGGCAATCTGGTTACTGTTTATAGAAGGAAAGGTCTGGGACACGAAGCGGCTGCAGAAGGGACATTGATAGTCAGAAAATTCTTCTATGACCACGGGTGCGTCGGGATTGCCGCGATACGGCCGTCCCTCATCCGTAAATCCCACTTCAATGCCATCTGCATCATACTCCACCGTTTCTGCCACCACGGTGACGACGGGAGTGCTGTCGCTGGTTACGGCCGTTTCTGTGTCGAGCTGCTGCAACAGCGTGTCGCCATCCCGGGGAAGCAATAGATCGCTGCTTGAGGCAGCTTCATTCTCATCCGGTGGCGTGGCTGCGCCGCAGGCAATGGTGAACAACAAAATCACGGTGGAGATCCACCATGCTGCTTTTTTTGAAAAATACATTAACTAAACTCCATCTATTCGTCTTAAGCTGCGGGATGTGCTAGACTTTTATGTTTGTTTGACCTTTTGCTACCCGCGCCCGTTTTGTATTTTGGTAGGGTGTTCAGGATAAGCCTTTCGGAACCCGCTTTATAAACGATTTTGAGGCTGTATCCTCGTTTTTACATGGTTATTGGCTCGTATCTTAAACGAAAATGGGATAACACACCACTGAATGTTCAGCTTTATTGGTTGGTATTAACATTTGTTTTGTGGAGTGGTGGCTGGCGGCAAACGGCCGTCTTGGCCCAGGCCACCAATGGCATTACTCAGCCCACTTCTGGCGAGACCATTTCTGGTACGGTGGAAGTGCGAGGCACGGCCGTTCACCCCAGCTATTTACGGTATGAGCTGGCCTTTTTACAGCAAGATGTGCCTGGCGCTGACTGGATCGTTTTTGCGGAAGGGTCCGAGCAGATTGCAGATGGCGTGTTAGCCGTGTGGGACACGACTGTTGGCCGGGCCATTGGCTTACCGATTTTCCCCGACGGCCGTTACCAGCTGCGGCTGCGCGTGGTAAAAACCGATTTTAATTACGATGAATATTTCGTCACCAACCTTATCATTCAGAATGCGGGTCCAACGCCCATACCAACGCCGGATGAAACGGCCGTGGCTTTAACAGCAGCCGCGCCTTCTGTCCCGGTGCAGCCTACCGGCAGCGGCGAAAGTAGCTTCCAGCAGCCGACACCGCTGCCCTCGCTAACGCCCTTTCCCACGCCCACGCCGCCCCCAACCGTTGAGGGGGCAACGGCCGCTGCACCCCAGGCAGAGGATTCTGGGAATGGGGGGATAATCGGCCAATTAGAAGCGGTGGAAACCACTCAGGTGGGTAATGCCTTTTGGTTGGGAATACGCCTTACGGCAGGTCTATTTTTGATTGCTGGCCTATACCTGCTGCTGCGTGCAGTTGCTCGCCGCTTATGGCGCCTTTATTGGACAAATAAGGGGAGTGAAAAGTAAAAAGTGATAAGTGAAAAGTCTGACCTACTTATCACTTTTTACCGGAATAGTTCATAGAAAGAAGGAATAAAACATTAGAGTGAAGATAACAACGCTGCTTTTCTTAACGTGTATGTTCATCATTGCCCTGGCAGCCTGCCAGAATGAGGAAAATCTGCCCACACCAGCGGCCACTATCGCCATTTCTTCGGTGGATAGTGATGATGAGGAAGATACGACCGCTGCCCACGCTACGCCGACAACAGAGCCAACTCTGTCGCCAACGTCAACGCCCGTGCCGCCTACGCCTACATCGCTGCCGCCTAAGCCACTAACGGTTTGCCTGGGTTCAGAACCCACCAGCCTCTTTTTGTATGGCGATGACAGCCTGGCAGCAACGGCCGTTCGGCACGCCCTCTACGAAAATCTGTACACCACGCTTAACTACGATTTCCAGCCACAGGGCCTGCAAAAGCTGCCCAGCCTGGATGAAGGCGATGCCCGAATTGGCCTGGTAGAGGTGAATGAGGGCGATCTGATCGTAAATTCGGCGGGGAACGTGGTCTTTTTGGTTCCGGGTGTGCAGTTTGTGCGGGGGGATGGCGAGTTTGTGACGTTTGAACGCAGCCTGACGGCCGAAGGGGCCGAGCCACTGCTCATGCAGCAAATGACGGTTGATTTTACCCTGAAGCCCATGCTTTGGTCGGATGGAACGGCCGTTACCGCTGCAGATTCTGTCTTTAGCTATGAGATCGCTTCCGCTTCTGAGCTGGCTGGCGATCAGGCCAAGACCGAGCGTACCGCCAGCTATGAAGCAACGGGCGAGCTAACCGTTACCTGGACCGGGCTGCCCGGCTTTCTGGATCCGGAATATTTCACCAACGTTTGGGCGCCACTGCCCCAGCACCAGCTGGGCGACTTTACTGCTGAAGAGCTGATGGGTGAAGATTCTTCTGCGCCGCAGCCGTTGAGCAATGGCCCCTTTGTGTTGGACGAGTGGCGGCAGGGTGAGGCGCTTGTTTTGCGCAATAATCCATACTATTACCGGGCAGATTTGGGTTTGCCCCACATCACTGAGCTAATCATGCGTTTTGACTTGGCCGGGGAAACGGCCGTGAGCCAGATTGCCGCTGGTTGTGATATCGTCACGCACGATGCCATTAACCTGAGCCAGACGCCAGATATTTTAGCCGCTGCTGAGGCGGGGACGCTGCTAGCGTCGTTTGTGTCCAACAATATTTTTGAGCACATCGATTTTGGCATCAACTCCTGGGAAAATTATAGCGATGGCGCGCGCAACGGCCGTCCCGACTGGTTTGAAGATGTGCGCGTGCGGCAGGCCGTTACGCTTTGCACCAACCGGCAGCAGCTGGTCGATGAGATCACCTACGGACAGTCGCGCATTTTACATGCCTACATTCCAGACGACCATCCCCTGTACCCGGACACGGCCCAGGCGTGGGATTATGATCCGGTGGCGGGCAATGGTCTGCTGGATGAAGTGGGCCTGGAAGACACCGATGACGATGGCTTCCGCGAGATAGTAGAGCGTGACCTTAGCAGCACAATCGTGGCGACAACCACCATGAGCATCACCCTGGGCACCAACAGCGAGAGCGACATACGCCTGCGCATTAACGAACTGGTTGCGGCCGATCTGGCTGAATGCGGCATTCAGGTAAGCCTGTATGATGTCAATGCCAACGACTGGTTTGCCGACGGGCCATTTAGCCCGCTTTTTGGTCGCCGCTTTGATCTGGCAACGTTTGCCTGGCGCACCAGCATTCGCCCGCCCTGCGGCCTGTACCTCAGCAGCAACGTTACCGGTCCAGAAGAACGAGGATTTGGGGGCTGGAGCAACATCAACGCCACCGGCTGGATCGATGAGGCGTACGACGCGGCCTGCAATGCGGCGCTGGCAGCGCTGCCCGGCACGCCGGAATATGAGAGCAGGAACCAGGAAGCCGTACAAATATTCACCGAAGAGCTACCTATTATTCCGCTGTTTCACTATTTGAAGACGGCCGTTACCCAACCCAACGTTCTAAACTTCCAGCCGGACGCTTCCCAGCCCTCCGAACTATGGAATCTGGCGGAGATCGATGTTGAGGAGTAATCTGGCTTGACAAGGGTTGTATTAGGGAAAGGTTTTAGAGATGCTTCGGAGGACCTCAGCATGACAAAAACCGGGTGTTTAGCGAGTAGTGACTCTTTCAAGCGTTAGACTCTAACCTGTCATTTTGAGCGCAGCGAAAAATCCCTTTTAAGCAGGTTGCGCGGAACCTTTGCCATAGACACATAGTAGGCATGAACTTTTGGCACAGATTGTTTGGCCGCCGGGCAGAACTGGCGGATGAAGTAGACGAAATGAACGACGCAGAGCGATTTTTAATTGTCGGCCTGGGTAATCCTGGCCGCAAGTACCGGGGCAACCGGCACAACATCGGCTTTATGGCGGTTGATGCGCTGGCGGCTGCCTACAATATTGAAAGCAGCAAGGTGCAAAACAAGGCAATTGTGGGCAACGGCCGTATCCAAAACCAAAACGTTATTATCGCCAAGCCGCAAACCTACATGAACAGCAGCGGTGACGCCGTTGGGCCACTGGCCCGCTACTACAAAGTAGCGCCAGAAAACGTGCTGATTGTATACGACGAGCTGGACTTGCCCTTTGGCACCATTCGCTTGCGCGAGAAGGGTGGCGCGGGCGGTCACAACGGCATGAAGTCCATCATTAATCACCTGGGGCAGGATTTTCCCCGCGTGCGGCTGGGAATCGGCCGTCCGCCAGGGCAAATGCCCGTGCCCGCCTACGTGCTGCAAGATTTCGGCAAGGATGACCTGCCACTGCTGGATG
Organism: Promineifilaceae bacterium (SeqCode); assembly: GCA_041987425.1. Taxonomy (GTDB): domain Bacteria; phylum Chloroflexota; class Anaerolineae; order Promineifilales; family Promineifilaceae; genus Leptofilum. The sequence goes on along the minus strand of JBHIWP010000141.1, from coordinate 6,736 downwards.
ATGTCCTGAACGAGGCCGTTCGGGCCATCGAAACCTATCTGCGTGACGGCATCCAGCAGGCCATGTCGCGGCACAACGGCAACCTGATCGAAGATAACATCTAATATTGAATGACTTGTAACTGGATAAGTGGGTAAATGAGCAATTAAATTACCCACTTACTCAATTACCCACTTACTCACCATGACGGTATCTGGACTCTTAAACATCTTCAACGAACTGCCTGCCTTTGGCCAGCTTATGGCGGAACTGGACGAGAAAATGTCGGTTCCGCCGCTAACGCTGCCCATGAGTGCGCGCACGGCCGTTCTGGCCCGGCTCTATCTGCAAAGAAACGTGCCCGTGGTGCTCATCACTGGCAAGGTAGAGTCTGCCGCTGCCTGGATTCAGGCGTTGGAGATGTGGCTGCCGCCCGGGGACGTGATGCGCCGCCTGCCGGAACCCACGCCGCTGCCCTATGATCGCGGCCCGTGGAGTGAGCGCAGCCGGGCCGATCGCCTCACGGTGCTCACCCGGTTGATGGCCGGGCAGCATCCGCAAATGCCTGCTGCTGAACAGCCGCCACTTGTAGTCACCTCAGCGCGTGCCCTCCTGCAAAAGACTATGCCCAAGCGACGCTTTATGCTCAGCACGCGGGTGCTGCGCGTCGGGCAAATCATCGATCTGGAAAAGCTGACCGAAACGTGGCTGGGGATTGGCTACGAAGAGGTGAGCGTGGTAGAGGCTGCGGGGCAGTTTAGCCGCCGCGGTGGCATCATCGACATTTTCCCCATTGCCACCGCATTTCCCGTGCGCATTGAGCTGTTTGGCGATGAGATCGAGACAATGCGCACTTTTGATCCGGCCACGCAGCGCTCTGTTGACGTAGAAGGCAGCACCGCTGTGGAAACCATCATCGTGCCCCCCACGCGGGAAGCGCTGCCTGCCGTCGCCAGAGAGTTCGCTCTTTCCCTGCCGGAAGAGCTAGATCCCCGGCCGGAAGAAGGCAGCCTGCCCTCCTGGCGCGACGACATTCCAGACCTGCGCGCCGGAAATGCCTTCCCCAACCTGGAATATTATTTGCCGCTGCTTTATCCGCAGCCCGCCAGCCTGCTGGACTATTTGCCAGAAGATGCCCTGGTGGTGGTGGATGATTGGCAGGCGTTGGCAACGGCCGTCACCGAACTTCACGAACACGCTGACCAAATAGCCAATGAGCAAACCAGCCTGCCGCCCAATTTCCAGAGCCCGCTTTTTGCCTGGGAACAGATGGCCGACCTGCTGAACTGGTGGCAGCCGCTCATTTTGGGCGATGGACCTGAAGATAATGATCCGGAACGGCCGCACCTGGATCTGGCCTCCTCTTTTGAGCCGGGGCCGCGGTATGGGGGGCAGGTACGGCCGTTGCTCACCCAGCTAAGATCTGCGCAAAAAGAAGGCGATCGCGTGGTGGTGCTCAGCCAGCAGGCGGCGCGCCTAAAGGAGCTGTGGCGCGAAGAAATCCGCGACATCAAGCCCGAAAGCCTGCTGCTGCGCGGCGGAATTACCAGCACGGACGATAACGATAACGGTGACGAGCCATCTGCCGCTGTGCCTCAAACTACGGAGCAGCCTGTCAAGAGTGTTTCTAGCCTACCCGAATCCGGGACGCTCACTTTTGTCCAGGGGGCTCTGCCAGAGGGCTTTGTACTGGTGCGGCGCGAGGATGGTGAGATCCTGCTTGATCTGCTCACCGACGCGGAGATTTTTGGCTGGAACCGGCCCGCCCCGCGGCGCTGGCGTTCGCCGCGGCCTATTGCCCCAGAGGCCCGCTTTGCCGACATTACCGCCGGGGATTACGTGGTGCATCTGGAGTATGGCATCGGCCGTTTTGCCGGGTTGGTGGTGCGCAATATTGGCGGCATGGAGCGGGAATATCTGCTGATGGAGTACGCCAATGGCGACACGCTCTACGTGCCTGCCCACCATGCCGACCGCCTGAGCAAGTGGGTTGGCAGTGATGAACGGCCTCCAAATTTACACCGCCTGGGCGAACGCTCCTGGACGCAGGCGAAAGCCAAAGCGCAAAAGGCTGCCGACGAGCTGGCCGACGAGCTGCTAGATCTCTACGCCACCCGCGAGACCATTTCCGGGCATGCCTTCTCGCCGGATAGCGAATGGCAGGCGGAGCTGGAAGCCAGCTTCCCTTACCGCGAAACGGAGGATCAGCTGCGCGTCATCGCCGAAGTGAAATCTGATATGGAGCAGTCGCAGCCCATGGATCGGCTGGTGTGCGGCGATGTGGGCTATGGCAAGACGGAAGTGGCCCTGCGTGCCGCCTTCAAGGCGGTGATGGACAGTAAGCAGGTAGCGATTTTGGTTCCCACCACGGTTTTGGCGCAGCAGCATTACAACACATTTTATGAGCGGTTACGGCCGTTCCCCGTCAAAGTTGAGATGCTTTCTCGCTTCCGCACGCAGGCCCAGCAGGACCGCATTGTAAGGAATTTAAGGAACGGCCGTATCGACATCATCATCGGCACGCACCGCCTACTTTCCGACGATATTTCCTTTAAGGATCTGGGGCTGGTGATTGTGGATGAGGAGCAGCGCTTTGGCGTGGCCCACAAAGAGCGGCTCAAGCAGTGGCGCACCGAAGTAGACGTGCTGACCATGACCGCCACACCCATTCCGCGCACCCTCTACATGAGCCTCACCGGCGTGCGCGACATCAGCATCATTGACACCGCGCCAGCCGAGCGGCTGCCCGTACAAACATACGTCGGCGCTTTTGACGAGACGCGGCTGAAGCGTGCCCTTGAGCGTGAGCTGGACAGGGGCGGGCAGGTGTTTCTGGTGCATAACCGGGTGCAAACCATCGACATTATTCAGAAGCAAATTGAGCGGTTGGTGCCGGAAGCGCGCGTGGCTATTGGCCACGGGCAGATGAGTGAGCGGCAGCTTGAGCGCATCATGACCGACTTTGATGAGGGCAAAATTGACGTGCTCATCAGCACCACAATTATTGAGAGCGGGCTGGATATTCCCAACGCTAACACGCTGATCGTGGACCGGGCAGACCGATTTGGGCTGGCCCAGCTTTACCAGCTGCGCGGCCGGGTGGGGCGCGGGGCTAAACGTGCCTACGCCTACTTTTTCCACGCCCCCTGGCGTACGCTCAATGAAGATGCCCGCCTGCGCCTGGAAACGATTGCTGAGCAAACCGAGCTGGGCGCGGGCTACCAGATTGCGCTGCGCGACATGGAGATTCGCGGCGCAGGCGATTTGCTGGGCGGGCAGCAAAGTGGGCATATTTCGGCCGTGGGTTTTGACCTGTACACCAAGCTCCTGGCTAATGCCGTGAAGCGCCGCAAGGCAGAGCGTAAAGGTGAGATGTTGCCTGCTGAACTGCCAGAAGCGACGCTCATTGACGTGCCGCTGGCGGCCTATGTGCCGCCCGACTACGTGCCAGACCCGGCGCTGCGGCTGCGGCTCTACCGCCGCATGGCGCTGCTCAGCTCCCTAGATGAGATCGACGAGATGGCGGCTGAACTGGCCGATCGCTTTGGCCCGATTCCGGATCCGGTGCATCATTTACTCTATCAGCTCAGGATTAAAGTTTTGGCGGAACGGGCGCAGGTAACGGCCGTTACCACCGAAGCGGGCCAGATCAAAATTCGCCTGCTGGACCTGGAAGGCATTGATCGCTTCCGCTTGCAGCGCTATTTGGGCGAAACGGTGCGCGTCAGCCGTAAGGCGATCTGGATGCCGCGCGATTTGAGCACCAAAGAGTGGCAGGTGACGCTGGTGCAGGTGCTGGAGCGCCTGGCCTCCTTTGAGCGGGACAAAATGAAGTTGGAGAAGAATAATTAATTGTGAATTGTGAACGGGTCAGCTCATTCACAATTCTCAATTCATCATTCACAATTCACAGTTTTTAGGGAAATTATGGATATCAAATTTTTTGATGACCCTTTTGAAGGGCCGAAGCCTCGTGATGAGGTGCGAATTAAGCAGTTGGGACTGTACATGCACGAAGACGGCCGTCGCGTGGCGGTGGGGTTTGACATCACGCCGTTTATGGAACGGCCGTCTATCCAGGTAACCTTTACCAATGAGCGCGGCGAAGAGGCCGGGTCCCTGCACGTGATCGAAACGCTGCAAACCAACTTCAGCCTGACGGTGCATTTGCGCGATAAAGTGCCAACTGAGACTTATGAGGTTACGGCCGTTGTCTACTACGCGACGCCGGACACCGAGCGCGTGAACGTACATACCCTCACCCGCACGCTTGATCGCACCACGCCCGGGGAACAATAATTTTCTCGCCGAAAAGATTGGTTCAAGCTCCAAGATTGAACCAATCTAATAAACGCAAAAAGCCGCCGCTGTGCCCGCAGCGGCGGCTCTTCAGGAGGAAAACAATGTTTAAGATGTCACTATAACGTCATTGTTTTCCAAAAAGTTCCCTCTTCTTACTTTTACTTTTCAGCCAAAACCGATTACTGTCTACTGACCTACCGTCTCTTCCTGCTCGGACAACCTTTCCAGCTTCGACTTTGTCTCTCGCCAGGTGATCTTAGACAGCCCAAGCTTTTGCCGAATATCGTCCTGCTCCTCTTTGGCGCGCCAGTCGCGCATGGTGGAAGCCCAGCGCAGGTTTTCAAACGAGAGCAGCCCGCGCTCCAGGCTTGCTTCGTCACCTACGTCGCGCAAGATATATTCAAGGTTGCGCGGCGTGCAGGTGAACAGGGTGTCGGGCGGTTCATACTGTTCCAGGTATTCGTCCAGTATGTCCAGCCATTCTGGTTTCAGGGGGAGCTTGCGTTCCTTGTAGCGCAGGCGCGGGTTGGCATAGCGAATGAACAGCATCGGCTCGTCTGGATCACTGCGGTCGATGTGATTGGGCACGATGGCCATGGCCTCCCCTTTTTTAATGCCCGTTTGCAGCAGCAAGGTCAGCAGCAAGTGCGGGCGGGCGTCTGGCTTTTGCTCCTGGCTGCCCTGGCGAATTTGCTCGGTGACGGCCAGGGCTTTGGCCAGATCGTCTTCGCTAGGGATGTTGGGAAGGGGACTTTTGACGCTGCGCTGGATAACGGCCGCAGACGGATCGTTGGGCAACACGCCTGCCTCGTGCAGCCAGCTAAAAAACACTTTTAAGGTGGTCACACGCCGGGCGTATGATTTGGGGCTGCACGGCACACCGCGTTCCTCCAGCAGCCATCTCAAGAAATCGTTTAGATTTTTGGTGCCAATTTCGCCAATAGATTGACCAATGCCCAGATATTTACCCAGCAAGCGTACATCACTGGCAAAGGCTTTGATGGTATTGATAGCGAAGCCTTCATTCCGCATGTGTGTTTCGAACAGGCCTAGCGCTGCCTGGATAGAGGCATCGGCTGAAAGCGGCGGGGCATCCTGCTTCGGGGGTAGTTTATCGGGTGAAATTAAAGGTTGTTGTTTGTCCACGTTAGACTCCTTCACACGAATGGTTTTTCGTATAGACAGGAAGATTAGAACATTTGGACGGATTTGTCAAGATGGGCAATTTAACAATTAAGCAAATGATTCTTCACAATTTCTGAACAACTATTTCCTATACTCTGCCTTTGGGCCTTTCTAACTTTACTTAATCTTTTCTAAGAAGGTGCTGTAGAAAAGGTCTGTCTAAAAAGTGTGACCGTACAATTAGGCGTTGGCATTTTGGCACAGCCAACAATTTTATTTTGTGTGTGCCACTATTCTTGATTATTGGAGGTTGTTTGTGAAGAAGGGTATTTACACGATGTTACTTTTGTTTATAGTCCTGCTGGCTGCCACGGCCTGCGGCATTTTGGAGGAACCGGCAGCGCCCAGCGCAACCATCGAAGCGGTCCCCCTGGAAGTTGAAGAAAGTGAAGAACCGGCTGCCGTAGAGGAGCCCACAGAAGCCGCTGAGGAGCCGCCTGTGGAGCTGGACGAAGCTGAAGAAACGGAAAGTGAAGACACAACGGAAGAACCGGCCGCTGAATCTGATGATGCTGCGGTTGCCGGGCTGACCATTTATGAAATTAGCCAGGCAGACTCTACCGTTCAGTTTGAGCTGGATGAGGATTTGCGCGGCGTGCGCACCACCGTGGTGGGCACGACCGACCAGGTAGCCGGGCAAATCGCGCTTGACTTGAGCGACCTATCTACCGCGCAAATCGGCGAAATTCAAATTAACGCCCGCACTTTGGCGACGGACAATAATTTCCGTAACCGGGCTATCCAAAACGAAATTTTGGAAACGGGCGCGTATGAATTTATTAGCTTTGTGCCAACGGCCGTAAATGGCTTACCTGCTTCTGCTGCGGTGGGTGAAGAAATCAGCTTTACGATTGATGGCGATTTGACGATCCGGGACGTTACCGAGCCAGTGACATTTACCGTGGTGGCAACGGCCGTTTCCGACACCCAAATCTCTGGCACCGCCACCGCCACCGTTCTGCGCGACACCTACGGCCTTACCATTCCTGAGGTGCCCAACGTGGCCAACGTGGAAAACGAGGTGGATTTGATTATTAGCTTTGTGGCTAACGCTTCCTAAAAACCTTGACGCAAAAGGGCAAAGATTTTAAGTTGATCTTTGCCCTTTTAATTTCTTTGTGCCCTTTGAGTCAAAAGAAGATATCTAATCCCCAGACTGCTTAGAATAGTCGAGCCCCAACAGCTCCGCCCCTTCGGAAATGGTGCCCTTGTGGGTCGTTTGGTTGAACGTGACCATCTTTTTGGTTAGCCAGGCGATGAGCGGCTTGAG
>JBHIWP010000140.1:0-13672 GCA_041987425.1 Promineifilaceae bacterium (SeqCode) | reverse complement strand
CACCTCTGCACTGGGCACGGCCACCCGCAACCCCAGCGATTTCGATACGGTAGAATTTGACCCGCTTGGCCCAGAGCAGCCCGTACTAGAGCTGTTGGAGGCTGAACAGACGCACTTGTATCCTGTTATTTTTGACTATAACGGAGCCATTACGATTACGGCCGTTGGTGAACCCACCATGAACCTGGTTCTTGAAATTGTCGATCCCACCAGCGACGTTGTGCAGCAGGCAAACAATACCGGTAACGGTGGCCTCGAATCCATCGTGAATGCCCAGCTAAACACGGCCCTGGACTACAAGATTCGCGTCTATAATCTCAACGACATTGATGGAGACTACTGCCTCATCTTTAGCGAGGGTGGTGGCTTTCCAGACATCATTAAAGGACGCATTGAATACGGCCAAACCGTGACCAACGAGGTGGAGGTGCTGGGCATTGATTACTGGTGCTTTTTGGGGACCAGCGATGATCAGGTTACCATCACCAGCGCCGCCAGCGGCAGCAGCGGCGATTTTGCCATCGGCCTGTTTGGCCCGCCAGACTTCGATTCGATTGGCCCGGTTTTCCAGGACCCCCAGATTACAAACATCAGCTTGCCGGAAAGTGGTATGTACATTATTGGCGTGCTGGATTTTGAAGCCGGGGCCTCTGGCTACACGCTGAACCTGACTAGAAATTAGCAATTAGTCGATTGGTAGCTGGTTGGCTCCCTTGCTAGGCCGGGGCCGCTGGCGGCGTGGGACGCTGCTGCACACGGTTATACCAAAACAGCCCCGCCACCAGCAGCAGAGCCAGGGCAATTCCTACGGCGGCAACAGCAGGCATCCCGCCCTGGTCAAATACTGCACCCGTGCCCAGGCTGGCTACGCCAGACGCCAGCGAAACCATGACTTCGCTGGCTCCTTGCGCCCGCGCCCGCTCTCTGGCCGCCAGCGCGTCGGCCAGCAGTGAAGACCCGGCAATAAAGCAGAAGTTCCAGCCCAGCCCCAGCAAAAAGAGGGCGACGGCCAAGTTATGCACGGCTACAGAGAGCGGTGCCAAAATGCCAGAAATAATCAGGATAGCTGCGCCAGCAACAATGAGGGGAATACGGCCGTATCGATCAATTAGCCAGCCCGTTACGCTCGATAAGCCAAACATACCCAACGTGTGAGCCATAATCACCAGCGAAACCGACTCCGTGCTGTGGTTATTGTGATCCATGTGCAGCGGCGTAATGACCATAAGCAAGGCCATTACCAGCTGACCAATGGCCATGGCGCTCACCGCTAACAATACCGTGGGCTGACTGAATATTTGAGACAACGGCCGTATCGGCACGTCTGGCTCTTTGTCTGGATTTTCGGCTTCGATTATGCGACTCACCTGCAGGGGATCAGGGCGCAAAAACAAGAAGATCGTCAGAAAGCCAATGATATACAGTACGGCGGCAGCCCAATAGGGACCTGTATCGCCCAAAAAGCCCCACGCCTCCGCCAGCCGCGCCGACGGAGCCACCAGCGCCGGGCCGCCAATTGCGCCTACCGTCCCGGCAAACACAATCAGCCCAATAACCTTCGCCCGGCGATCGGCCGTTTGCACCTCCGCCGCCACGTAGCGGCTCTGGTCGCTACCGCCCCGCCCCATGCCCATCAGGGCCGCGCCCGCGCAAAAGCCAACAAACGAGCCACTCATCACTGACCAAATAGTAAGTACAGCGCCCGCCAGGGCCAAAGCAAAGCCCACTGTAAGCCCGAGCCGCCTGCCCACCCTGTCAAACAGCCAGCCAATGGGATAAGCGGCCGCTGCTCGCCCCAGCAGAGTCACCGTGTTTGGGATGCCAGCAGCGCTGTCGCTGCCGCCCAGCTCCGCAGCCAATATTGGCGACAGGGTAAACGCCGCAATCATCGCGGCAGAAAACAGGCTTTGGGAGACAAACAAAGCCCCGGTAAGGCGCTGGCGGGTAGCGTGGGAAATCGTTGACGTGCTCATTGAGGCTCCTTCATGAGTCGGCTGTGCTTCAAAAGAGGCGAATCTTACTGCCAACAGAGTATTTTTGCGAACCCGAGCCTTTGAGGCATTGTGAACCGAAAAGGTCTGCCGGGAATCTTACCTTCCTCAAAGAAAACTGTGGTACGCTTAGCCGCCATGAACGAATTTCCCCAGGTGATTACCATCGCGGTTGTGGCGAACGATCCGCTGGCACGGGCTGGGCTGGCAGCATTGCTGGCGGCGGAACCCGGCTGCGACGTTGTGGCCCAAATGAACCTGGCAGAGTGGCTGGCCGATTTACAGTCGGCAGATGCGGTTAACGAGTGGCAGCCCACACAAATGGATGGCGTCGTTTGGGACGTCGGCTGGGAGCCTTTGCCTGCGCTGGCAGACGAGGACCCATTTCCACTGCCCGTGGTGGCGCTGCTGCCAGACGAAACGGCCGTTCCCCAACTTTGGTCGCTTGGCGTTCAGGCAATGCTGCGGCGGGATGCGCCAACGGCAGCCATTGTGTCCGCTCTACAGGCTGGCCTGCACGGCCTGGCCACGCTGGAACCAGATTTTGTTACGGTCGTTCTTCCCAACGCAGCCTTCGCCAATGACACCTTGCCCGAGTTCACTGAACTAACCGCGCGCGAAAATGAGGTTCTGTATCTGCTGGCAGAAGGTCTCACCAACAAAGCAATCGCCCACCGGCTCGAAATAAGCGACCACACGGTAAAGTTTCACGTCAATGCCATCCTGGGCAAGCTCAACGCCCAGAGCCGCACCGAAGCAGTGGTGCAGGCCACTCGGCTGGGGCTGCTGCTGTTGTAAAGAGCAACGCGTGTCGCCACCTACCCATTCTTCCAGGTGCTCACTCCCGAAATGGCTGATTTAATACGGCCGTATTTCTCCTAAACTAGCTACCATATCAATTTGCCATTTCCCCGGAAGCTGCTTTCTGAACTGTTCAATGTTTCAGGTGTTTCCGGGGAAATTCAGGAAAGGAGCAAAAATGAGCAACGTATTGACTGAGCTTTCGGCGGCATTGGCAACGGCCGTTTCCCAGGCGGACAGCGGCATTGTGCGGGTAGAAGGAAGGCGGCGAATCGGCGCGACCGGGATCGTGTGGAACGCCGATGGCCTCATCCTGACCGCCAACCACGTGGTGCAGCAAGATGAACATCTGAAAGTTGGCCTGCCAGACGGAAGCCGCGTTTCTGCCAGCCTGGTTGGGCGCGACCCCTCGACAGACCTGGCCGTGCTGAAGGCAGAGGGCGGCAGTTTGACACCGCTCACCGAAGGCAACAAGCAAAATCTGGGAGTGGGCAACCTGGTGCTGGCGCTGGGACGCCCCGGACGCACCGTGCAGGCTACCCTGGGCATTGTTTCGGCGCTGGGCGAGGGCTGGCGCACCCGCCTGGGCGGGCAGATTGACCGCTATCTGCAAACTGACGTCGTGATGTACCCAGGCTTCTCCGGCGGCCCGCTGGTGGACGCGGCCGGGCAGCTCATTGGGCTAAACACCTCCGCGCTGGGGCGCGGCGTCAGCCTGACCATTCCCACCCCCACCCTGGCCCGCGTGGCCGATGCCCTGCAGGCACACGGCCGCGTACAGCGTGGTTACCTGGGCGTCAGCACCCAACGCGTTCATCTGCCTGATGATCTGAAGGCGGAGCTGGAGCAAAAGCGTGGCCTGCTGGTGGTCTCTGTGGAAAACGACAGCCCGGCAGCCAAAGCGGGCCTTACCCTGGGCGATACGCTCGTGGGCTTTGGTGACAGCCCGGTACAGTCACACGACGATCTGCTGGCTCAGCTGGCAGGCGAAGTGGTAGGAACGGCCGTTTCCCTTAAATTTGTCCGCGGTGGCAAAGTGCACACCACTGAAGTAACCGTGGCAGCCCGGCCCTAGCGACAAGATTGGACCAATTTATTTGTTCTTACGGCGATTCACAGTAGGAGGAAATTGGTCTAATCTCACGGATACACGATGACTATTCTCAACGAAATTAACCAGACAATGACGGCCGTTATCCAAACCGTGCAGCAGAGCGTGGTGCGAGTGGGCAACGGCCGTCGCGGCTTTGGCGCGGGCACCATCTGGCATGGTGACGGGCTGATTCTCACCAACGCCCACGTGGTTCAGCGCCAGGCCCCGGAAGTGACACTGGCAGACGGCCGTTCCTTCCCATCTCAGCTGCTGGCCTATGACGAAACGCTCGATCTGGCTGCCCTTTACATCGCTGCCCACAATCTGCCAACCGTTGAGCTGGGCCATTCCAGCCAGCTTAAAACGGGCGATTGGGTGATTGCTATTGGTCATCCGTGGGGCGTAATTGGCGCAGCGGCAGCAGGCACGGTGATTGCCGTAGGCCAGCCGCTGGAGCAAAACGGCTATGGAGGCGAGCTGGTGCAGTTGGGGATTCGGCTGCGGCCGGGGCACTCTGGCGGGCCGCTGGTGGATGGCAACGGCCGTCTCATGGGCATCAACACCATGATCTCCGGCCCGCTGGTGGGCATGGCCATTCCGGTGGATGTCGTTAAGCGGTTTTTGCAGGAAAAGTTAGGGAGTGGTGCGGAAGCTGCCTGACGGCTTCGGTAATCAGTAAGCCAGTGGTCAGTAATCAGTAAAAAACTGACCACTGACATACTGATTACTGCTTACTGAAAACTAGAACCAGCGTCCGGCAAAGCGCTGCTCTTGCCAGGGATCGGCTTCGTTGTGGTAGCCTGCCTTCTCCCAAAAGCCCAGCTGATCATCCGCCCGGAACTCCAGGCCGCGCAGCCACTTGCCGCCTTTCCACAGGTAGGCCGACTTTTCCTCGCTGCGATCTGGAAACGCGCCAATGACGCCACGCAGCGGCCAGCCGTGCTCTACCTCCAGCGGTTTGCCGTCGAAATGAGTCGCCAGCAAAAAGTTGTCTTGCATCACCAATTCAATCGGGGTGTTGGTGGTGTAACCATATTCGCAATGCTGAATCACGTATTTTGCTTCCGGCTTTGGCTTGATAAAGCCTTCATCCACCAGCGTTTTCAGCGAAACGCCTTCCCAGTCGGTATCAAATTTGGACCAGCGCGTCACGCAGTGAATATCCAGGGTCAATTTGGTACGGGGGAGCTTGTTAAAGGCTTCCCAATCCCAAACAACCTCTTCCTCAACCTGACCAAACACGCGCAAATCCCAGTTGGCCAAGTCTGTTTGCGGGGTGGGTCCATAATGGAGCACCGGGAATTTTTGCGTCAGGGATTGTCCTGGCGGCAGGCGATTCATCTGGCGCACCTTCGCTTCTTCTTCACGTCGTCCAAATACCTTATCAAACATCGATATCTCCTTAAACAAAGTGCGGATCACCGGAAACTTTAATTAGGTAGTTCCAAAAAAGGCAGTCGCCTCCGGGGAAGTTTGCACCTCTGATTATCTATTTATAAATTCCAGTATAGCAAATAGAGCAAGTATAGGAAGTTGTTCTTACTTACACCTTACCGGGGCGTAAGCATTTTGTTAGAATTGGGGGCCTGAGATGCGCTTCACTGTAGAATGTAGACTTTTGCACGATTAAAAAATATTCACCGTCAAGAATGCAGGGTGCGCAAAGTTTCACTTCTCTAATTATTCTTTGCGCACTTCGCGTTCTTTGCGGTTCAGCTTAACCAGGAGTTTGCAGAATGGCAACCAGCCAGGCAGCAGTGTACCGTGAACGGCCGTTTCTAGCCGTCTCGCTTGCCCACTTTTTTGTAGATGTGTTGAACAACGGCCGTAACCTGCTGGTGGCGCTTCTGGCCGTCAGCCTGGGGCTGACCAACGCACAGGTGGGCATCGCCCTGCTGCTATACAACGTGGGCAACGCGCTGTCGCAGCCGCTGTTTGGCTGGCTGGCAGACCGCATCGGTGCACGCCTGCTGGTGATTGGCGGCGTGGGCTGGATGATCGTCTTTTACGCCATTGCTTCCCTGGCGGGGGAGTGGCCTGCACTCGTTGCCCTGACGGTCGCCAGCCTGGGTTCCGGAGCGTTCCACCCCACGGGCACAATGGTGGCCAGCCGCACCAGCGTCACCTACCGCAGCCGAATCACGGCGCTCTTTTTTATGGCCGGGCAGCTTGGCCTGTTCCTGGGGCCTGTGCTGGCAGGAATTATGCTGGATGCCTACGGCCGTCCTGGCTACATCCTCCTGCCCATTTTGGCCCTTACTGCCTTTGCCAGCAGCTGGCGCTGGCTGGTAGATGCACCAAATGTTCCCCAAAAAGCCGCTGCCAAAGCGCCGCCAGGCCGTTTCAGGCAGCCCGTTTCCTACCCACCCCACTTTTGGCGGCGCGTAATAGTGCTGTCTTTCATCATAGTGGCCAGCAGCACTGCCAGCATCTCTATCATCACCTACACACCCATTTTGTTTACCGGCATGGCCTACGATCAATCTCTGATCGGCTGGCTGTCTGGGCTGATCATGATGGGTTCGGCCGTGGGTGGCGTAGTTGGCGGTACGTTAGGGGATAAAATTGCGGGCAAATGGGTCATTTTGCTCGGGCTGGCTGGCTCCATCCTGCCATATTACTTTTTTGTTCCAGCGAGCATAGCGTGGCAGGCAGGCTTGCTGCTGCTGGCCGGATTTTTTGGCGGAATGCCCCACACCATTTTGGTGATCATGGTACAATCGTTATTGCCGAAACAGCAGGCGATGGCGTCTGGGCTGGCTCTGGGCTTTATGTTTTTTAGCGGTGCCGTGGGCAGCTACTTTGTGGGGTTAATTGCCGACCGCATTGGCCTGGGTATGGCTTTACAAGGATTGGCGCTGCTGCCCTTGTTTGTCATCTTTATTGCAGTTTGGCTGCCCAACCAGCCACAGAAACAAGTGACGCTTTAGGAATTGCGTGAAGCGTGAAACATGATGCGTGAGAAGAAATTCACGTTTCACACATCACGTTTCACCTAAAAATACAACTTGAAAGACGTGAATAGGTGATCATGAATATTTGGCAACAGTTCCACGGCCCAAATGCAGGCTACATTGTGGAACTCTATGAAAAGTATAAAGAAGACCCCAACTCGGTGGATGCCGACACGCGGAAGCTGTTTGAAGCGTCGCCTCCGCCAACCGAGATTTTGCAAAATGGGCATCCATTGGCCGTTTCTCTGCCAAGCGCACCCCCAGTACAGCCAGAAAAGGTGATGGGCGCCGTTAACTTGGCGCAAAGCATTCGCAAGTTTGGCCATATGGCCAGCCAGATCGATCCGCTGGGGCTGTTCAATCCCCCTGGCGATCCAGACCTGGAGCTGGAAACACACGACATCACGGAAGCCGACCTGGAAGCGCTGCCCGCCAGCCTTATTGGTGGCCCGGCAGCGGCCAACAAGGCCAACGCCAAGGAAGCGATTGACGCCTTGCGCCAAATTTACTCCACCAGCATTGGCTTTGACTATGCCCACGTGCGCGTGCCGGATGAGCGCCAGTGGCTGCAAGAGATGGTGGAAACCCGCCGCTTTCGCCCTCCCACCTCGCCCATCAACAACCATGCTTTGCTAAGCCGCCTGACGGAAGTGGAAACGTTTGAACTGTTTCTGCATCGCATTTTCCCCGGCAAGACTCGTTTTTCCATCGAAGGGCTGGACATGATGGTGCCTATGCTGGACGAAATTATTGGCGGTGCGGCCGAAGCGGACGTGTTTAACGTGCTGATTGGCATGGCTCACCGCGGGCGTTTGAACGTGCTGGCGCATATTTTGAAACGGCCGTACGAAGAAATCCTGACCCAGTTCAAAGACCCGGCCCAGCAAAACCGCTACGAAGGCCGCAATTATCGCGGCTGGACTGGCGATGTGAAGTACCATGCCGGGGCGCACCGGGCCGTTGATTTTGAAGACGACGATATTATCGATCTGGTCATCAGCATGACGCCCAACCCCAGCCACCTGGAGCACGTGAACCCCGTTGTTGCGGGGATGGCGCGCGCGGCAGGCACGCTGGTCGATCAGCCGGGCAAGCCACAGTTTAACCACTCCATTACGCTGCCAATTCTTATTCATGGGGATGCAGCCTTTTCTGGCCAGGGCATTGTGGCCGAAACCCTAAACATGCACCGGCTGCGCGGCTATCGCGTAGGCGGCACCATCCACATTATTGCCAATAACCAGGTGGGCTTCACCACCAACTACTGGAACGGCCGCAGCACCCGCTACGCCAGCGACCTGGCAAAAGGCTTCAAGATTCCCATTGTGCACGTAAATGCCGATGACCCGGAAGCGTGTATCGAAGTGGCGCGGCTAGCCATCGCCTACCGCCAGCGCTTCCAGGAAGATTTCCTGATCGATCTGGTGGGCTACCGGCGCTATGGGCACAACGAAGGCGATGAACCCCGCTTTACCCAGCCACGCATGTACCGCGTGGTTGAAAAGCTGCCCACGGTGCGCGAAAAGTGGGCCAAGGTACTCCTGGAGCGAGGCGAGATTGCGGAAGACGAACCGGCAAAGCTGATCGAAGAGAAGATGGCGCAGCTGCAAGAGACGTATGAATCGCTGAAGCCAGAAGAAGTGGCGGATACGCTAGAACCACAGGCTGAGCTGCCTCCAGAGGGTGCAGCCAAGAAGGTGGCAACGGCCGTTTCTGACGATACCTTGCGCGAACTGAATCAGGCTCTGCTAGATATTCCCTCTGATTTTAACCTCAATAGCAAGCTGGAACGCGCCATGAAAAAGCGTCGCACTGCCCTGGATGAGGCCAGCGAACGCAACGTTGATTGGGCCACGGCTGAAGACCTGGCCCTCGGCTCCATACTGGCAGACGGTACCTCTATCCGCCTGACGGGCGAAGATGTGGAGCGTGGTACATTTAGCCACCGCCATGCCTTGTTCCGCGACGAGGAAAACGGCCGTGTTTTTGTTCCCTTGCAGCACATTCCCCAGGCCAAAGCCGCCTTTGAGATTCGCAACAGTCCGCTGTCAGAAAATGCGGCCATTGGCTTTGAGTACGGCTACAACATTCAGGCGCCAGAGCGTCTGGTGATTTGGGAAGCGCAATACGGCGACTTTATCAACACGGCGCAGGCAATTATTGATGAATACGTAGTAAGTGGCTACGCGAAGTGGGAGCAGACGCCCTCGCTGGTGCTGCTGCTGCCGCACGGCCACGAGGGCCAGGGGCCAGATCACTCGTCTGGCAGGCTGGAGCGCTTTTTGCAGCTGGCGGCGAAAACAAATATTCGCATTGCCTACCCTACCACCGCCGCCCAATACTTTCACCTGCTGCGGCGGCAGGCGGCCCTGCTGCAAACCGATCCGCTGCCCCTGATTGTGATGACCCCAAAGAGCCTGCTGCGCCACCCGCTTTCTGCATCCACGCTGACAGAGCTGGCAGAGCAAAGCTGGCGGGCCGTCATTGATGATCCCAACAGCAGCGACGACAACGCCGCGAGCGTACGCCGCCTGGTGCTGTGCAGCGGCAAGGTGTACGTGGATCTAGTCGCCGTGCAGCAAGAGCAGCCAGATTTTGCCGTGGCCGTGGCCCGCGTGGAGCAGCTTTACAGCTTCCCCGCTGCGGAAATCGAAGCGGTGCTGACGCGCTATCCCAACCTGGAAGAGGTGGTGTGGCTGCAAGAGGAGCCTGCCAACATGGGCGCGTGGGAATTTATGCGCTGGCGGCTGGACGAACTGATTAACGGCCGTTGGCCCCTACGCTACATCGGCCGCCCACGCCGCGCCAGTCCCGCCGAAGGCTCCGGCGCCTGGCACCGACGCAACCAGAAGGCCATTACGGAACACGCGTTTAAGTTTGAAGAGAAGAAAAAGAAGAAAGTGAAAAGTAAAAAGTGAGAAGTGAAAAGGAGCGAGGCAGATGGAAGCTATATTAGACAAACAAAACGGCCGTCTCTCCACCTGCCTCGCCTCCTCTCAAAAACGAGGAAACAATGAGCATTGAAATCAAAGTACCGCAAATGGGTGAATCGGTTGTGGAAGCGACCGTAGGCGAATGGCTCAAGCAAGAAGGGGACAGCGTGAACCTGGGGGACGTGCTGGTGGCCCTGGAAACCGACAAGGTGGATGTGGAAGTGGGCGCCGAATCTTCTGGCGTGTTGAGCAAAATTGCCGCACAGGCAGGCGACGACGTACAGGTGGGCGACGTGCTGGGCTATATTGACACAAACGGCAGCAGCGCACCCGAGCGGACAGAAAAGTCTGAAGAAAAGACGCCTGCAGCGGATGAAGAAAAGCCAGCAGAAGCGGCCGAAGCTAAACAAGAGAAAGAAGATGAAAAATCGGCTGATGAAAAGGAAACGGCCGAATCCTCCGCAGCCACTTCTGAAAAGATCACCCCCGTGGCCCAGCGCATGGCCAGAGAAGAAGGCGTGGACGTGACCAAGGTGAAGGGCAGCGGCCCCGGCGGCAAGGTGACCAAAAACGACGTAGCCAAACTGCTGGAATCAAGCAAGCCCGTTTCGTCGCAGGCCAAACCGGCTGAGACGAAGCCCCGCCAGCCAGAAAAGCAACCCACCCCCAGCCAGGAGCGCGACCCTCGCGAGGAGCGGGAACGCATGTCCCGCCGCCGCCGCACCATCGCCGCCCGCCTGGTAGAAGCACAGCAAACGGCCGCAATGCTCACCACCTTTAACGAGATCGACATGAGCGCCGTGATGGACCTGCGCAAGCGGCGGCAAGACGCCTTTGTGGAGCGGCACGGCATTAAAGTTGGCTTCACCTCCTTCTTCGTGAAGGCGGTCATTGGCGCGCTCAAGGCGTTCCCGCGGCTAAATGCAGAGATTGACGGCGACGAGATGGTGCTGAAGCGTTATTACGACATTGGCATTGCCGTGGGCGCAGAGGAAGGGCTGGTGGTGCCGGTGCTGCGGGACGCCGACCGGATGAGCTTTGCCCAGATCGAGCAGCAGGTAAAGGACTTTGCCCAAAAATCGCGCGATGGCTCGCTGACGCTGGAGGATTTGCGCGGCGGTACGTTTACCATTACCAACGGTGGGGTTTTTGGCTCGATGCTCAGCACGCCCATTTTGAACCCGCCACAGGTGGGCATTTTGGGGCTGCATAACATTGTGGATCGTCCGGTGGTTGTTGAAGGCGAGATGGCGATTCGGCCGATTATGTACGTGGCGCTGAGCTATGACCACCGCATTGTAGACGGCCGTGAGGCGGTGCAGTTCCTGGTGCGGGTGAAGGAGCTTATTGAAGACCCGGAGAATTTATTGTTGGAGGGATAATTGAGCCAATGACGCCGTTCCCAGACCAAATTCCAGGTAATCAGGGAACGGCCGTTCTCAAGCAAAATGCAACCACCAGATTCAGGTTTAGACAGGGAGTCGACGTTACACAGCTATGCCTTGCGTGCAGATGCCATGTACGTTGCCACCGCAGCATTAACCGAAAGCCTGGAGCTGGAGAGCGTTCTGGATACCCTGCTCTCTTATTTGCACGGTCTTGTGCCATACGATTCAGCCAGTGTAATGCTCCTGGAAGATGAATCTCTCAATATTAGAGCGATGCGCGGGTTCGAAAAATGGCTCTCTTCCAATCATACTGAGGTAATTGCTAACCTGAGCCTCAGGCTACAAAACAGTCCCTTGCTGCAAACAACCCTGGAGCAAAGCGTTATCCTGGAAGACACACATGCTCATCCTGATTGGAGACGATCTCCTGAATTTGAATACATTCGCAATTGGGTAGGGGTACCATTGGTGGTAGAAGGCAAAGCAATTGGCCTTTACTCGCTAGACAAAGCAATACCCGGCTTTTTCACCAAAGAACACGTACAAATGGCCGAGATGATGGCTGCTCCAGCGGCAGCAGCCATTCGTAACGCCCGGCTTCACGCTCAGGTACAGGAACAAGCCCAGCAATTACAGGGACGGGTAACCCGCAGCGACAAAAGCCTGTCTCGTCAGAATGAGCGGCAAGCCATGTTGGCGGATATAAAAATTGCCATCCACCGACCCCAAGAACTACAGGCTGTTCTGGAACAAGTCGTGCAGGCAGCCGCTTCACTCATGCCCTCCACCGATGCCAGCATTGTTCTATGGGACAATGACTCAGAAGCGTTTGTCAGCAGCGCAGCAACCACCTTGAACCAAAGAGCCCAAACGCCTGCCAGGCGTGTCCGCTCCAAAGGCGGTGCTACCCGCTGGATAGTGGATCATCGACAATCACTTATCGTACCCAATGTTCAAGAAGACCCTTTCGGCGCCAACAGGATGCTGCATGATTACGGCTATAAAGCATACGTTGGTGTGCCGGTATTAACTAGCGATACCTGTTTGGGTGTGCTTTATGCGCTGGATGAGGAAAATCACGATTACCAGGAAGCTGATGTCGCTTTTTTACAAGCGTTAGCCAATCAAGCAGCCGCAGCCATACAAACGGCGTATCTCTATCAGGAGATACAATTTTATGTTAAAGATTTGGAGGCGCGTGTTGCCAACCGGACTGAGGCGTTGACCCAGGCCAATACACGTCTATTGGAAATAGGCAGGCTCAGGACCAAATTTATGCATGACGTATCGCACGAACTGCGAACCCCTATCACCACCTTTAAGCTGTATTTAAAGCTCTTGAAGAGCGGCAAAGCAACACAAAAAGATCGCTATCTCAACGTCTTACAGCAAACCAGTGAACGTCTTGAGCGCCTGATTGAAGGGGTGTTACAACTTTCTCGTTTAGAAATGGACAAAACAAAGCTGAATTTTACCCAGGTGGACCTTAACGAACTGGTTAGCAATGTTTTTTTGTCTACATTTGAAGAGAGCGCCAGGGCGGCAAATATCTCGCTTACCTTTGAACCATCACCCAGCCCGTCGGCAGTATGGGGAGATGCCACCCAGCTTAGCGAGGCGATCAGCTGCCTGCTTGTGAACGCAATTACATACACACGTGAGGGAGAGGTGGTGGTTCGAACCATGCCCGACCTGGAAAATAACCAGGTGCTTTTAAAAGTGTCAGACACGGGCATCGGGATTGCCGAGGAGGATCAGCCTCATTTGTTTGAGCCGTTTTATCGGGGGAAGCAGGTGAGCCAACTGACAATTCCGGGGATGGGAATTGGTCTGACGATGCTGAAGGAGATTTTGGACATGCATGAGGGGGAAGTTCGCTTTGACAGCGAGCTAAATGTGGGCACAACTTTTACCATTAAGCTGCCTATTGATCCGCCACCCGCATAGCTCGCTAGACGCCCCTTCAATATTTTAGCGCCAGTACGCCAAAGGCGCCTGCCTTGGGTACGACTCGCTTAAAACCTACCTTCTGCAAGCGGCGCACCACGCCGCGAGTGACGCTTGCCCCCGACTTGCTGTCTGGATTGCCAATGTAGTGAAATAAGCGCCCTTTAGGCGTGAGAACTTCATAAAGCGACCGGTAAAAATCGGCTGAATACAGATCGCCAGCCAAACTGAATGTGGGCGGATCGTGCAGGATGCAGTTAAAGCTGCCCTTTTCAAACGTTTCTACCACGTCGTAGGCATCGCCGATGAGCCGGGTGATGTTTGGAGCGGTGAAAAGCTCGTGAGACCAGGGATTACAGCGGCACACTTCGGTGACGGTTGGGTCTAGTTCGATAGTGGTTACGTGAACGGCCGTTTTGGCCGCCTCAATAGCTGTATAACCCAACCCCATTGTTGTATCGAGCACCTGCCCCATTACCGGCCGGGCCGCCTGAATCTTGCTCAGCGTGTCCTGGCGGGGATTGGTGCCTTTAATGCGGTGCATAGGAAATCCGGCCACCAGCAT
>JBHIWP010000139.1:0-13701 GCA_041987425.1 Promineifilaceae bacterium (SeqCode) | reverse complement strand
GCGTGCTGGGGGACGTGTTGGCCGGGGTGATCGCCACCAGTGCCGAACTAAAAGATGAAATGGTGCGGCTTAACAAGCTGCTGGGAAGCAGCCTGGGGTCATTCGAAGCCTGGCTGGCCCATCGCGGCCTGAAAACGCTGCCTCTGCGCCTGCGCCAGCAGTGCCAAAACGCGCTGGAAATTGCCACCTGGCTGCAGGGGCACCCAAAAATTAGCCAGGTAAATTACGCCTTCCTGCCCAACCATCCACAGTATGAATTGATGCAGCAGTTGAGCGGCGGCAAGGGCGGTGGTGCGGTGCTCTCATTTGAGGTGCGCGGCGCAGGCAAGCCAGAAATCTTTGCTCTGCTAGACGCGCTTCAGCTAATCCAGCCCGCCACGTCACTGGGTGATATATACTCGCTGATGCTCTACCCGGCCATCTCCTCCCACCGCAGCCTCACCCCCGAAGAAAGGTACAGTGTGGGCATTGGCGATAACTTACTGCGCCTCTCCGCAGGCATCGAAGATGTGGCCGACATCCAGGCCGATTTGGAGCAGGCTTTGGCAGTTTTGGCACGTCATTCTGAGCGGAGCGAAGAATCCCTCTAAACTGTGATGGGGAGTATCATTGTCCATTGGCAGAGTCTTTGTCAGTGCCAGGTTCTAGGGATGCTTCGGAGGACCTCAGCATGACAATTCAACCAGAGAAAGTTTGTCACAGTATTTATCATGCGGGCAATATTTTTAGGAGAAAAGCACATGACGCATCAAGCACAGGTTGTCATCATCGGTTCTGGCATTGTAGGCTGCGCCACGGCGTATCACCTGGCCAAAATGGGCTGGAAGGATGTTTTGGTCATCGACAAGGGCGAGCTGTTTGAGAACGACGGCTCCACCTCGCACGCGCCAGGTGGCGTGGTGCCACTGAGCCACAACAAGCTGCTGACGCAGATGGGCATGTACACCGCCAACCTTATCACCAGCCTGGATCATTTTAGCGACCGGCAAAATACATACAACGCAACCGGCCAGGTGGAGATCGCCATTTCAGAATCACGCTGGCAGGATTTAAAGCGGCTGCACGGTACCAGCAAGGCGTATGGCTGCGAAAGCCACCTGCTGACGCCCCAGGAAACGCAGGCGAAAATGCCGCTGCTGAACCCCTCGCAATTTGTAGGCAGTCTGTACATTCCCATCGGGCTCATTGTGAAAGGGGCGCACGTGTCCGGCGCGCTGGCGCGGGAGGCGGAGGCGATGGGCGGGGCGAAATTTGTGGGCCACACGGCGATGACCGATATCGAGGTGAAGAACGGGCGGGTAACGGCCGTACTCACCAACAACCCCAACATGCCGCGCATTGCGTGCGAAAACGTGCTGCTGGCGGCCAACATCTGGGCCCCGGCGCTGAGCGAAAAGTTTGGCATCCACCTGCCGCTGATGGCCTTCGAGCACCAGTACGTCGTTACCAATGACCTGGACCGCCTGGCCGACTTTGATCCGGCCAACAAAGACCACGAAGTCACCTACCCCACCATGCGCGAGCTGGATTCGACGATGTACTACCGACAGCATTGGCAGGCGTACGGCATCGGCAGCTACTACCACCGGCCGCACATGGTACGGCCGCAGGACGTGCAAAAGACGGCAATCCACGACTTCACGCCCGACGACTTTTTTGGCCAACCGTGGGCTCAGGCCAAGCGGCTGCTGCCCGCCCTGGCCCAGGCAGATGACATCGGCTTCCAGCGGCAGTTCAACGGCATGTTTGCCTTTTCCATCGACGGTATGCCCATTATTGGCGAGTCGCACATCAAGGGGTTTTGGACGGCTGTTGCCAGCTGGATTACGCACGCGGGCGGCGTGGCCAAATCGGTGGCCGAGTGGATGACGTACGGCGAATCCGAATGGGATCTGCGCCAGGCGCACCTGCACCGCTTCCACCAGTTCCAGACCACCGAGGCGTTCACCACCGTCATCACCAAGAAAAATTACCGCGAAGTGTATGACATCGTGCATCCCAAGCAGCCCATCACCGAGCCGCGCAACGTGCGCATGAGTCCGTTTGCGCCCCGACTGAAAGAACTCAAAGCGGAGTACACCGCCTTTGCCGGGATTGAGCTGCCCAACTGGTTTGGCGAGAACAGCCGCCTGCTGGAAAAATACGAAGACCAGATTCCAGAGCGCAGCGGCTGGGCGGCGGACTACTGGTCGCCCATTCAGGGGGCAGAGCATTTAGAGACGCGCAACAACGCGGCGCTGTTTGACCTGACTGGCCTCTCCATCATCGAGGTGAAGGGGCCGGGCGCGGCCGAATTTAGCAACTATCTGTGCAGCAACCAGATGGACGTGCCTGTGGGGCGGGTCGTCTACACCACCTGGCTCACGCCCAAAGGCGGCGTGCGGCGTGACCTGACCGTGGCCCGGCTGGCCCCGGACAAATATTGGCACTTTGTGGGCGAGGGCACGCTGCCGATGGACCTGGCCTGGGTGCAGCGGCACGCGCCCAAGGATGGCTCGGTGGTGGTGACGGATATTTCGAATGCGTGGACGGCCGTTGGCCTGTGGGGTCCCAATGCGCGCAAAGTGATGCAAAAAGTGACCAACACCGACGTCAGCAACGACGCCTTCCCCTACTTCACCTCCCAGTGGATCACGATTGGGCTGGTGCCCGTGTACGCCATGCGCATCTCCTACGCGGGCGAGCTAGGCTGGGAGCTGCACTTCCCCATGGACATGGCCCTGCAGGTGTGGGATTTACTGTGGGAAGCGGGCCGCGAGGTAGGGATGATTGCCGCTGGGATGGGCGCGTTCGACTCATTACGCCTGGAGAAAGGGTACCGGCTGTGGGGCGGCGACGTTTATACCGAATATTCGCCGTACGAATCTGGCCTGAGCTGGACGGTGCGCCTGAAGAAAGGCGACTTTATCGGCCGCGACGCCTGCCTGAAGCTGAAGGACAAGCCGCTGAAGAAAAAGCTGTGCTGCCTGACGTTTAACAACGGCGGCATGGCCCTGGGCTACGAGGCGCTTTTTGCCAACGGCGAGTGCGTGGGGCACGTCACCAGCGCCAACTACGGCTACAGCGTGGGCAGGTTCATCATGTATGGCTACCTGCCCAGCGCCCACGCCGAGCCCGGCACGCAAATCGAGGTGGAATACTTCGGCGAGCGCCACATGGCGACGGTGGTCGATGAGCCGCTGTATGATGCGGGGATGGAAAGGTTGAGGGGGTAAGTGTGTGGGGATACGGCCGTAATCTGCAGGAAGGGGGATGAAATACGGCCGTTACTACCAATCTCCAACTAAATTTGCAATAGATCAAAATGAAGTTTAATACACAAGATACATCTTTTGAACTACGAATTGCAGGGTATGAATTTCCTCATATAGCAAATGAACCCTACGATTCAAACTGGCTGGTCATTGACCTAAAAGTAAAATCACCTCAAGGTAGCTGGTCTGTTTCGGATCCAAGCCTACTAACGTATGAAGTTTCAAAACTCGCTGATTGGCTTGAGAATATCGCAGCTCACAATTTTGAGGAAGTAGAATGTTGTTTCATGGAACCAGTCCTAGAATTCCGAACCAATATAAACAACCAGGTTTCCAATTTAGAGATCCGACTTTTTCATGAAGCATTACCTAATTGGATAACCGATCGGCGCGAGCGCCAAAAAGGCATTTCGTTGTTTTTCACACTTACCGATTTAGACTTAAATTCTGCGGTCGCTGAGCTACGTAGGCAGCTCCAGAGATATCCTCAGAGAACTAATAAATAGCCAACGTCTATTCCCGGAAGCTTCTAGTAAAAGTAAGTTTCACTAGGCGTGGTTTCCAGGAAAATCTTGTAGCACGGACAACCTTTCTGTGTGTGGATCTTCTAAGTTTTCGAGGACTGTGGACAGTCTCACTTCGGCATCGCTCAGTGCCTGCTCTGGCAGCGCCACTTACCTGGGCTGGTTTGCGGTTGGCGTGCTGCTAGATTGGTCCAATCTTGGTAGCTTCTATTGCAGCCTTGCGCAAGTGAGCTTGGACCAATATTTAAAATCAAATTCTGGAAAGTGACGGCAAAATCTGCTATCATAGCCGTCAATGAATAATAAGCAGCGTAAAACGCTTTCTGCCATCTTCACCGATCCGATTAATGGCAATATTGAATGGCGGCGTATTGAATCGTTGTTGGTTGCGTTAGGTTGTCAGGTGATTGAGGGGAGTGGGTCACGCATTACATTCATCCTCAACGGTCAGCGAGCCGACTTCCATCGGCCACATCCAGGCAAGGAAGCGTTGCGCTATCGCGTCAAAGATGTGCGGGAATTTTTGCAAAGGGCTGGAATAACACCATGAACGAAATGAAATACAAGGAATATTCAGCAAAAGTCGAATATGATCCGGTTGATAAGATTTTCGTGGGGCATATCATTGGCATTCGGGACATTGTTGGCTTCCACGGCAGCACGGTTGAAGAATTGGAAGCTGCTTTCCACGAAGCGGTGGATCATTATCTGGAAGTTTGTGAAAAGCTTGGGCAGGAACCACAAAAATCTTACTCTGGTAAACTGACGCTGCGGGTTCCTCCTGATCTACACATGGCTGTGGCTACGGAAGCTGAAATAAACAGCAAAAGCATCAATCAATGGGCAACGGAAGTCTTGAGGGAGGCGGCCCAATCTAAATATCGCACGAAAGCGTAGGTCAGAATTGGAGAGAAACATGGTTCGCATACCTACCCATCGAGTGCCAACTCATCCGGGTGAAACGCTGCTGGAAGAGTTTCTCAGGCCGATGGGGCCTAGCCAACGTGATTTGGCGGATGGAATACATGTACCCTATCAGCGAATTAATGAAATTGTGAACGGCCGTCGCGGTGTAACTCCCGGCACAGCTCTGCGGTTGGCTAAATACTTCGGCACTTCCGCTGGTTTCTGGATGAATCTCCAACTTCGCTGGGATTTGTATCATGCCCAGAAATCCGAAGCAGCATCACTGAAAATTATTCAACCCTATCAGTTTCCAAGCTAAACTCTTGCTCTAGGTGAGTGTTCCTAGTTTTTAAGGGCTGTGGCCTGTCTCACTTCGGCTTCGCTCAGGGCGGGCTCTGGCAGTGCTGCTAGATTGGTCCAATCTTGGCACCGTTGGCGGAAACGGCCGTATCGCCAAAACTCCTGCTACAATGTCAGCACAAGTTGTGGTGAAGACAATGACCCGGCTATTCGATATTCTGATTGCGCTCATTACCTTAACGGGCTGTACAGCCGCTTATGCGGTTCCAGTTTCCATGCCTGTTTGGGGAGTTATCGGGATTCTTTTTCTCTTCCGCGTTGGCTGGCGCCAGGCTTGGCTGAATGCCACCATTTTCTGCTTGCTTCAGCTCATTGCCATTTCCGTTTGGGGCATCGCAGCCTGGCTTATCGACGGCTATTCCACCACTGGGGACAGTCTGTTTTGGACGTCGATCGGTGCCTCAATTATCCTCACGCTTACGTTATTGCTCAGCCGCCATCACCTGAGCACACAGGCAACCAGGGCATGGGTCGTACTTCTTCAATTGGTAGTGGCAGTAGCCATGATTGGTGTGACAGTTTCAACCATATTCTTACAATAAACGAGGGCTTTGGGGGAGTACGGCCGTTACAAACTCCAAATGGACTATCATAACCTTCAACATAAACTGGAATCTCAGATTTGCCATAGGGGCCTACAATGCACGAACATATTCTCGACATCTATAAACGAAACCCTTTTGATCGCTTTCTGCCTCCGGGTGTCGCCAGCGGCCATGATCTCTTATACGGTTCTGGGCAAAATGCACAGTTTGTTCCAAAGCCTCAAACTTTAACCGAGTTTCTTCATGAATATTCGGATTTTTTAGCGGCTCAGGCAGAAGAGAGCGTCTCGAACCTGCTCTCATTTGAGCTAATGGATTTGAGCGAACTGCTGATAGCTTATCTGCAGCGCAGCCAGGCGTCTGGCATTGCCTTGCCAGCCGACGGCATTGCGGAGCGCCTACACGCGCTTCTGGTAAGGTTAACGCCGCCGCTGCAAGCCCTGGTTAAGCAGCTGCACGGCGGCGGCAATGATGCCCTTAAACGGATGCAAACCCTTATTACGTTGTTAGAATAAATCCTGACTGAATCTTCGCTCCTCACGGCGCCCTATACCTGTGCATATTTTCCCCAAAAAGTTCACCTTCGGCCGTTCCCAGGCCATAACTTTGCTATAATATCGCCTGATCAATCAAACAGTAACGACCTAGACAAATTATGAATCTCAACAATGCTATTAGAGCAGCTCAAGATCTGGACCGACTGGCGATCCTAAATCAACTTGAGCTGTTGGATACGCCGTCTGAAGAATCCTTCGACAGATTAACGCGGCTCGCCAGCCAGATTACTAGCAGCCCTATTTCACTTGTTTCATTGGTCGATGCCAATCGCCAGTTTTTTAAAAGCCAGGTTGGCTTGTCTGGTTCTCTGGCCGAGCTTCGGGAAACGCCCTTATCGCACTCATTTTGCATGCACGTCCTGGCCGAGAATGTGCCACTGGTCGTAGAAGATGCCCGAAAACATCCTGTATTGAAAGACAATCTCGCCGTACCAAACTTAGGCGTTATTGGCTACCTGGGCATCCCTCTCACAACAACGGACGGGGTAGGCCTGGGCTCATTTTGTGTGATCGACACTTCCCCTAGAAAATGGACCATCCGTGAAATTGAAATTATGCACGAGCTAGCTTTTATGGTCATGACTGAGATCGAACTCCGTGCCCAAATAAAAGCGCGCTCACAGGCAGAAGAGGCCCTGGAGCAATATACAAATTTACTCGAAGCGAAGGTGGCCGAACGGACGCATGAGCTTCGGCAAGTTTACCACCAGCTTCAGGAAATCGATCATCTCAAATCAAAATTCATCCATGACATTTCCCACGAGCTGCGGACGCCCATCACGAATATTAAGCTCTATCTGGACCTGCTAGCCCGCAGCAATCAGGAAAATCGAACGAAATACGAAACGATTCTTCGGAAGCAAAGTGATATTCTTACCAACCTCATCGAGGGGATCCTATCTTTTTCAAGTCTACAAAAAAGCCTTGATCAGCCCGCTCTGGCGTTTATAGACCTGAATAATCTCGTATCAGAAGTCTTATCATCCCATCATCGAACCATCCAAAAGAGCGGGCTTGAATTTTCTTTTACGCCGCTTGAAGAAAGCTTAAAGGTTTGGGGGGATGCTTTTCAGCTAAAACGAGTCGTTACGGAACTATTGCAAAATGCACTTGCCTACACAACGGCCGGTTATATCCATATCCATACGCACCAGTCAAACAAAAAGGGGCTGGTTGGGCTGACGATAGAAGATTCGGGCACGGGCATGGACGAGGAAGAGGTGGCACACTGCTTCCGCAGCTTTTACAGAGGCAAGCGCGTTGGGCAGCTAAACATTGTTATAGGAGCCGGGCTGGGGCTGACCGAAGTCAAAAACATCGTGGCCTTTCATAAAGGATGGATCAAGGTTGAGAGTGAAGTCAACAAAGGCTCTATTTTTACCGTATATTTGCCCACATTTTCTGCAGAATAGCGCTTTCAGCATTTTAAACGGCCGACTGTATAATCAAACTTCAGCACTTTTACTTTTTACTTTTGCTAACGACATTTCATTACCCAATCAAAAGGAAAGATTATGACCATCAAATTTGGCACCGACGGCTGGCGCGCCGTTATTAGCGAGACATTTACCTTTGGCAATTTGCGGCTGGTGGCTCAGGCCATCGCCGACTACATTCGCGAGGAGAACGCCACTGACCCTAGCGTCGTTGTCGGCTTCGACACGCGCTTTTTGTCTGACCGCTATGCGGCTGAAGTGGCCCGCGTAATGGCCGCCAACCACATCGACACCTGGCTGGCCCGCGCCGATACGCCCACCCCGGCCATCAGCTACGCCGTGCTGCAAAAAAGCGCCACAGCGGGCGTGATGATTACAGCCAGCCACAACGCGCCACGCTACAATGGCCTGAAGCTTAAGTCTTGCTATGGTGGCGCGGCCAGTCCGTCTCATCACCAGCGGGTA
This sequence comes from Promineifilaceae bacterium (SeqCode), assembly GCA_041987425.1. Lineage (GTDB taxonomy): Bacteria > Chloroflexota > Anaerolineae > Promineifilales > Promineifilaceae > Leptofilum. Next base: position 5,654 of record JBHIWP010000139.1, on the reverse strand, counting down.
GAGCGGCTGCTCGACCGCAATCTATCCAGCGGGCGCGGCCCCAACCTTATGGATCTCGGTGAAGCGATTAAACGAAACCAGGTACAAAAGTTTGATCCATCCTGGGCCTATTACGAACATCTAAGCGGGCTGGTGGACCTGGACATTATATCTAGCGGCGAGCTGCGGCTGGTGGCCGACGGCATGTTTGGCTCTGGGCGCGGCACCTTTGGCGAATTACTGGCACGCGGCCGTACGCACGTCCACAATATTCGTCACGAAATGAATCCGGGCTTTGGTGGTATTCATCCAGAGCCGATTGCCAAACACTTGGGCCTGCTGATGTCTACTATTCAGAGCGGCCATTGGAGCGTGGGCCTGGCCACCGACGGCGACGCCGACCGCATTGGCGCGGTAGATGCCCAGGGCAATTTTGTCGATCCGCACCGCATTTTTGCGCTGGTGCTGCGCTATTTGCTAGAAAAGCGCGAACTGCGCGGCAAGGTCGTGCGCACGGTCTCCACCACGCGCATGATCGACCGCATTGCGGCCCGGCACGGGCTTGAACTGGTAGAAACGCCCGTTGGTTTTAATCACATTGCCGATCTTATGATTGCCAACGGCGTGGTGATGGGCGGTGAGGAGTCCGGCGGCATGAGCATAAAGGGGCACATTCCCGAAGGTGATGGCGTGCTGATGGGGCTGCTGCTGCTGGAGGTAATGGCGGAAGCCAAAGCGCCGCTGCACGAGCTTGTGAATGATCTACTGGCAGAATTTGGCCCGGCCCAATATGCCCGCACAGACATGAAGCTAACCCGCCCTGTAGAAAAGGCTCGCATGGTAGAGATGCTGCTCAACCTGGCCCCGGCTGCAATCGCAGGCGTAGCGGTTGAAGATGTGCAAACAGTAGATGGCGTGAAATATTATCTCAACGATGGAAGCTGGCTCCTGATACGGCCGTCTGGCACCGAACCTGTCCTCCGCGTTTATGCCGAAGCGCCCAACAACGAGCGAGTAAAGGCGCTGCTGGGGTTTGGGGAAGAGATGGCTAGAAGGGCGTAAATGGGTAATTGAGTAATTGCAATTACCCATTTACTTAATTGCTTAATTGCTTTCCAAATTCCCAAACCGCTCAATAATACGCGCCGTATGCTTGGTGCCCAGCAAAAAGTAGTCCAGGCGCATATTTTCGTTTGGGGCGTGCACCTGGCTGCCGGGGTAGCCTACACCTGCGGCCACCAGCGGCAAGCCCAGCGTGTGAATGAAGGGATAGTTTGGCCCGCTGCCGCCAATCATGGGTGCCACGTTGGGCTCTTTGCCGTAGACGAGCTCGGCCGTTTCGTTCGTTAACTGCACAAATGGATCGTCTGGGTCGACTTTGGCCGGACGGCCGCCACCATGCAGCTTAATCTGCACGTCCGTAAAGCCGTTGGCATCCAGGTGCGCCCGCAGCTTCCTCACCACTTCGTCTGGCGTCTGGTCAGGCACCAGACGAAAGTCGATCTTGGCGCTGGCCTGGGCAGGCAGCACTGTTTTAGAGCCGGGCCCCTGGTAGCCGGAGGTGAGCCCGCAGATGGTGCAGGTTGGCTCAAAGACGGCGCGCTGCTTCAGCTCCAAATCATCCATCATGCCCAACAAAAAGCCCTCCAGGGCAAACATCTCCTTTAGCTGCACGGTCTCCGAAGGCATGGCGGCCAGCATCTCCAGGTCGCGCGTGCTGGGCGGCTGCACGTTGTCGTAAAAGCCGGGGATGAGAATCCGCTCGTTCTGGTCCTTGAGCGTGCTGAGGGCCCAGGTGAGCCGCCAGGCGGCATTGGGGAAAATCGAGCCGCCCAGACCAGAGTGGGCATCAATCGAGGCTGTCTGAACGGATAGCTCCACGTAGCAAATGCCGCGCATCCCCAGCGCCTGGCTGGGACGGCCGTCATAATCCACGCCGCCAAACTCCCAGATGCAGGCGTCGGCGGCCAGCTTTCGCTGGTGCTTTTCCACAAAGGCAGGCATGTTGGGGCTGCCAATCTCTTCTTCGCCTTCAATGATGAATTTGACGTTGCAGGGCAGCTCGCCCAGTGCGTCTTTGACCGCCGCCAGCGCGGCCAGGCGGCAAATGATGTGCCCTTTGTCGTCGCTGATGCCCCGGGCGAACAGCTTCCCCTCGCGCTCGGTTAGCTCAAACGGCGGGGAATCCCATAGCTCCAGCGGCTCGGCGGGCTGAACGTCATAGTGCAGGTAAAACAGCAGCGTTTTGTCGGAACGGCCGTCGCCTTCGCCATAAACTACCGGGTAGCCATCCGAAGACATTACTTCAGCCCGGTAGCCCTGTTCGCGCAGCATTATGGCTACCAATTCGGCACAGTCATTAATGCCAAAATTTTGCGCCGAAACGCTGGGTTGGGCGCATAGCCGGGCCAGCTGGTTAATCCAGTATTGGACATTTTGCTCAATATGAGCGTCTATTTTGTCCCAAATGGGATTTGAACTTTGTGTTGTCATTTGGTTTTCCTTTAGGGAGTGTTTTATGAGAACGGAGATTGGAGATTTCCTTTCCCCAATCGCCAATCTTCTTAATTTTCAAGATGGCTGGTGTCGTTCAGCAGGGTGACCATTGGTCCGCGCTCGGTGACCTCGACGATGCTCAGGCCGGTGTTGCCACGCATGGAAAAACGGCCGTATATTTCCGGATCGATTCCCATGACCTGGGCCAGCAGCGTGTGCAGCAGCCCACCATGCGTTACAACGGCAACCGTGCCTTTATCGTGGGCCTCCGTGACCGATTCGAAGGCGCGCCAGGCACGCTCCTTCACTTCGACGAAAGGCTCGCCATCGGGCGGATCGACCATGCCCCGCACGGCCTTGGCCCAAATTTCGGGATAATTTTCACGCGCCTGGTCACCTGTCATGCCGCTAAAGCCGCCTACGTCGCGCTCGCGCCACAAGGGGGCTTTAATTGGTTCCAGGCCCAACGTGGAAGCTAGCGGAACGGCCGTTTGCACGCACCGCTGCAAATCACTCGTGTAAATAGCTTCAATTGGCCAGCTTTGTAACCGTTGACACAACAGTTCAGCTTGCTGCTTTCCAGTATCGTTCAGGGGAATATCGGCATGTCCTTGCCAGCGCCCGGCCTTGTTCCAGTCGGTCTGGCCGTGCCGCAAAAATAATATAGATAGGTGTGTCACAAATGTTTTGTCTCTTCTTGTTTGGCTTTGGCAATAACTTGTTCAACTTCAGACACGGCCGCTTCTGGAATTGAAGATAGGAACGGCCGTAGTTCGCGGACGGCCAGGGTCAGCAGGTTTTGGGCCGCCGAGGGCGTGTCCATTGCCAAAATAGTATTAATTTCTGCCCCAAGCTCTGGAAAAACCTGCTCAAAGCGGCGAAAAGGGTCCAGATTATCCAGCAAATTGGCTTGCTCAGCCGGAACAAACTGGGCCAGTAGATGCAGCAAATGCGTGAGCGCATGGGTTTTAACAAAGTGACGACCGCTTAACTTTTCGCCTCTGGCATGCCGCCCGACGCCAACAAAAATGTTCATCAAGAAATCGCCCAACCGCTTCTCTGAGGCCGTGTGCGAACGTGCTACAAAATCCTGGGTAGCCAGCTCTAGTTCTGCCAGCCTGGGCGCTATGCCTGCCTTATCCAGCAGCACGCGGTATCTGTTTAAGCGGGCCATCTGTAGTTCGTCTTCGTTAAAAACGGCAAACTCTAAGAGATGACCACCTCGATAAAGAACTTTTATGCCATGCTCGGTCTCTCGAAACTTAAAAACAATGTCGTGTGTCCGGGGCAACCAGGACAAATCCTGGCGGATATCTTCCTGCACGCCCTGGATGGTAATGACAAAAAAGTCATGGTCCGACCATTCGTCGGGCTGGTAATCTTGCTGGGCCATGGAGCCCAGGGCGATCAAAGCCAGCACGCGATCGTCTCCAGCCAGCTTTAGGCGCAGCTCTTGGGTAAACTGTTCGTAATCAGCCAGATTCATTGACAACCTCCTGCTTACGCGCAAATCTTACTAACCAGGTATCACGCGTGCCTGCTTCTTCCCAGCCATCGAGTATCTGAAAAGCGGCCGTTTCCAACAAAGGATCGAGCGTTTCAGGCTGCCAATAGGTGAAAAACCGCGGCAGGGCCTGACTGTACGACGTCTCGGTCCACTTTTCTCCGCTGCCAAGCTTAACCGACAGGTAAAGTATGCCATTTGGTTTAAGCAGGCGGTGGAATTGGCGCAGCGTCGGCAGCACTTCATTCCGTTGCAGGTGCAGCAGTGAGGCGCAGGCCCAGATGCCATCAACCGGCCCAACAAGCGGAAGTTGGCGCATATCTGCCTGCACAAAAGGCACCTGCAAACCGTGTTCCACTCGTCCTACCCGCATCATCTCGTGGCTAAAATCCAGACCAATGGCCGTTAGACGATGACTGTGCAAAACGGCCGTATCCCAGCCAGGACCACAGCCCACATCCAAAACCAGCCCATCGGGCGGCAGCAAAGCCACAAAGTGCGCAATCTGCCCCTGCAGCTGACCGCGCTGCTGCTGAGCCTGAGCATACTCTGCCGCAATTTGCCGGTACGTTTCTTGCGTTTTTTTCAGGTGATTCATGAAATCGTGGGGGAACTTTTTGCAGGCAGCTGCAAGGAGCGGGCAATTGCCACCAATGTTTGGCCGTCGATCAGCGTCATGGGCTTGCCCTGAGCCCAGGCGCGAGCCGAATCAGAAATCTCGGCGGTCGTGACCAGAAAAGCATGAGAGACACCCTCATGAATCAAGGTGCCATACAGCTCACGCACAACGTCTGGCCCAATGGTGTTACGATACCGCTTGCACTGCACAATCGCTCGCCTGCCGCCGCTGCGCGTCACCATTAGATCAACCCCCAGATCCCCACTGCGCCCCCGCACGGAGGCTTTGTACCCTTTTTTGCGAAACAGGCGAGCCACATACCGTTCAAAATCAGCGGGATGCAAATTATAGAGTTCTTCCAGGGTCAGCGGCGGCAAAGGCTGACTCTTCTCCAGGCGCTGCCGCCACAAAACCAGCCCCCACACTACCGTAAGGGTGGCCAACCAGCCAATCTCCAGCAGCTGTAGCAGCTCGGAGAGCAGTGAAGGCAAATCAGCAAGCCAGGCCGGTTGACTGATGACCCGCACAAAGAGCCAGAGAAGGTAAACGGCCGTTAACAAACCAATAATCCAGCGACTATTTAACGAAACGGGCTGCCTTGGCTGAGAAATTAATTTGGGGGATTGTTGGCGTAAGCGCCATTCAGTACGTACTACCATACTTAGAATTGTAAACGCGAGTGCCAAATTTCCCAAACGAATCCGCATTTTGCAGATAAAGAAAAAGACCGTTTATCTTGCTGCTTTGTGCAGGCCCAACCGTGCACAGATAGTACGATTCTCCAATTGTTCGCCCAGGCTAAATCTCGTAACCTAAGTGACGTTAAGCAACCATACAGCAAGGCTGAAGCGCTTTTGAAAAAGCTATCCGGCGAAAGATCAGGGACCTGTTCTGAAATACGTAAGTGACTTGAACTTCCAATTACTATTACCTTAATTGTGAGTTTTTATTGACAAAGAAGCCGATCAAGCGCACTCTTTTTTGACACCACATCAAAAAGGAGAATGGCATGACCGGCTTGACAGATTATATAACGGAAAAGAAGTGGGAAGACAT
>JBHIWP010000138.1:0-13737 GCA_041987425.1 Promineifilaceae bacterium (SeqCode) | reverse complement strand
CTGATGAAGAAAAGAACCAGTATGAAAAGACAATTGAGAAATTTCAGAGCAAGCTGCAGCGACTGATGCGGCAGGTGCCGCAGTGGAGCCGGGGGAGCCGCGAGGAAATTAAAGAGCTTAACCAGGAAATGGCTGCCCTGGCCGTTTCGCCACTCTTTACAGATGAACTCAACCAAAAATATGAGGCGTTTCCTGAAGTAGTGGACTATCTGCAGGCAGTCAGGAATGACGTGATCGAAAACGCCGATAAGTTTTTGCAATCGGATGATGCGACACCGTCGCAGTCACAGCAAAATTCGCTAGTGGCGGTCATGCAGGCGCGCCAACAGCCGACGCGCGAGTCGCCATTTTTCAATCGGTATAAGGTCAATTTACTGGTAGATAACAGCCAAACGAGCGGTGCGCCCGTTATTTACGCCGACCATCCAACTTTTGCCAATTTAATCGGCCGTATTGAACATGAAGCGCGCATGGGCGCCTTGTTTACCGATTTTACGATGATCAAGGCTGGCAGCCTGCACCGGGCCAATGGTGGTTACCTGATTTTGGACGCGCGCAAAGTGCTGCTGAATCCACAAAGCTGGGAAAGTTTAAAACGGGCTTTGCAGTCCGGCGAAATCAAAATTGAACCGCTGCAGCATTCTTTGGGGCTGATCAGCACCGCCATGCTAGAGCCAGAGCCGATTCCCCTTGACTTAAAAGTCATTCTACTTGGTGAGAGGCTGCTTTATTACATGCTTTACCAGGCAGATCCCGATTTTGGCGAATTATTCAAGGTAGCGGCCGATTTTGAAGACGACATGGTGCGCGACGCAGCCAACAATCGAACCTACGCCCGATTTATAAGCTCATTGGTGCAGCGAGAAGGCTTACAGCCGTTCAGTCGACGGGCGGTGGCCAGGGTAATTGAGCAAAGCTCCCGGTTAGCAGGCGATGCCGAAAAGCTGTCTACGCATATGCAGCCGATGGCCGATCTGATGCGCGAAGCAAGCTATTGGTCCACGCAAAATGAGCACGATGTGGTGCAGCCCGCTGACGTACAGAAAGCGATTGATGCCCAGAGGTATCGCAACGGCCGTTTGCGCGAACGCATGCAGGAAGGGATTCTGCGCGACACGGTGCTGATCGACACAGAGGGCGAAGCAGTGGGCCAGATCAATGCCCTTTCGGTCGTTTCTGTGGGGCAGCACGCTTTTGGTCGGCCCAGCCGCATCACGGCCCGGGTGCGCCTGGGCAAGGGGGAAGTCATCGACATCGAGCGCCAGGTAGAAATGGGCGGCCCGCTGCATTCTAAAGGCGTCATGATTTTGAGCGGCTTCCTGGGGGGGCGCTATGCCGAGGAACGGCCGTTTTCCCTCACCGCTTCGCTGGTGTTTGAGCAAAGCTACGGTGGGGTCGATGGCGACAGCGCTTCTTCAGCCGAGCTGTACGCCCTGCTTTCGGCGCTGGCCGATGCGCCCATCAAGCAGTCATTTGCCGTGACCGGCTCGGTAAACCAGCGCGGGCAGGTGCAGGCCATTGGCGGCGTGAATGAGAAAATTGAGGGCTTTTTTGATATTTGCCAGGCGCGCGGTCTGACGGGTGACCAGGGGGTAATTATCCCGGCGGCCAACGTCAAAAACCTGATGCTGCGCCATGATGTGGTGGAAGCTGTCGCTGCGGGCGACTTTCATGTTTTTGCAGTGGAAACAGTCGATGAGGGAATTGAAATACTGACGGGCGTTGCGGCGGGCGAGGCGGGGGAAGACGGCCGTTATCCCCCAGACACCATCAACCGGCGCGTCGCCGATTATCTGGAGCAATTAGCTAAAACCCAACGCAGCTTTCACGAAGATGATAATGAAGAGTAGCGGCCAGCTCTGTGCCTGGCCCGCATAGGTTCTTAGGTAAAAGCAGGCGCGGCCTGTGATTTACTAAAATTAGGTTGTATGCAACCAAAATACCAAAATTACCAACAGCAGCAGCAAGATGATCAGGATTCAGAAACGGGAAAATCTCCCCGGCGTTTGTCGTTGTGGCGCACGCTCTTTTGGCTGCTGCTTTTCCTGCCGTTCATCTACTATTTTTGGGCCTCCAGCGGGCGCGATGGCAACCGCATTGAGCTGGATTACAGTCGGTTTCGGCAGGAGGTGCTGGCAGAGAACGTAACGGCCGTAACCTTTGACAACATGGAAATACGCGGCGAGCTAATTGAAGCGGTGACCGTTCCGTCTGCACAGGCTGCTGGCGACGAAGCGACGGTCACCGGTACCGAGTTTGTCACCCACATTCCCTCGGTCGGGGATGAGCGCCTGCTGCCCTTGCTGGAGACAAACGATGTGACGGTTACGGCCGTTCCGCCAGCCGATAATACCCTTTGGGCCATCCTCATCAACATCTTGCCCTTCTTGCTGCTCATTGGCCTGGGCTACTTTTTTATAGGCCGGATGCGCCAGCCGGGGCAGCAGATGTTTTCTATGGGGCAAAGCCGCGCCCGGCTGTATGATGATGAACAGGAAGCCATAACCTTCCGCGATGTGGCCGGGCTGGAAGGGGCCAAGACCGAACTGGAAGAGATTGTGGCTTACCTAAAATCGCCGGAGCGCGTGCAGCGGCTAGGGGGGCAGGCGCCCAAGGGCATTTTGCTGGTGGGGCCGCCGGGCACGGGCAAAACGCTGCTGGCTCGCGCCGTGGCTGGCGAGGCCGGTGTGCCCTTCTTCAGCATTACCGGCTCCGACTTCATGGAAATGTTTGTCGGCGTGGGTGCTTCCCGGGTGCGCGGCCTGTTCAACGATGCCCGCAAGGCTGCGCCCTGCATTATCTTCATCGACGAGCTGGATTCCATCGGGCGGCGGCGCGGTGCCGGGCTGGGCGGTGGCCACGACGAGCGAGAGCAGACGCTGAACCAGATGCTGTCTGAGATGGACGGATTTGAGCCAACCGAAAACGTGGTGGTGATGGCGGCCACCAACCGGCCAGATATTTTGGACCCGGCCCTGCTGCGGCCTGGCCGCTTTGACCGGCAAATTACGGTTAATCTGCCAACGCTGGCCGCCCGCCGGGAAATTTTAGAAATTCACGCGCAAGGTAAGCCGCTGGCACCTGATGTCGATTTGCAGGAGCTGGCCCGGGGCACACCGGGCTTCAGCGGCGCAGATTTAGAGAATGCGCTCAACGAGGCGGCGCTGCTGGCAGCCCGACAGGAGAAAGACAGTATTGAGCGCGATGACATCGAAGAAGCCCGCGACAAAATCTTGATGGGATTAGAGCGGGAAGGGTTGGCGCTTACGGATCAGGAGCGGGAGATGATTGCCTACCATGAGGCTGGCCACGCGGTGGTGGCGGCCGTTTTGCCCCATGCTGATCCTGTGCACAAAGTGACCATTGTGCCGCGCGGCCGGGCCATGGGCGTGACGCAGCAGCTGCCGGAGCGCGAGAAGTATATTTATCCCCGCGAGTATATGCTGGACCGCCTGGCGGTGATGATGGGCGGGCGCGCGGCGGAGAATATGAAATTTGCAACGGCGACCAGCGGCGCGGAAAATGATTTGAAGCAGGCGACCCAGCTGGCGCGTCGCATGGTGCTAGATTGGGGCATGAGCGACCGATTTGGCTACATGGCCCTGGGTAGCCGCTCGCAGCAGGTGTTTCTGGGCGAGGAAATTGCGCGCGGCCGGGATTACAGCGAAACGACTGCTCGCGAAGTGGACGAGGCAATCATGTCTATTTTGGATGCAGCCTTCAAACGAGCCGAAGAGACGTTGCAGTCCTACCGCGACGGCCTGACGGCGGTGGCCGACGCACTGCTAGAAAAGGAAGAAATGTTGGGTGACGAAGTTTTGGCTTTGTTAGAGATTGATTCTGTGGCAACGGCCGTTTCCTAACCACATAGTAACTACAAAACTGTGGGACAAGCGGCACACTATTTTGTAGTTTAAGAGAAAGATTATGTATACAGGCTACGGTTTTCGCCAGTTTGAAATAGGGGATGTTGACGTTGTTCGGCACGACGGGCTGTTTCATCTGTTCCACCTGACGCTGCCAAATCATGACTATATTGCCCACGCCGTGAGTGAGGATGGCATTAAGTGGGAGCGGGTGAAAAACGCGCTGTTCATTAGCGATCCCAAGTCTTGGGATGATGATATGCTGTGGACAATGCACGTTACACCAAATCCTTACAAGCCGGGAGCATGGCGCATGTTTTACACTGGCCTGTGCATGCGCGAGCGGGGCCGCGTCCAGCGCATTGGGCTGGCCCACAGTGACGATCTTTACCATTGGGAAAAAGATGATTCAGATACTTATCCGCTGGAGATTTCGGGCGATCATTATGAAACGAGCTTGAACGACGGCCGTATGTGGGTGAGCTTTCGCGACCCATTTTGCTACCAGGAAAGCGGCCGGATCTGCCTGCTGGCCACGGCGCGCACCAACAAGGGGCCGATTATACGCCGTGGCTGCGTGGCCGTTGCCGAAGAAACGGCCGAAAACGAGTTCGAGTTTTTGCCGCCAATCTTTGCCCCCATGCGCTATGACGAGCTAGAGGTGCCTAACCTGATCAAGCTACAGGACCGTTACTATCTCATCGCGTCCATTCGCGAAGACGTAAAGGTCCATTACTGGTGGGCAGACGAAATCACTGGCCCCTATTACAACTATTCCGACAACGTTTTGATGCCGCAGGGCAACTATGCAGCCCGGGTTACGCAAACGAACGGCACAACGCTAATTTGGAACTTCTTTTTCAAAGGATTATCGACGAAAGGATTTCATCTGATGGCGCCGCCGAAAGAGCTGAAAGTAGATGACCGTGGTGAACTGTACCTGAAATCCTATGATGGCTTTTTGAACTTGGTCGCCAAAACGGCCGCAATGTCGGAACTTATGCCCATTCGTTGCCTTTTCGACAGCGATTCAGCAACGGTTCAGTCAAAAGATGATTCTGTTTGGCTTAGTAATGAAAGCGGATTTGAAGCGTTTTTATTAGATGGCAACTACCGAGATTTTATTTTGATGGGCGAGCTGCTTTACGAAGGAGAGGGCAAATGCGGGCTGGTGCTGCATGTGGATGAAGATGGAGACGGCTATTACATCAGCCTGGATTTGCTAAAAGGGATTATTCAAATTCGCGCCTGGGGGCACAAAATAGGACAGGAAGCAGAAAAGGTCTCGGAAGAGGCATTTTACTATGAGCAGCTTCAAGCTGCTCATTACATTCCTACTGATGGCAAGTACGCCTTTCAGCTGCTAGCCTACGAACAGTATGTAGAATTTTCTTTGGACGGCCGTATCCTGCTGAGCCTGGCAGACGATACCTTTAGCGACGGTCGGCTAGGATTTTACGTGGAAGGGGGCAAGCTTCAGGTAAGCAAGCTGGAAATGCATCTATGCAGCGCGCCAGATTCCAGGAGCTACCCAGAGGACGTGCCCAACTATTAGTGTGAAGCGCTAATCCTCGAGCAGCGGTTCGGGTTGTCGGGACGCCTGCTCTTGCTCAGCATCTGTGCGCGTACGGCGAATGGCAGCTATTAAGTCGCTGAATGCGTCAGCGAATTTAGTCACGCCTTCATCCTGCAGCTGCTGCGTAATCCGATCCAGGTCAATGCCCAGTTTGCTCAACTGCACCAGCTGGCTGCGCGCCTGCTCAAGCTGGGTTGTTAGCGCAGGCGAAACCGTGCCGTGGTCGTTAAATTTTTCAATTGCTTCCAGCGGCAGGGTGTTGATTGTGTTGGCACCAATTAGCTGATCGGCATACATGGTGTCCGGGTAATCTGGATTTTTGACGCTGGTGCTGCCGTAGAGCACGCGCTGCGGCCGTGCGCCGTGAGCGGCCAATATTTGCCAGCGTCTACTGCTGAACGCATTGAGATAGCGCGCGTAGGCCATTTTGGCGTTAGCAATACCAATTTTTCCTTTGAGCGCTTTGGCAGCATCACTTTCTAGCTCATCGAGTTTTTTGTCGACGGCCGTATCTACTCGGCTCACAAAAAAGGACGCGACTGAAGCGACATGATCGATTTCAAAACCGTCAGATAATCGTTCTTCCAGACCGCGCATATAGGCATCGGCCACGTTATCGTAATCCTTCAAAGAAAACATGAGGGTGATGTTGATATTGATACCTTCGCTAATTAAGGTGGCAATGGCTGGAATTCCTGCAGAGGTTGCCGGAACCTTTACCATTAAGTTAGGGCGGTTGACTGCTTTGTGCAGGCGTCTTACTTCTTCAATGGTGCCTTCTGTATCATAGGCCAGGTCTGGGTTTGCTTCCAGGCTGATGTAGCCGTCCAGGCCATCTGTTTCAATATAAACTGGGGCCAGAAGGTCGGCCGCTTTTTGAATGTCGGCAACGGCCAGGGCTTCAAAAATTTCGGTGTCTTCTTTGCCCTCTTCTGCCAGCGCGGCAATGTCCTCATCATAGTCGCCTCCGTCAGAAATGGCCTCTTGAAAGATAGAAGGGTTCGACGTAATGCCGCGAATGCCCCGGTTAATCAGCGATTTTAATTCTCCAGAATTAATAAATTCGCGGTCCAGGTAGTCTAGCCAGATCGACTGGCCGAGATCGGCCGTTTGTTGGACATGGTTTTTACTGCTCATCATCGTAATCCTTTGGCGTTATCGGAAGATTGGTCCAATTTTCTAGCAGCGGGTACTTTCTGTAGAAAGGCAAATTGGACCAATCTTGTTTCTTTCGTCTCACTTAATAAGGTGGCGGATCGCTGGCGGGGAAGGATTCCCAGCTTTGCTCGTCGATGGGATCTTCCGTATCAATCGTTTCTTCAATCTCTATCGCTTTGTGTTGGTGCTGCGGCAAGAGCAGCAGCTTGCCTTTTGTCCGGCGCCCCTCAATGTAGCGATGGGCTTCAGCCGCTTCATCTAGTGGATAGGTGCGGTCAATGCGCACATGAATGGCGTCGGAGGCGATCCAGTCAAAGAGATCGTCTGCCCGCTCTTCAATCTCCTCGTGGCTGGTGGTGTAGTGAGCCAGGCTGGGTCGCGTAAGGAAAATGGAGCCTTTTTGGTTTAATATTTGCGGGTTTATTGGCTCTACGGGGCCACTGGCTTGCCCATACAGCACCATCATGCCGCGCGGCTTCAGGCAGTCTAGCCCTTTGAGAAACGTTGCCTGACCCACGCCGTCGTAGATGACATTAACGCCTTTGCCTTTGGTCAGTTCTTTGACGGCTTCGGCAAAATCTGTTTCGTCGTAGCGAATGATGTCATCTGCGCCGTATTCTTCTGCAAGCTCAGCTTTTTCTGGTGTAGAAACGGTGCCAATGACGCGAGCGCCGCGCAGGCTGGCAATTTGCACCAGCAGCAGCCCCACGCCGCCAGCGGCCGCGTGTACCAGCACGGTATCGCCAGCCTGAACGAGGTAGGTGCTTTGGGTGAGGTAGTGGGCAGTCATGCCCTGCAGCATAACAGCCGTTGCCACTTCAATCTGTATCTCTTCCGGCACCATTACCAGCTTCCAGGCGGGCACGATAGCATAATCTGCGTAGGCACCTATATGCATGGCATAGGCCACGCGATCACCGGGGGAAACGGCCGTTACGCCTTCACCCACCTTGTCTACGATGCCGCCCCCTTCCATGCCTGGCGTTAAGGGCAAATCCTGCCCGTACTGCCCTCTGCGGTGGTATGTATCAATATAGTTGACGCCCGCTGCCTCGACGCGAACCCGAACTTCGCCGGGACCTGGTTCTGGCAGGGCAATCTCTTCATAAATCAGCTTGTCTGGTCCGCCTGTTTGTTTTATCTGAATTGCTTTCACCTGATACCTCCACTTTTAATGCTAAATAATTGTAAAATATACAGCATCTACCCAGATATAGAGGCAAGGTATGTTTGCGATATAAACCGGCCTAAGAAAGAGAAAAAAATGTTAGAGTACATAATTGACATAGCCGCAGCCGCTGCGTAGCTGCAAAACGTTATTTCAATGTTATTTCAAGGAGCGATGCCATTGAGTTACCGGTTACAAGCCAATGAGAAATTGCCTCAGGGCCTTAAAAGAATAGCACAAGAAGAGATAGACGACGCACTTTCTTACCTGCAAAATTCACAGACCGACCTGGACGAGGCTGTACACGAGAGTCGCAAGTGCTTTAAAAAGGTTCGCGGCTTGCTGCGGCTGATCCGCAAGGAAATAGGGGAGACGGTCTACCAGCGAGAAAATGTTTGTTTTCGCGATGCTGGTCGTCGTCTGTCGGAGCTTCGTGACAGCGCGGTTCAGATAGAAACGCTCGACAGTCTGATTGCTGAAGAGGAATTGGAGATCGCGCCCGAAACGCTGGCATCGCTCCGGGAAGCCCTGATAATTTTTTACAATATCACACGGCAGCGCATTGTGGAAGAAGAGCAACAGCTGGCGAAAGCAGCCGATATGATTCAGGCAGCCCGGCACAGGATTGAGGATTGGCCGGTGAATAATGATTCATTTGCGGCCGTTTCCGGCGGTCTAAAAAAAGTGTATAAACGGGGACGAAATCGCCTGGAAGATGCGCTGGAACAGCCAACTGTCGAAGCGTTTCACGAATGGCGTAAGCGCGTAAAATATCTCTGGTACGGCAAGCGTATTTTGCGCCGGATCTGGCCAGATATAATGAAAACCCTGGCCGATGAAACGCATGATTTATCTGATTATCTGGGAGAGGCACACGATCTGGCGGTTTTGCAGAAGCTGGTGGCGGAACGGCCGTTACTGATTTCCGATGACGAGGACCGCGAGACGCTTATTTCCTTCCTTAAGCAAAAGCGGGACGGGCTGCACACAGCCGCTTACAAGCAGGGAAAGCGCATATATGCCGAATCTCCTAAGGCTTTTGTGAATCGTCTGGAGCAATATTGGGCCACCCCAAAGTAGTGGTATACTTGGCCGGATTTTTTTCTGAGGAGGAACGGCCGTAAAACGCCAGCTGTGACCAAATTCAAACCGTATCAGACCCAGATTGCCCTTGGCCTAATTGTTCTCATGGGCCTTTTTTTTCGCCTCTATCATCTCACCACGGCGCCGCCGGGCCTCAATGGTGATGAGCTGTTTAACGCCATCGATGCGGCGCAAATTCGTTGGGGGAATCTGCCCGTTTATTTTGAGGGCAACAACGGCCGTGAAGCATTTTTCTTCTATCTGATTGCCCTTTCCCAGGAGCTATTTGGCAACACTATTTTTGCCATGCGCCTGCCTGCTGTGCTGCTAGGGTTGGCGTGCGTGCCGCTGGCGTATGGCATTGGACGCCACAGCTTTAACCGGCGCGTTGGGTTGATGGCGGCTGCGTTAACGGCCGTTTCCCTCTGGCCGGTCATGGAATCTCGCTGGGCCTTGCGGGCCGTTAGCCTGACGTGCCTGTCTGCCCTAACCATTTTTCTGCTGCAGCGCGCCTGGCGCAGCGGCCGCTGGCGCGACTGGCTGCTGGGTGGGGTGGTTCATGGCCTCACGCTCTATACCTACATTCCCAGCCGGGTGTTCCCGGCCGTTATTCTGGTTTGGTTTGGCTGGCTCTTTTGGTTTCAGCGGGCGCGCTTCCGCCAGCAGTGGCAGAAGGTCTCTGCCAGCGTGCTGGTGACGCTGATTGTTTTTGCGCCATACGGCCGTTACATCTGGCAAAATCCCGACAAGGTGAACCAGCGTATTGCTGGCCTGACGGTGGCGCTGGAAGAAGCGTCGGAAAGAGGAGAGTGGGGGCCGCTGGGGCAGTCTGTGGGTGGCGTTTTGCGCATGTTTACGATGCACGGCGACAATGAATGGCGCTATCATCTCTCTGGCCAGCCCGTTTTCGATCCGGTGACGGGCCTCTTTTTTTACGCTGGAGTTCTAGTTTGCCTGTGGTTCACTTTTAAAAACAAGAAGTTAGACGCTGAAAGCTATGGTTGGCAATCTCCGGTTTCCACTCTCCAGACTTCAATCGCTGCTCAGCCCAGCTACGCCCTGTTGTTGCTGTGGATGGCGGCCATGCTCACCCCCAACCTCGTCCTGGAGGCGAACTCATCCTTTTTACGAGCGGCGGGGGCTATCGTGCCCATTTATTTGATTACGGCCGTTGGCTTCGACACCATTGCCCGCTTTGCCGCGAGCCGCTGGCCGCGCCTTCGGCCCGCTGTGCCGCTGCTAATTGGTGTAGGGGTAACGCTCATTTTTGTGCGCAGCTGGCACGATTATTTTGCGGTGTGGAATACAAACGGTGAAGTGCGCCACGTGTACCAGGCAGAATTTGCGGAAGTTGGCCGCTTTTTGGAGAGCAATCCGCCACCCGAAGACGTGCGAATCTTTATCGCCCGCCAATATGCCTATGACCTGGCACCGCGCACGTTTGCTTACCACAGTGACCAGGCTGCCGATTGGTTTAATCCCGACCACAGCTTTGTCTGGTCCGGTGACGAAGCTGCCTGGTATTTTTTCTCGCGGGCGGAGCCGATACCGGCAGCCATAGCGGCGCAAATTGGCCTGGAAACGGCCGTTACCCCCATTTCTTATGACGATGGACAATCGGCCGCGCTGCTGTACCGGCTGGATGCCGGGGCGCTGAACTGGCAGCCACAGCACGCGGCTGAACTCAGCTTCACCAATGCGCCGCAATTAACTGGCTACGATTTGCCCGAGGAGCTATTTCGCGGCGACACGGTTTCTCTTATGGCCCACTGGCAAGTTCCTGAAAACATGCCAAACCTCACTAACCAGCTAGCCTTCGCCCGGGCTGAACTGGTAGACGGCAGCGGCAACCTGTGGGCCAGCGTCAGCACGCTGTTGGGCTATCCCCAGGAGCATTGGCAGCGTGGTGACCGCATTGCCCAACTGTTAGAGCTGCCCATTCCAGAGGGAATGCCGCCCGGTTCAGCTTATCTCCGCTTTTTTGTACATGACAGTGCCGGTGAAAACTATCCGCTTTTGGGCAATGACACGAATTCGTTTGGCCCGCATCTGGTGCGCAGTCGGCCGCTTAACAACTTCACGCCGACGGCTGATATGCTCGTCTTTGACGATACGCTGGCGCTGCAAAGCAGTACGTTTAGCAGCCTGATTGCTCCGGGCTTGCCGCTAAACATTTCCCTGCAGTGGGTGGCTCTTCAGGCTCCGGCACAGGATTATGAAGTGGAGTTGCAGCTCATTCAGCCGGGCGCAGATGAGCCATTTTTGCGGCAGCGGTTTGCCATCTGGCCGGGGGTGTATCCCCCTTCACAGTGGCAGGCCAATGAGCAGGTGAGCAGTTTGCATCGGGTGAACATTCCGCTGGATATTCCTACAGAGAGCAATCCTGAACTGAGGCTGAATCTGCTTACGCCAGACGGCCGTTCCCTTCCCATAACACAGGGCAGCAACAAGCTGGCCGATATGAGCCTGGATCTTCGGCCACACCTCTTTGAGATGCCGGAAATTGCTCAGCCGTTCCCGGCCCAGTTTGGCCAGCACATTCAGCTGCTGGGCTATGATTTGGACACAAGCACGGCTCGGGCCGGGGGAGAGATCGGGCTGACGCTTTATTGGCAGGCGCTTGATACGCCATTGCAGAATTACACCGTCTTTAACCAGCTCATCGGCAGTGATGGGCAAATCTGGGGCCAGTTTGATAGTCCGCCGGTGGGGGATGCCTGGCTCACGGCTACCTGGCTGCCTGGCGAAATCGTGATCGACGAGCGCGTGATACCCATTCGCGCCGATGCTCCGGCAGGCGAGTATATGCTGGCAATTGGCCTCTACACGCCTGGCGATGGCGTGCGCTTGCCCGTGTGGGTAGACGACCGTTCCCAACCCAACGAACAACTAAATTTAACTGAGCTTACCCTGAGAAGTGAGTAGTGAAATAAAAAGAGAGCTCACGGTGTCAGGCGACGCCGTGAGCTCTTATGGGAAGGAGGGGGACAGAAGGTTTATCCAGGGGCCTGCTGTCGTTTAAATTCTTCAGCAGGAATTGTATGAAACTCGACATGCTTGCCGTTGCTGTCGGTCATAACTGTTTTAGCCGTTTCGGCATTTGCTTCGTTGACTCGAGCGATAAGTAAAATATCGCCTGCTTCAAGCGCTTCATGAACGTCTATTTCCGTCTGAGTCTCGGCTCGAACATTATAGAGACTGCCCAAATATCCGCCGACAACGCCACCAATGGTGGTTGTCATCAGACCAGAAACGAACATATTTTCAAAACCAGGGATTGTCGAGGCGACAACGCTGCTGAGCGCACCTATGGCTCCACCAGCGGCAGCGCCTGCTGCCGCCCCAGAGATGGCTGACTTTTCTGGTTCGCCCTCAAAATATTCCGGCAATTCAGCAATGGATGACATCATAGACAGATCATCATAGCTGAACTCTTTCCTTACTAGCCTGCGAACGGCGGCTAGTGCGTCTTCTGGAGTAAATAAACCGGTTACAATTTTCATTTGTTTATACCTCTATTGTGCCTTTGTGGCGTGCCGTGCAGGAGCAATAACGGTGAGGGCATCGGGCACGACAACGGCCGTAAAAGGCAACATATTTTCGTAAATTTCGCCATCACCATGCACCGGTAATTGGCGATCTGTTTCCACCCGTATTTCGTTATAGGCTGAAAAAACCCTAAAGTGAGAGGAAGCTCGCTGCTCGCCTCTGATTAAAGCCCAAATCACTTGCGCATAGTCAGCTATTGAACGTGCTCGTATCAGCACTACATCAATTCTGCCGTCATCGGGCCGGATCTCTTCATCCCACTTCAGCCCGAAGGCACCAATATTTCCTGCGTTAGAAATGGCCAGCTCCGAAGCCTTGAGTTGATGGGTTTCACCATCAATCGTCAGGGTAAAGGTATGAGGCTGCCAGCCAAACGCTTCTTTAACGGCCGTCCACAAGTAGGCAGCCATCCCCCAGCTGTTTTTTGATTCAGTAGGGGTGTTGTTTAGCATCGTCGATTCCAGGCCAATGCCAATCTGGTGCACAAAATGGCGATTGTTTACGCAGATGGCGTCTAGTTTTTTAAGGGTTCCCTGGGCCATCAACAGCTGGCAGGCTGCTTCGATGTCCTGCGGTATGTTTAGGTCCTGGGCCAGTACGTTGGCGGTTCCACCAGGCAGAATAACGAGGGGAACGTCAGTGCCAATGAGCCCATTGACTACCTGGGAGACGGTACCATCACCACCTACGGCGGCGACCCAGACGTAGTGATCTTCCTCAACGGCCGTTCTCACTACGTCTGGTAAAGACTCGTCGCCTGTGGTTTCATACAGTACGTATTGCTCTTTCCCCAGAGATGTACTTAGTATTTCTTTTATTTTTTCTGGCTGGCCTTTGCCAGCAACAGGATTTAGAATAACAAAGCCGAGGCCAGTCTTTTGCTCAATGTTTCGGGTGGCGTACTTAGCTGAGACTGACATTATCCGAGTAACCTGTTCGCATTAGGCCGTAGCCGGAACAGGTTCCTCCAACTTCGAGGTACACTCAGGGCAACGAGATGCCCGACGCGGAATTGTGGAGATGCAGTAGGGGCATTTTTTCGTTGTAGGTTCACTTTTTTCCTCTGCATAGCCCAACTCCTCTTCGATAGCCGTCTCCAGACGGTTAATGCCTCGGATAATAAAAAACATTGCCAATGAAATGATCAGAAATGCCAGAACGTTATTGATGAACAATCCATAGTTAATAGTGACTGCACCTGCCGCCTGAGCATCGGCTAGCGTTGCATACGGGGCTGCTTCTTCCGTCCCTTCCTTAAGTAGAAGGAACATGTCTGAAACTTCCGTTTGCCCCAGCAGCAAGCCGATTGGGGGCAGGATAATGTCATCGACCAACGA
>JBHIWP010000137.1:0-13909 GCA_041987425.1 Promineifilaceae bacterium (SeqCode) | reverse complement strand
TGCCACTTGCCACTTGCCACTTGCCACTTGCCACTTGCCACTTGCCACTTGCCACTTGCCACTTGCCACTTGCCACTAATAGGACAAAATTCCCACTTCCCCTACATTTGCTAGACATAACGCGAGAATCGTTTACAATGGACAACCAATGAGACGATCTCGTTTGCTTTTTGGCCTTGCCGTCCTGGTGTGGAGTTTGTTGATGGGTTGCCAACTTCAGGTTGATCTGAAGCCATTGCCGACGCGGGTGCAGCCCATAGCCTTGCCGGGCGAATCTACGGCGATTCCGGTCACGTTTACGCCAGTGCCAGAAACGGCCGTTGCCGCCAACCATCTCAATCAAACAGGGCTGCTCAATGCCCTGCCAGTAACCAACACGCCGCTGCCTATTCCTACCAACACGCCCGTCACGCCAACCGCCACCCCAACCGAAACCCCAACCGAAACGCCCATTGGCCCCACTCCGCCGGTGATCAAACCAATTGGCCAATACAGCCTCAGCGAAGTGATTCCCTTCCAGGCTTTCCCGGTACCGGCCAACAATAACGGCTGGGGCATGCACTGGATGCCCACCGTCAGCCAGGATCGCGCCGTCGTGGATCGCTTTGTAGCTGAAGCCGTGCGTATGCACATTAAATGGGTGGTGTTCTTAAACGAAGGAACGCAGATTGGGGATAACGATTATCTGGTTGAGCGTCTGGTAGCTAACGGCATCATGCCGGTGATGCGCCTTTACCGCTCTGGCGTGCTGCCCTACGATGGCAATATTGGCCCAATGGTGGCCCACTACCGGGCCAAAGGCGTTTACTACTACCAGCTTTACAACGAGCCAAATATCAATGTAGAAAATCATCAGGGCTTTGCCAATCCCAACCAGTATGCCAAAGCCTGGGCCAGCGCAGCGCGGCAGGTCGTTGCCAACGGTGGCTTCCCCGGGCTTGGCGCTCTTAGCCCTGGCGGGGAATATAACCACTACGACTTTTTGGCGCGAACCCTGCAGGCTATCAAGTTCAACGGCGACGAAGCCTTGCTGAACCGTACCTGGCTGTCGGTACACAATTATCACGGCGTGCGCGCCTATGATGACCCCGACGGTTTTCTGCTGTTTCGCAAGTATGATGAAATTGTGGTGAGCCATCTCGGCCGTTCCCTGCCCATGATTGGCACCGAAGGTGGCTCATACAGCCCAGACCGCAGCGTGGAGCTGGAGCTAATTCGCTACCAGTACACCTACATGCGCGATGCGGAACCATATTTTCTGGCCTTTAGCTACTGGCTGCTGGCCAACAGCGAAGGCGGCTCCCACGATAGCACCTGGGAATGGCAGGCCCTCTTCCGACCCGGCTTTGTTCATCCGGCCGTCACCGAATTCTTCTACAAAAACTCCCGCTAATTAATAAGATCTTCCCCGCATAGTTCGGCTTCTAGATTGTTCCACAGCTTTTTAAAACGTTGCAAGCGCTTTTGGGCGGCGCGTTTGGCCGGTTCTGTGTGCATGCTGGCCACTGTTTTGGGCAGCCAATTTTTGTTGGCGCGAGCGCTGTCGATGAGGGATTGGGTGGTACGGCCGTTTCCCTGCATCAGGTTAAGCGGCGTAAAGTGGAAAGCGGCCGTCAGCCCAATCTTGGCCAGCTTATCAGCGTCCCACAATACCTGAGCCTCCAAATCCTTCAGCGGCTTCTTGCGCCATAGGCCCTGATGGGAACGAATTACCTTGGCGACGTGCCCAATCTTCTTTTTGGGAAAATCGGTAGAGGGTAAGATTTCATGCGCAGCCTTCGCGCCCTCTTTGGCATGTCTGGCCCCGGTTTCCTTGCGGATGTCATGCAGCCAGGCGGCGGCTTCCACAACTTCGGCATCTGCTCCGGTAAGTTCCGCCAGTTTAAGGGCCAGGGTGACAACGGCCGTTACGTGCTCCCAACGGTAATTAAACAGAGGGTCTGTAGTGCCATAACGCTGTTGCGCTTCTTCCTCCGTTGCCCGTTTCATCGCTTTTTTTACCGTTTTGCGCCAGGGTTTTTTCTTGATGGATGATTTTTTGTCGGATTTTGGCATGGGGTCATTTTACCCCAGCCAGTTGGGGATTGCCCATCTTGCGTGTAAAATTCGGCTCCGTAGGTCAATTTTGCAAAATTGACCTACTATCAGGTTTTAAGGAGAAAACGTGTCAGCGATTCAGGTATCTAACTTAAGCAAATCATTTTTTGTGTCGGTGCGCGATGCGGGATTAAGGGCTGCCTTAGTGAGCCTGGTTAATCGCAAAACGCGCGAAGTGCAGGCGGTGAAAAACGTCACTTTTAGCATTGAACCAGGCGAGGTTGTAGGCTTTTTAGGGCCCAATGGCGCAGGCAAGACCACGACGCTTAAGATGCTTTCTGGCTTGCTGTATCCGACCCAGGGAACGGTTTCTGTACTGGGTTATACGCCTTCGCAACGTGACAAAACGTATCTGCGCCAGATGACGCTCATCATGGGCAACCGCAACCAGCTATTGTGGGACATTCCTGCGCTGGATTCGTTTGAGCTGAACCGGGCCATCTACCGCCTGCCTGAAGATGAATTCCGCCAGACCCGGGACGAATTCATTGAGCTGCTGGATATGAAAGAGATC
This sequence comes from Promineifilaceae bacterium (SeqCode), assembly GCA_041987425.1. Lineage (GTDB taxonomy): Bacteria > Chloroflexota > Anaerolineae > Promineifilales > Promineifilaceae > Leptofilum. The sequence goes on along the minus strand of JBHIWP010000137.1, from coordinate 11,298 downwards.
GTTACTAAACCCGTGCGCAATCTCTCTTTGGGCGAGCGGATGAAGGTAGAAATTGCGGCGGCGCTGCTGCACAAGCCAAAGGCGCTTTTTCTGGATGAGCCGACGATTGGCCTGGACGTAACCATGCAGCGGCGAATTCGTGCCTTTGTACGCGAGTATAACCACCGTTACAACGCGACGGTGCTGCTTACCAGCCACTACATGGCCGATGTCGAGGCGCTATGCAAACGGGTGATTGTGATCCACCACGGCCGTCTTCTGTTCGACGGCGCTTTAAATGATCTGGTGGACCGCTTTAAGGCGCAGAAGCGGCTGATTGTTACGGTGGAGCGTGGTGGGGTGGATTTGTCTCGTTTTGGCGAGGTTGTGTCGCAGGCAGACGGCCGTATCACGCTGCAAGTCTCCAAAAAAGAGGCACCTGCCGTCACCGCCAGACTGCTTAATGAATTCCCCGTGGCTGACCTGCTGGTAGAAGATCCGTCCATTGAAGACGTAATCGAAGACGTTTTTGCCCAAAAGATTGATGCCGAGCCGGAAACGGCCGTTCCCGCCTGAGGCTGCTATGAGCACAATGACCAAAGCCCCAACCCGGTGGCAAGAAATCAAAACAATCTTCGACTTTTATCCCATCCAGATGAAGTACGCCACCATTATCACGGCGCAGTATCCGCTGGCGGCGTTTTTGTGGCTCGTTAGTCTGGTGGTGGAACCAACCATTTATCTGGTAGTCTGGTCTACCATCGCCCGCGAGCAGGGCGGCACGGTGGGCACCTACACAGCCGGTGGCTTTGCCGCCTACTACATTGCCTGGACGGCCGTTCGCGTGATGAACATTTCTCTCACGCCCTGGGCCTTTGAGTCGCGCGTGCAGCGTGGTGAATGGTCGCCCATGCTGGTACGGCCGTTGCATCCTTTTCACCAGGATCTGGCCTACTTCATGGGCATGAAGGTGATGGATATCGCCCGGCTCATTCCCATCATGGCCCTGTTGATTTTTGCCTTTAAGCCGGACCTGAATCCAACCTGGTGGCAGCTGCTCGGATTTATTGTGGCTATCATTTCCGGCTTTGTCATGCGCTTTGTCTGGCTCTGGGTATTGGGCCTGATCACTTTTTGGATCACGCGCATCAGCGCCGTCTTTGATCTCTACTTTGCCATCGAACTGCTGCTGTCCGGCCGGGTGGTGCCAATTGATCTGCTACCCCGGTGGGCGCAAAATGTAGCTGGCTGGCTGCCCTACCAGTGGTCCTTCGGCTTCCCAATTGAGCTGATTCTGGGGCGGCTTACGGTAACCGAAACGCTATTTGGTTTCGGTATGCAGCTTCTGTGGGGGCTGATTGGCTGGGTCATCATGATGTTTCTTTGGCGGCAGGGCGTAAAGCAGTATTCGGCCGTCGGCGCCTGAGCGATTTTCAGAATTCAGTATTCAGTGAAGCAGTAATCAGTAATTGGTTTGCTGACCTACCGATCACTGACCTACTGGTTACTGAGCTACTGAATATTGACCTACTGGCCACTGGCCCACTGTCACACCGATAACTGATCACGGAGTAAAAATGGGTTACTTAAGACTTCTCTGGATTTACCTTCGCGTGGGCTTCATGAACGAAGTGCAGTACCGCGTTAACTTTTTGGTGCAGCTGGGCCAATCGGCCATTGCTTTGGCTACGGGCTTGATTGTGCTGTCACTGGTTTTTACATATACAGATAGCCTCAGAGACTGGAGCCAGCCGGAGCTGCTCATTGTGATGGGCGTACACATTATGATTGGTGGCTTCGTCGCTATGCTGATCCAGCCCAACATGGTGCGCCTGATGGATGACATTGGCCAGGGGACGCTGGACTACATGCTGACGAAGCCAGAGAATGCGCAACTGCTGGTGAGCGTGCGCGAACTGCGCTTTTGGCAGATTGTAGACGTGATTGTGGGTGGGGTGGTCATTGGTTGGGGCATTAATGAACTGCAGGCCAATATGACCATTTTGAACGCCCTGGTTTTTGCTTTTACGATTGTTTTGGGCCTGTTTATTCTATACAGTTTTTGGCTGATGCTAGCCGCGCTGGCGTTTTGGTTTATTCGAATCTACGAAATCGTGCAGATTTTTCAGACAATGTACCAGGCCGGGCGCTGGCCGGTTGGTATTTATCCCGGCTGGCTGCGCATCATTCTTACGTTTTTGGTGCCGGTGGCTTTTGCCGTAACCGTCCCGGCGGAGGCATTTACGGCGCGCTTAACTTTGGCAACGTTTGGGCTGTCAGTGGGATTAACGGCCGTACTCTTCTTCATTGCCAACCGCATCTGGCGTTGGGGTCTTAGCAACTACTCGGGAGCCTCTGCCTGACCTTCCTGCTGAGGAGGAAAGAAACCAGGAATCACAATAGTAAAGATGGTTCCTTTGTTCGGCTGGCTTTGCACAGACACCGTGCCGCGATGGGCCTCTACAATTTCTTTTACCAGGGCCAATCCCAGGCCCGTTCCCTTATGTCGCCGCGCGGAGCCGCCTTCAATCTGGTAAAATCGCTCAAAAATACGGCCGATCTTATCTTCTGGAATGCCTCTCCCCGTATCCGCGACTTCAATGTGTACGTTTTTGCCCTCCGCCTTCAGGCGCAGCAACACTTGACCGCCAGCTGGTGTAAATTTAAAGGCGTTAGAGACTAGATTGTCGAAAACGCGGCGAAGGTGCGTGTTGTCACCCATGATCCAGGGCACCGGGTCCGTAACTTCGGCCTCCAGGGAAATGCCCAACTCCTCAGCCCGTATGCCGTAGTCAGCCAGGAGTGAGTAAATTAGCAATGTGGTGTCGATTTCCTCGCGGCGCAGCTCCTGCGTCTCGGCCGCCAGCAGCGCGGTAAGATCATCAACCAGATTCGTAAGCATGATCACGCGCCGCATGATTATTTCACTGGACTGCTTTTGCGTATCATTGAGGTCGCCCAGGCTCTCGCTGGCCAGCAGTTCAGCATGCCCATAGATGATTCCCAACGGTGAGCGAAGCTCGTGCGAGACGCTCTGGATAAAATTATTCTTGAGCAGATCTAGTTCAGCCTGGCGATTGAGAGCAGCGGCCATGGCCGCTGCCCGCTGCTGCGTTTCCGCCACCATGCGCAAGTTTTGAATGGCCGTGCCTGCCTGCTGCCCCACGGACACAACGACATCGAGGTCACGCTCGCTAAACTGCTTGGGGGATTGATTTAAATTGAAAAGGGCCAGCATGCCTAAACAACGTTCCTGGGTGCGCAGCGGCGCGCCGACGAGAGTCGTCACGCCAGCCTTCACCCATTTTTCCATCGCCTCCGGGTGGTTGGGATAATCTGTGATTAGAATTGGCTCGCAATCGTGCACGATTTGCCAGGCCAACCCTCGCGGCCGGGGCGCGGGGCGCAGGTTCATCCAGCGAGGAACATTGTGGGGATAAAATGTCATGATGTCCCGGTCGATGATCAGACCAATAAGGCCGCTGTCTGCCTTGATCAGTTCGGCTACCATTTTTACGACGCCGCCCAGCAGCGTGGGTAAGTCTGGCGTGTTGTTGAGCAGACGGCTAATTTCCCCCAGCTGCTTTTCTCGCTGGAGGCTTTCTTTTGTCTGGCTAAACGAAGTGACGGTTTGGATGGCCAGGGCAATCATGTGAGCCAGTGCGTGACCTGTATTTATGGCTACGCTGCTATACGGCCGTATTGCATTCCAATACAGCACCAGGCCTCCATTAGACCGGCCCCGGTCGTCGATTAGAGGGAAAGTGGCAAGTGAGTAGAATGCCTCAGCCTGAATTAAATCATGCATTTCGCCATAGGCAGGATCTGTTTGTGCATTTTCTACCCACATGGGTGCCAGCCGGTAAAGCTGTTCACTGCCTGGGGTGCGCCGGAAAGAGTGACTGATAAAGTCGATGTACGTTTGCGAGAGACCAAAAGAAAAAGGGCAGCTGAGGCTATCGCTTTCTCTGTCGTAAATATAAATGGCAGCCCGGTCAGGTTGCAGCGTACTTTGCACGATTTTTTCTATCCGTGCCCACAAAGTAGGCAGGTCATAGACGCCCAGCAGCGATTCTGCTGCCTTTGTCAGGCCGGTTAGCTGCTCGATATTCTTTTCCGAGGGTTCAGCAGATGATTGCTCGAGGGTAGTCAACTGAGACCGTAACTGCTCTAACTCGTTGATCAACGCTTCTTTGGTTTTGGTGTAATCTTCCATTTGTCGATCTTGCACTTTTGCCTATGGGGAACCGTGATTATGGCGGAGTTCCCTTATAGGCAATAGCACGCAGGCTAAACAGCGTAAGCTCCTGTACTAGAGTTCCAGCCTCTTGTTCTGGCTCCGGTACGGCCAGAAGCTGCAAAATCACTTCATCATATGCTCCGGCAAACGCCTCGGCCACCCTGCGGCTGTTTTGATCAGGTATCACACCTTCATCAATAGCCTTGTCTAACGGCCGTTGCCACAGGCGTACCAGGCGTTCCCGAAAAGTAACTCGCTTGGCTTGTAAAGAAGGCACGGCTCCAACGCCCCCAACCAGAAGCAGCTGCACCACAGCTGGCTCATAGACGGCAATATTTAAGTAAGCTTGAATACCACGCGATAACTGCTGGGCTAAATCTGATCGGCTGCGGACGGCCTGATCAATTGCTTGAAGCAGAAAATCGGCCGTTTCTTCATAGAGGTGTACAAACAAGCTCTCTTTATCAGGAAAATAAAAGTAAAATGTACCAATAGCCACGTCGGCTGCTTTAACAATGTCGCGTACCGTGGCGGCATAAAATCCTTTGTCGGCAAAAACCTGAACGGCCGCTTGCATCATGGCCGTCCGCTTTGCATCTTTCTTTTGGCGTGTTTTCTCACTGCTTCGATAAGCCATATTGCTCCAGGCCGTTCCTTTGCTGGTAGCATAGGTAGTTAAAAAGGGTGCGTCAATGTCCCTTTATAACTATGGTAACTATCCGGTTGAGGTCGGTAAAAATGAACTACTGGACATTAGATAAAAAAAGCCAGACACCATTATACCTGCAATTATATCATCAGCTACGCAAGGCCATTTTGCAAGGTGAATTTGCCGCGCACCGCCTGCCGCCGGGCCGAAAGCTGGCCCACCAGTTGGGCGTGGCGCGAATCACAGTTGCCCAGGCTTACGACCAGCTGGAGGCAGAAGGGTTTGTTCAGCGCCGTCGTGGGGCAGGAACATTTGTCGCCCCTTATTTGCTAAATATGGTGGAAAACAACGGAGGGGTACGGCCGTATCTCCCCAGTTATTCGTCGTGGGGGCAGCGCGTGTTGCAGACGGCCGTGCCACCCGTTCCCAAACAGCCCCGTCCCGAGATTGATTTTGGCTTTGGCCGCTCCTTTCCCCATATCTTCCCCTACGACACCTGGCGCAGGCTGCTGGCCCGCTACCTGAGCACCGACGATGTCATGCTTTCTCGCTACGGGTCTGTGGCTGGCTTCTTTCCCCTGCGCGAAGCATTGGCCGACTATCTCACCCGGTGGCGCGGCGTTAGCTGCCAGCCAGAGCAGGTGGTGATTGTAAACGGCGCGCAGCAGGCGCTGGATATTTTGGCCCGGCTGCTGCTAGAGCCGGAAGATGAGGTGCTGGTAGAAACGCCTGGCTATGCCGACGCGTTTTCTTTGTTTCAGCTAAACGGCGCGCGGCCAACGGCCGTTCCCGTTGATGCCTCTGGCTTTGTGGTGGAGCAGATTCCGCCGGGCAGCCAGGCAAAAATTATCTTTGTTACGCCGTCGAACCAGTTTCCCCAGGGCGGCACGCTGTCCCTGGAGCGCAGGCTGGCTTTGCTGCAATGGGCCAGGCAGCACAACGCGCTCATCATAGAGGACGACTATGATGGAGAACTGCGCTACGATGGCCGTCCGCTGGCGGCGCTGCAAGGGTTGGCGGCCGATGATCGGGTGATTTATCTGGGTACGTTTTCCAAAGTGCTATTTCCTGCGTTGCGGCTTTCTTACGTGGTGTTGCCCCCGGTGCTGGTACGGCCGTTTGTGCAGGCCAAGCAGCTTGTGGATCGCGGTGCGCCCACGCTGACTCAGGCGGCGGTGGCCGACTTTATGGTAGAAGGCCACTTTGAGCGCCACTTGCGCCATTTGCGCCAGGCCTACGGGCAGCGGCGGCAGGCGCTTATCCAGGCGCTGCGAGCGCATCTGCCTGATCTGGTGCGCTATGTAGATGAACCGGCCGGGCTGCACGTGATGCTGTATCTGCCCGCCCAACTGCCGGAAACGGCCGTGGTGCAGGCTGCGGCGACGGTGGGCGTGGGCGTCTACCCGGCCGCTCCTTACTTCATGACGCCGTCGTCGCCGCCCGCCATTTTGCTGGGCTTTAGCGGCCTAAGCGAGACGGAAATTGAACAGGGTGTGGCGCGGCTGGGGGAAGAGATAAAAAACTTGATGAAAAAATATAGAAAGTAAGAAACGGTCGTTACGCTTCGTCCAGTAAATAAGCTAACAACAATTTTTTCCTCCTCCTTCTTAAAAAATGCCGTTCTCACGCCGAGGGCGGCATTTTTGCTTTGTAGTAGTGCCCTAAGAATTCTCTTTGCGTTTCAGTTCGTACAGCACAATGGCCGCAGCTGCATTGACGGAGAAAGAGTCGATGCCTTCAGTCATGGGAATAGTGACCCGGTGCTTAAGCTGGTTCAGCAATTCATCCGGCAACCCCCAATATTCGCTGCCCATGAAAACGGCCGTTCCCCCCGAACTGCGCGGTAGCTGCGGCAGCGGTATTCCCCCCTCCGCCACGGTACCAATCGTTTGGATGGAAAACGGCCGTAGCGTAGCAAGCAGCTCCAGCAACGGTGTTGAGACCACCGGCAGCTTGAAGATGCTGCCCATCGAGGTTCGCACGGCACGAGGATGAAAAGGATCGTTAGTCCCGATGCTAATAAACATGTCAGCTCCCAGCGCGTGGGCCGTGCGCACCATCCCGCCTAAGTTTCCCGCGTCCACCACGTCCACAGCAATGAGCAGCAAGGGAGCCGCATGATTTGCCAGCCAGGCGACCAGATCAACTGGCTGGGGCAGGGGCAGCAGCCCGATGAGGCCCCCCAACCTGCGACCTTGAGTCAATGCTTCCATGTCGGCATCGGGGATGGAGTGGCAGGGGGTGTTGTGATTGGCAAGCTGCTGCAAAACGGCCGCTTCTCGCTCGCCTGGGTTTTGCCAGACGGATTGGGCGATGAGAACGGCCGTTGGCAGCCAGTTTGCTCGCAAAGCCCGCTCGTGCAGCCGGGTGCCCTCAATAGAAAAACAGCCAGACGCGGCCCGCCCCCTGGCAGTGGCGGTGCGCTCTATCATGGTGCGAATGCTGTGCCACGGCTTGCTCATGGCGCAGTGTTAACACACGAAAGGTAATTTGTAAAATCGGTTGAGGGCGAAGAGAATACGCCTGCATAGGCTCATTGCGGCCTGGTTGCCTTACCGTCAAGCCACAGCGTGTCGGACTCGTCTCGGTGCGTTCCCGTCGAGCCCACGTGTTTGGCGTCGATCTTGGCCCCATTCTTAATTACATGCACAAGCGCCATTGCATGTCCTCGTCCCAAACCGTAGTCGGCCTTGAGCCATTCGATGATCGCCCCGGCTTTTACGGACGGGTCGTCGAGGCCTTTTTGGGCCGCCAGCTCTATAAACTGCCGCGGCGTCAGGCCAGTCTTTTCCTCGATGTTGTCAAGATACGCTTGAAATGACATACACACACTCCTTGATTAGTGGCGAGTCTGTGTGACCGGGTGCAAACGGCCGTTTGGCCCGGCCCAACGAACAATGCCTTTTATTCGACTCTTGCGGGAGCCTCGGTCGTAAGGATCCGCTTGAGCCGCTCACCCGCCGCCACATTTTGCTTTTGAATGACCGGGATCACGAGTGGCGCGAGCAGACGAAACCATGATTGGGGCATAAGCTCCGCCTCAAGATTGACCCTTGTTTCATCTCTGCCTTGCCCCAACACAAATTCTCCCTCAATTTTCATGCGAGTGCCAGTGCTGCGAAATGAAAATTTCCGCGGCCGTTCAAATTAAATTAGCTCCGTCGTTAGTTGACCCTTCATAGAGCCCCTGGAACCGCGTTCCCTGCGAGATTGGGCCGTCGCTAACCTTCTCCATCTCGATGATACGCGGATTCCACAACCGCTCGTACAGTTGGGCATCTGTCAAAACCCGTTGTATGCTTGACGCATGTCCACATTAAGCCAGGCCGAATTAGAGAAGATCCTGCGCCAGCAGGAGACGCTGCGCCAGATCATTGAGTCGATTAGCAGTGAGCTGGAGTTACGGCCGTTGCTCACCAGCATTGTGCAGCACGCCTGCGAGCTGCTCGCAGCCGATCGCGGTACCATTGGCCTGGTAGACGATGCGCGCCAGGTCATTCGTACCGAGGCAGTCTACCGCATGCCGGCAAATGAATTAGGGGCTGAGATGGGCGTGGGCGTGGGCCTGGCGGGGCAGGTGCTGGCCACGCAGGAGCCACTCATCCTGAATCATTACGGCGATTTGGAAAATCCCACTCAGCCAGACCTGGCGCAAGATGCAGTCATTGGGCTACCTATTTTTTGGCGGGAGCGGATGATTGGTTTCTTCGGCATCGGCGCCGTGCCGCCGCGAATTTTTAACGAGCAAGATGTGGAGTTGCTTACCGTTCTGGCTCGCCATGCCGGGATCGCCATTGAGAATGCGCGGCTCTTTGCAGCCGAACGCCGCCGGGCGGCGCGCCAAGGCACACTGACCCATATTGGCGAGATTATCGCCAGCACGCTGCATTTAGAGGAACTGCTGCAGGCGGCCATTACGGCCGTTCGGGAACAGCTCCATTTTTCCGATGCCGGGGTCTTGCTGCTGGATGAACGCGATCCAGAAATGTTGGTCCTGGTGGCGCGCAGCGGAATTTATGCTGAGCTGCTGCCCGCCGATTACCGGCAAAGCATTCACCAGGGAATCATTGGCGCCACGGCGCGGGCGCGCCAGCCCATACTTACCCAAAATGCCGCCAGTGACCCGCGCTATTTGCCGGTGCCCGGCGCGGTGGATATTCGCTCTGTTATCGGCATTCCAATCATTGTCAGCGATCAGCTGCTGGGCGTGCTCAACGTGGAGTCACCTGAATTGCTGACGCAAGACGATGTGGATTTGCTGCAAATCGTGGGAGATCAATTGGGTGTGGCTATTGTCAATGCCCGGCTGTTTGACCAAACGCAGCGCAATCTGGCCGAAACGCAGCTTTTGTACGAGACCAGCCGCCGCATCACCGATGCCTTTGATGTCGGGGATGTGATCGAGGCTTATCTGCAATTGGTGGCCGTGCGCGGTCGCTATGTGTGCAGCGTGGCGCTGTATGAATTTGACGATTTTGGCGAGAGATCGGCCGTTATCATTCGCGGCCTGTGGTCGCCAGAAGACGGATTGCGGCTGCTACAGCAGCGTTTTCCCTACAGTAAAGACGATCTGGACGCGTTGCTAGATTCCGGCCAAACCGTCACGATTGCGAACGTGCACGAGGATCCTCGTGCCACCGAAGCGCTGCGCCAGATGCAGGCCGAAGCTGGCCGCCCGGCGCTGGCTATGATTCCCCTGATTGTAAGGCGGCAGCGGATAGGACTGGTGATTCTCACCTATACGGCCGTTTACGAATGGTCTGCCAGCGATTTGTGGCCTTACCAGGTAACGGCCGCGCAGCTGGCAACCGCCATCGACACGCGCCAGCAGCAGCTTTTGCTTGTACAAAGCGGGCAAGAGATGGCCGTGCTGCACGAACGACAGCGTCTGGCCCGCGAGCTGCACGATTCTGTGACTCAGCTGGTGTTCAGCATTACCCTGGTGGCCCAATCGCTGGCTCCCGCCTGGCGGCGCGATCCGGCCGAAGGCGAAATGCGCATTAGCCGCCTTTTGGAGCTAAGCCAGGGCGCGCTGGCCGAGATGCGCACGCTGCTCTTTGAACTGCGCTCCACCGAACTGCCGCCGCTGCCCACCGAAACCGGCGTGCGGCTGCCGGGCATTACCCGCCTGCGCCGTGATGGGCTGGTGAAGGCGCTCGAAAAACATATTGGCCTGCTGGTGCACAATGCGCCGCCCATTGTGCTTGAAGCCGCGAGCTATCAGCCGCATTCTCTGGAGTATGAGGTGACGCTGTTTCGCATTGCTCAAGAGGCGCTCAACAATGTGGTGAAATATGCCCAGGCAACCCACGTAAAGATTCAACTTTATGAAGAGGAAGATTCGGTTTGCCTGTCGGTAACTGATGATGGCGTGGGGTTTGACGTGGCGCAGGTGCAAGTTGCCCGCAATATCGGGGCCAAGAGTGGGTTTGGCCTGCACACCATGCGGGAACGGGCGCAGGCCCACAATGGGCACGTCATTATTCGCTCAGAATCTGGACAAGGAACGGCCGTCACGGTATGCTTGCCGCAGGAAAACGGAGGGCATTGAGAATGAGTAAGATTCAGGTGATGATTGTTGACGATCACGCCATCGTGCGCGAAGGTCTGAGCATGTTGCTTGAGGAAGAATCCAACATCGAAGTTGTTGGGGAAGCAAGCAACGGCAAAGAAGCAGTACTGCGCGCCGAAAAATTGCAGCCTCAGGTCGTCTTGATGGACCTGGTGATGCCAGAGATGGACGGCATCACCGCCACCCAGGCCATTCGCCAGAAAGTGCCCAACTGCCAGGTGCTGGTGCTCACCAGTTTTGCCGAAGACCAGCGCGTGCCGGACGCCATTCAGGCGGGCGCCATTGGGTATCTGCTGAAGGACGTGTTGAAAGGTGATTTGTTGTCCGCGATCCATGCGGCCGTACGCGGCGAACCCACCCTGCACCCCGAAGCCCAGCGCCAGCTCATGCGCCAGATGACCCAACCGCCGCCGCAAAATCTGCTCAGCAGCCTGACCGAGCGCGAGATGGACGTGCTGCGCCTTATTGCCCAGGGCCAGAGCAACAAGGAAATCGCCACCTCGCTGCACCTCACCGAAGGCACCGTCAAGGGCTATGTCAGCACCATCCTGGGCAAGCTCCAGGTGGCGGACCGCACCCAGGCGGCGCTGTACGCCGTCAAGCATGGCATTGAGTAAACGGCTGGGCGTCAGGGCATCAAAATGAGATTGTCGAGTTCCACAATGCTCCTCCTGTCTTTATGAAGCAGGAAGAAACACTCTATACACTCCTGGCACTCTGTGCGCGTGCCCAAGGTTACCCTGCCCAAAAGCAACTGTTGCGACACCAGGCAAATTTGGTTTCCGACTGGTCAACGGTTCTGGTCCTGGCCGAACACCACGGTCTATCTCCACTCGTTTATGCTCACCTGCAGGACGC
>JBHIWP010000136.1:0-14011 GCA_041987425.1 Promineifilaceae bacterium (SeqCode) | reverse complement strand
CCATAGTAGGTGACCAGCTGATCGTACGGCAGGTAGATTTCGCCAACCATCATGCGTTCGTCATATTCATCCAGCACGGCACGCATTTGCCGGATGAGATCGTGCACCTCCGGCAGGTTTTGGGTGTAGATATGGTTCAGGCTTTGGAACGGCTCCACGCCGTCCCAGTTTGGGTTAGGCGGTTCGTCACGAAACTGTTCGTCTTTCATCATCAGCCAGATCACGTCAACGCGGAAGCCGTCGACCCCCTTATCCAGCCAGAAGCGCATCACGTCCAGCATGGCGGGCAGCACCTCTGGATGGCGGTAGTTTAGCTCCGGCTGCTGGGTGACAAACTGGTGCAGATAGTATTGGCCGGTTGCCTCGTCGAAGGTCCAGGCGGGGCCGCCAAAGAAGCTGAGCCAGTTGTTGGGCGGGCCGCCGTCTGGGGCCGGATCGCGCCAGATGTACCAGTCGCGTTTGGGGTTGTTCCGGCTGCTGCGGCTTTCCACAAACCAGGGATGCTCGTCTGAAGTGTGGTTGGGCACCAGGTCGATGATGAGCTTGAGGCCGCGCGCGTGCAGGTCGGCCAGCAGGGCATCGAAGTCGGCCATGGTGCCGAAGAGTGGGTTGATATCCACGTAGCTGGCCACGTCGTAGCCGAAGTCGTGCATGGGAGAGGGGTAGATGGGCGATAGCCAGACGGCGTCGATATGGAGGCTTTGCAGGTGGTCCAGCCGCTGACGAATGCCGGGCAGATCGCCGATGCCGTCATTGTTGCTGTCCTGGTAAGAGCGGGGGTAAATCTGGTAAATGATGCCTTTTTCCCACCAAAGTAAATCCTGGTTCATGAGCAAACTTCCTTTTTGGTACACGATGATAGGTGATTTGCCAGGATTGTACAATGGCTATTGGTGGGTTACGGCCGTTCCCCTCGTCGCCTGAGCAATTCCCGCTTCAAACTTTCTTCGCCCTGGCGCATAGCCCAGTGGTGGTTGGCAGAAAAGATAGGCTTCATGATGAACGAAAGCCAGCGCAGCAGCGGTTTATCGGCCCGAATGCGCCAGTCGTAGATGATGTTGACCCAGTCGCCGTCCTGGGTAAAGGTCCAGTCTCCCGTACCTACAAAGTCACCCCAGGCCTCTAGCGAAAAGCCGTGCGGCGAGCGATTGTCGGTAATGCGGAACTGCCAGCGCAGCGTGTAGGGCAGCCATCCTTTGGTGTGCAGGCTAACCACCTTGCCAATGCCGTTGTCATCGCCGGGCTCTAGCTCGCGCACGTCCAGGTAAACCGATGGCCACCAGCGGACTAAATCAGGCCCGTTCCCCAGAACCTCGCTTATTTCCTGGCAGGTGCTCTGCACGCGCCAGTGAGTGATAAAGGCATATTCGTTGCTTTTTGACATAGTGCTTCCTCAGGGCTTCATCATAATGGGTAGATCAATAAAGTAGGGTAGCGCAAATACGGCCGTATAATCTTCATTTTGCTCGTTGGCGGCAACGGCCGTGTAGCTGCGTTCTTCCGGCATAAAGAGGTAGCCGGGCCGGGCTGGCCTTAACGTGCCGCTCCAGCCAGCGGCCACGGTACAGGTGTAATCCCCATTGCCATCCGTCTGCGTACAGTCTGCGCCTGTGCCGGTCATAGAAACACCGCTAAGGCCCACGGCCGTTTCTGTAATGGTGCCACTAATTGCATACGTAACGGCCGTGCCTAAAGGCTTCCGTTCCAACGCCAGTTCCCAGCCGGGATTGCTGCCTTCCCCGGCATACGCACCGCGAAAGGTGCCGTTGTGGACAGTGCCGTTAAAGTCCAGGTTCCACTCGGTAAAAGATTGAAATGGTGATGTATTTATTGGCGAGCCCGTTAGCGTTCCTGCCAGGGGGAATAGATCGAGCGTTGTGTTTTCGGCCGTGCCGGTAGGGTTCACCAGATAACTTCCTGCGTTGGCAAAGGTGTCGGTTATATTATCGGCCGCTTGCACCAGCCCGTCCAGGTCAAAAGGCGTGGGGGCAAAGACCGCGTTGCCGCGCACTCGCTGCGTGGCGTTTGTGTCTACGCTGTTGACGGCCAGACCAAAATCAGAGGCCACGATCGTGTTGTTAAATACGTCAATGGCTCGCGGCACGTCGTTGTGGGCCTGAATCCACACGGCCTCGCCGTTGGGTCCATCATCAAAGAAGAGGTTGTTGTATAGTGCGATATTGCCCTCACCCTGGAACAGCGGCTCTGGCGTGCTGTTTTGGTAAAAGAAGTTACCGTAGATTTCGTAGCGATCGTTTTGGCCGCTGCCGCTGAGGGGCCAGTGCCCGACCAGCACATTGGGCCGCGCGTTGCTGCCCGTGGCGGCGTTGTTGGCTTTACTAAAGACGTTGTGACGAATGATGGTCTTGCCATCTGCAGTGGGCATGCCGGGAACGGCCGTACGGCCGTTTTGATGCTTGATTTGCATATTGTACCCTGGCGTATCCAAAATTACGTTGCCCTCAATTAGGCCACTGATAAACGGTGCGCCCCCGTCTGAGTTGCCCAGGTAGATGCCGGTTCCGGCGCTGTCGATTACGTTATTGCGGATTACCCAGTCCCAGGCCGGAATTTTGGTAGAAATGCCGACGGTTTGCTGCCCGTTATCGTGGCTGTGAATATAGAGATTTTCCAGCGTGATATGATGCGCCCAGTTCGTGTCCTGGTTGCCGCTGGCTTTAACGGCGTCTACACCATTCAGCTGCTGCCCATCCAGCTCCAGGTTGCGAATCTCTACGTAGCTTGAATCCTGAATCTCGATGGTATTAAAGCAGATGCAGCTGTTGGCTTGGAACACGGCCAGGGCGCCGCTCTGCGGCCCTGTTATAATGATTGGTTCGGCCGCCGTGCCCTGCATATCGTAAATGGGCAGCCCATCTGTATAGGTGCCTGCCGCCAGCACCAGGGTGTCGCCTGGCCCCAGCAGATCGAGCTGCGTGAGATAGTTTGACGGATTGCCGTTATAAACGGTGGCGGCGACGGTGGCATTTTGGGCAGACAGGTTGCCAGATAAGGACAAAATAAAAAGAAGGGCGAATAAGCGTAAAAATAAAGAGAATAGAGGACGGGCGGCGTTATTTGCTGGCATATTTAGCTCGCTTGTGGTTCTTTGTGATCAGGGTTGGCTCGTCAATAATTTTGAAGACTTTTATAATGTTTCATATATATTGTAGGAACGAGAGATAAAAAGCAGTAAAACAGTAGACAACTGAAGGAGTAATTTTGGATTCTGTAAAAGTAAGATTTTTCGCTGCGGACCTGGATGGAACCCTGATGGGGGACAAAGAGGCGGCCGAGCAGTTTCAGATGATTTGGGAGTTGGATTTGATGGCGGAACGGCCGTTGCTTTGCTACAACAGCGGTCGTTTGCTGGATGATGTGTTGCAGCTCATTGCCATGGGACGGCTGCCCAAACCAGACTACATCATTAGCGGGGTGGGTACGTCGGTTTATGACGTGGCCGAAGGCAAAGTTCTCAAGGAGTTCACGGAGATCCTGGAAGAGGGTTGGGATTTGCAGCGTGTGGAAAAAGTCCTTAACGAGATCGATTTGCCGCTTGAGAAGCAGCCCCAGCATTACCAAAACGCTTATAAATCTAGCTGGTTCTTCGATGATGCAACGCCAGAGCAGCTAGAAGCTATACGCAGCGCCCTGGAGGAAACAGGCGTCGAGATGCATCTGGTCTATTCCAGCAGCCGCCACCTGGATATCCTGCCCAAGTGGGCCAACAAGGGAAATGCCCTGCGCTGGCTGTTGAGCCACCTGCAAATTCCCAGCAGCGCGGTGCTGGTTGCCGGTGACAGCGGCAACGACAGTGCGATGTTTCAGCTAAACGGTGTGCGGGGCATTATCCCCGGCAATGCGCAGCCCGAGCTCATTGAGCAGGCGAAGGGCGTCACGCTGTACCAGGCCCCGCCAAACGAAATTTGTGGTCGGGCGGTGCTGGCTGGTTTGAAGCACTTTAACGTCATTGAAGCGGTGGAACTGGATGAACGGCCGTCTGAAAAACATCATCTTTATCAGGCCATTCGCACCTCAGGTGGCGAAGAGATTGAGCATTTATCGCAGGAACAGCTGGCCTTTATTCGCCAGGGATACCACAAAGCGATAGAGGCGCTTAAGAAAAACATCACGCCGTTGGGCTTCTCTGCCTGCTCGCTGGAGGATAATGACGTTACAGGGACCGATGAAAATTATCGCAGTGTCTGGGCGCGCGATGGCGCGCTGACCATTCTGGGTTCCCTGCCGCTGATCAGCCAGGATGAAGCGATACACCAGTGCCAGCGGCAAACGCTGAGCACCTTGCTGGACCACATTTCGCCAAACGGCCAGGTGCCTGCCAACGTGCGCATCGATGACGAGCGCCCCGATTATTCCGGGGTGGGGGGCATTGCCTCGGTAGACAGCGGCTTGTGGGTCATCATTGCCTTTTACACTTATGTTTCGCACACGCGTGACCATCAGTTCTTGCGCCGCTACATTGGCCAGCTGCAAAAAGTAATCGATTGGCTGGGCGCTCACGACAGCAACAACGATGCGCTGCTGGAAATCCCGGAGGCGGGCGATTGGACCGATCTTTTTGGGCGAAGCTACAATGTTTTGTACGACGAGGTGCTCTGGTACCGCTGCAATGTCTGTTTCGGCCGTTTGCTGCAAATGTTGGGGGATGAGCAGCGGGCGGGTGATTATTTTCGCTGGGCGAGGGTCATCAAACGCGCCATCGCTAAAAACTTTTGGCCAACAACCCAACAAACCGTAAACCAGCCGGTTTCTTTTGCCGAACGTCAGTTTTCTCTGGGAGATGCCCGCTATCTCATTGCTCAAATTACCCCCTTCGACTTTAGCTGGCGCTGCGACACGCTGGGGAATCTGCTGGCGTTTTTGTATGATGTTGTGGATGAGGGCCAGGCCAGCCAGACGTTTCGCTTTATGTGGGGCGTGGGCGTGAATGAACCCTTTCCCATTGCCAATCTGTATCCGGCTGTGATGTCGGGCGATAGCGATTGGCGGCCTTACTACACGGTTAACCTGCTGAATTTGCCGCATCATTATCACAACGGTGGCATCTGGCCTTTTGTGGGTGGGCATTGGGTGCGCTTTATCAATAAGCTAGGGCTGCGCGATCTGGCGCTGCAGGAGCTGCATCGTTTAACGGAACTAAACAAATTGGGCACACATTTTGAGTGGGAGTTTAACGAGTGGGCACACGGCCGTACCGGCCGACCGATGGGCAAAGCATTTCAGGCGTGGTCAGCATCTGAATTTGTTCATGCCTGCCACGCGCTGCATGTCGTTGCTTAGAAGAGGTCCAAAGGAGAGGAAGTTTCATGGATATTTTTGATCAATCAATGAACAATATTTTAATGATTTCACTGCACGGTTACGTTTCGGCCGAGCCCGAGTTGGGCAAGCCAGACACCGGAGGGCAGGTAGTCTATGTGCTGGAGTTAGCCAAGCGCTTCAGCCGCCTGGGGCGCCGGGTGGATCTGGTAACGCGCCGGTTTGAAAACCAGCCAGAGTACGATGAAATTAACGATAACTTGCGCGTCTGGCGCATTCCCTTCGGTGGTACGGAGTTCATTCGCAAAGAAGATATGCACGATTATCTGGGAGACTTCGTCACCAATTTTCTTTCGGCTATACGTTCCCGCAATTTGCGCTATGACGTGATCTACTCCCATTATTGGGATGCAG
The DNA here is from genome assembly GCA_041987425.1 of Promineifilaceae bacterium (SeqCode). Taxonomy (GTDB): domain Bacteria; phylum Chloroflexota; class Anaerolineae; order Promineifilales; family Promineifilaceae; genus Leptofilum. The sequence goes on along the minus strand of JBHIWP010000136.1, from coordinate 8,317 downwards.
GCTGGGCCGGGCAAAAAATTGCGGAAGAGCTGGAAGTGCTGCATGTGCATACGCCGCATTCGCTGGGCTGGTGGAAGCAGAAAACGATGGGCACGGACCTCAGCGAGGAAGAAATGGAGGCTACCTATCGGTTTAAGGAGCGCATCCGCAAAGAGTTTCTGGTCTACCAGATGTGTGACCACGTCATTGCCACCACGGAACCACAGGCAGAATTGCTAAAGTCCGAATATGATCTGCTAAATTCGCGCATGACGATTGTGCCTCCAGGGATGGATGAAGGCCGTTTTTCGCCTATTCGGCAGGCGGAGATTAAGGATTTGCAGCAGAAATACGATTTGCAGCCGCATGACGTGCTGACGCTGGGACGTATGGCCCACAATAAGGGGTATGATTTGTTGATCCGGGCGCTGCCGACTTTGTTTGAGCTGGTGCCAGATGCGCGCCTGATTGCGGCTGTGGGCGGTGAGGATTCGGCCCAGGATGATGCTGGTGTGGCTACCTTGAAGGAGCTGGCGAACGAGCTGGGAATTCAAGACCGCATTGTGTGGCGTCAGTTTATAGAAGAAAAGGATTTAGCGGACTACTATCGGGCTGCGGCCGTTTTTTCCATGTCTTCGCGCTATGAGCCGTTTGGTATGGTGGCTATCGAGGCGATGAGCTGCGGTACGCCCACCGTCATTACGGTACACGGTGGACTGTATGAACTGATTGACTACGGTAAACACGCGCTTTATGCAGATCCGAACCGGGCGCTAGAGTATGGCACGATGCTGGCGATTCCTATGCTGTATCCTGATCTGGGGCACCAGCTTTCCGTTGAGGGCGCGCGCTTTGCCCGGCGCAACTTTGGCTGGACGGGCATTGCCAAACAAATTCTGGCTATTTTTAATGCGGCTACCCAGCAAAGTGCAGGGGAAGTGCTAAAAGCATAGCCAAACGGCCGAATCTAAGTCTTCTGGTGGCGTAACCAATCAGTAGACGACGCTTGAGGTTCTTTCTAGGAAGCGGTTGAGTGCTTCCTGCACGTCTTCCAGGCGAATGGGCTTGCTGAGGTAATCATCCATCCCACTGGCCAGATAATGTTCTCTATCGCCGGTGAGCGCATTGGCAGTGAGGGCGATGATATACGGCCGTTCCTCCGGCAAGTAGCGTTCATGAATCTGCTGTGTGGTCGTAAGGCCGTCCATTTCCGGCATTTGCACGTCCATCAGAATGACATCGTATGCCTGGCGCTGCAGCTGCGCCAATGCTTCTACGCCATTCGAAACGATGTCGGCCCGATACCCCAACCGCTCCAAAATGTGCGCCGCCACCTTCTGGTTGACCAGATTGTCCTCGGCAATAAGCAGACGGATAGCCGTGGCCGCTGGCGCAAACGGTGCCGTCGATTTTGCAGGTGCTGGCATCACCGTAACTGGCGAATGAAGAACCGTATTGAGGGCACTGTACAGACGGGATGGTCTTATGGGCTTGACAACATGCGGAACGGCCGCTTTGGCAAGAGCATTGCTGTTGGCCAGGGATGTCATCACAATAAACGGGCAGTTTTGCCGTTGGAGGGTAGGAATAAGGGCTGCCGGGTCTTCTGCCGCCGCTTCGTTTACCAGGATGAGGTCAAACGACCGTTCCTCACCAACCATTGCCGCGCCCTGGTTAAGCGAGCTGGCCTCTACAGGGACGATTCCCTGCGCCCTCAGGTGGTGAGCCACAATGCTGCGATGAGAGCCGTAGGCGTCTACCAGCAAAACGCGCCTGCCAACTAGCGATGGCTGGTCAACTTCCAGGGCGAAATCTGTTATTTGCCTGCTGTCGCTCTTTGTCACTTCAATGCTGAAGTAAAAGGTTGATCCAAGCCCTTCTCTGCTTTCCACCCAGACGGTGCCACCCATTATTTGGGCCAGCCGCTTGCTGATGGCCAGGCCCAGGCCGGTGCCGCCAAAGCGCCGGGTTGTTGAGGCATCGACCTGGCTGAAGGATTTAAAAAGTCGCTGCATTCTTTCTTTGGGAATGCCAATGCCTGTGTCCTGGATGGCAAACTGAATTTCTAAACGGCCGTCCCGCTCACTCAGCTGGCTTACCTGCACAAATACGCCGCCCTGCTCCGTAAACTTGAGCGCGTTGCCAACCAGGTTCACCAAAATCTGCCGTACGCGGGTCGCATCACCGCTTACAAGCGTGGGTATCTCCGGTGCAGCGACGTAGCCAATTTCCAATGCTTTTGAACATGCTTTGGACGCCAATAGATCCAGCACTTCTTCAACAATCAAACGCACGTCAAAAGGACGATTTTCTAAATCCAGCTTCCCGGCTTCAATTTTTGAGAAATCTAAAATGTCGTTGATGATGGTAGCCAGGCTGTCGCTGCTGTTGCGAATGATTTGCACATACTCTTCCTGCCTGGAGTTCAAAGACGTTTCCTGCAGCAGGCTAGTCATCCCAACAATGCCGTTCAGGGGCGTGCGTATCTCATGGCTCATGTTAGCCAGAAAGACTGACTTTGCCCTGGTAGCCGCTTCTGCCTTTATTTTGGCTTCTCGCAGCGTTTCTTCTCTGGCAATCCGCTCGCGAATATCGTTGTACAAAGCTAAATAGCCCACAATTTGTTCGTCCACGTAAATGGGAACGGAGTAAACCTCCACGTCAATATAGGTGCCATCGCGATGCGGCCGTTTTGTTGTCATGCGTATCGTTTCGCCCTGCTGCAACTTTGCTAAATTGGCTGTGAGTTCATCTTCAACCGCACTATCTGCAAACAGTGTATCTAGCTGTTGGTTCATAAGTGACGCTTTGTCATAGCCAAATAAAGCCTCAAAAGCAGGATTGCAATCATGAAACTGAAAGTCAGCTTTTGTCATCGAGATCGCCAGGGGAGAGCTGTCCAACAACAGCTTAAGGTACTGAGCCTGGCGATGAGCCTCCGCTTCTGCTCGCTGCCTTTCGTAAATCTCTTTTTGCAGCGCTTCGTTACGAGACCGGTAAATTTCTGCTTCCCGCTCCGCTTCACGAATTTGGAAGCTTAATTCCAAAGCCTTCACCTTGTCAGATAGCTTTTTCTCAAACAGCTGCTCTCGTATAGAAGCCAATTTTTTGTGGGCCGTAAATGCTTCTTGCCAATTCCCTAACTGCTCATAGCCATTTACTACCTCTTTAAGTGCTTCAAACACGATGTTCATCGCGTTTTCTTCGTTGGCAATAGTCAATGCTTCGTTCAAATAGATTAGGGCCTGTTCCGGCTGCTCCTGTTTGAGCAAGATTTGGCCCAAATTAACCAGCGTATGCGAACGGCGCATATGGGACTGGATAATTTTGCTGCTTTCTAAGTTAGCCTGAACATATTCCTTGGCTTTTTCATACTCCTCAAGACCAATATAGGCTTTGGCCACACGGTCGCGCCCGGCATGAAGCATGGTGAAATTATTAGATCTTTGTGCAGCTTCCAGGCAGCGAAGACCATAGTCTAGAGCAATGGCGTACTTTCCCATACAGTTGTTGACTAAAGCGCAGTTATTAAGCGTTGTTGGATTGCTCTCTAAACTTAATGCCGCTTCGAGCTCAAGGCACCTTAAAAAATACCCATAAGATTCCTCATATTCTTCTGCCATGCCGTAGGCAACGCCGAGCGAATTTGTGGCATATAGTTCCTCTTGTAAATCGCCGACGGCCCGGGCAACTTCTATGGCTTTCAGAGCATGTTGCAAGGCTTCTACATGGTTACCAAAAATGGCATAAGAAAAACTTACCGTGGTTAATGCAGAGGCATATTCGCTCGATAGCTCAAGCGCCTCATAAATGGCAAGCGCCTGTAATCCTTGTTGCAGGGCAGACTTCAGGTCGTTCAGTTTTGAGAATGTATAGCTTAAGTGGCTTAAACTATCTGCCAGGACGCGCGGATCTGAGCTGTTTTCAAACGCCTTGGATTGGGTGAGCTGGAAGGCTTCCTGGGCATAGGCGTGGGCGGTCTGTAAATCAATCTTACGATAGGCTTTGCTTAGCTGATGGAGAAGCACAATACGGGGAAGAATCTGCTCTACTTGCGTTAGCTTTTCTTTTAACGCCTCAATTGGGGCTACCTTTGCATCAAGCTTTTCCATTACCTACTTTCTCCAAGCGCACAAAAAATAAAACTGAGGCATTTGCTTGCTATAAAATTTAGGAGGAAGCTATTGCAAGATCAATAGGTCTTTTGTGTCGTAAACCACAAAAGTAACTGGACAACTGAAAGGCTACAGATCATTTACGTCAGGGAGAACAAAAGCAAATTTTGACCGAATCAATTTCTAAAACTTTTTGTTCTCCACAGTAATCGGCCAATCGTTTTTATTTCAGAAATTTCTTGCAAAATAAGTTGAAAGTAGAGCATAGGCCAGCCAGAAGGCACGGTTTTAGTACTTAAGTCACGCTGAAATTATCCTTGCAACCAAGTACCCTGCTACCATATTTGATTAGTGCAGGTTTTTGGCTGGTTGTGTTTTGCAAGAACATGACCAAAATGACTGTCCAGCAACACAATCGCACCTGAGCGTTTCCTATAACTCCATTGCTCAAGGTGAAAGCAGTTATCAAACGGCCGTTTACCCAGGCAGAAACCCGTGAAGAAGGTATCTCCTCTGTCAACAGCGGCCCATTCATTCCATTTGAATAATTAAGTGAGTGCCTCCGTAGTTCTTGAAGTTTTGCGCAGGACCGTGTTGCCAAGACAGGAATGCTTAAAAAGCATAAGGAGCAGAATAGCATGGCCGCAACGAGCCGACGGGGGTTCTTCCGTCAATTATTCAATCCGCCTGGTTTTGAAATGCAGGGCAGCGGCGGCGCTGCCCGCAACAGCGTCCTCACCGCCGAACAAGAGGCCTCCCGCTTCCTGTCCCAGGCGACGTTGGGGGCCGACCTGGCCCTCATTCAGCAGGTGGCGGCGATGGGCATCGAGCCCTGGATAGACGCCCAATTTTCCTTGCCCCAGAGCCAGCTTCTCGACTATCTCTACGCCGAGCTATACGATGAGAATGAGATCGGCAACAGCAGTCCCTGGCGTGATCTGTTTCGCTACGCCCTGTGGCAAACGACGCTGTATGGCGATGATCTGCTGCGGCAGCGCGTGGCGCTGGCCCTGAGCGAAATTTTTGTCATTTCTACGGAAACAGACGCCATTTATGGTGTGGGCAACGGCGCGGCCGACTGGTACGACATGCTGCTGCGCAACGCCTTTGGCAACTTCCGTGATCTGCTGCAAGACGTGACGCTCCACCCCCTTATGGGCAGCTTTCTCAGCCACGCGGGCAACCGCAAAACCGACTTGTCCCAGAATCGCTTCCCCGATGAGAATTACGCCCGTGAAATTATGCAGTTGTTCACCATCGGCCTCTTTTTGCTCAACGACGATGGCTCGTTTATTTTGGATGGCAACAATGAGCCCATTCCCACCTATGACAACAGCCACATCACTGAGTTTGCCAAGATTTTTACGGGCCTACAGTATGATTTTGACGGTGACCCGCACGTGTGGTGGACGCATGACTTCACCAGCGGCTGGCTGAACCCGTACACGGCCGTACGTCCCCTAAAAATGTGGAACTCCGAACACGAACCCGGCCCCAAAACGCTGCTCAATAGCTACGTGGTGCCCGGCGGCCAGACGGGCATGGAAGACCTGAATGATGCTTTGGATCACCTGTTTAATCATCCCAACGTCGGGCCATTTATTGGCAAGCAGCTTATTCAACGGCTGGTGAAGTCCAATCCATCGCCAGCTTACGTTGGCCGGGTAACGGCCGTATTCAACGACAACGGCTCTGGCGTGCGCGGCGATATGCAGGCCGTCATTAAAGCCATCTTGCTAGACGATGAAGCCCGAAATCCCGCCTACATTAACGACCCTACGCATGGCAAGCTGCGCGAACCGTTTTTCCGCTTTACCCAGCTGGTGCGCGCCTTTCATTATGAAAATCCGCAGGGCAAATTTTGGGACGCTGGCTGGGGAGTAGAAAACGATCTGCGCCAATACATGTTTAATGCGCCCAGCGTATTCAACTTTTTCTCCCCTGGCTACAGCCCGCCCGGCGCGCTAAGCGCCAACGGCCTGGCCGGGCCGGAGTTTCAGCTGCTCAATAGCTATACCGCCATTTCTACCATTAACTTTTGGTATTCGCGCCTGTGGTGGGGTTATGTGATTGATTTGCCATCTGACACCACAGAGATTCGGGGACAAACTTATGACCTGGACCAGCCCCAGCCTGATTTGAGCTATGAGGTTACCCTGGTGGGCGACATTTCTTCTCTGGTCGATCACCTGGATTTGGTGCTAACGTCAGGCACTTTGTCTACTGAGATGAGGACGATTATTGAAACGGCCGTTACCGCCTATGAAGACGATGGCGCCAGCGCCGAAGACGTAGTGCGCCTGGCTATTTTCTTATTTATGAGCTGCCCGGAGTATGCGGTGCAGGTGTAGGACGTAATTGGGTAATTGAGCAATTACCCAGTTACTCTACTTGTACGTGAAATTGGAGACTATCAATGCCACTCAAAATGAACCGACGACAATTCTTAGGTAGCGCCAGCTGTGCGGCCGTTGGCTCCGCCTCGCTATTTTCTACGCTGATGAACCTGCGCATGACCAATACGGCCGCGGCCCAGCAGCTCCCCATCTCCCCGCTGTCGGCCAATGCGTTGGCAGGCGGCAGCGACTACAAAGCGCTGGTTTGCATCTTTCTGGCGGGGGGCAACGACTCCTTCAACATGCTCGTGCCGCGCAGCAGCGCCGAGTACAGTGAATACGCCGCTATTCGCGCCGATCTGGCGCTGCCGCAGGGCGATCTGATCCCCCTGAACGCGCTGGATACAGACGGCCGTTCCTATGGCCTGCATCCGGCCATGCCGGAGGTGGCCCAGCTGTTTAACGCCGGGCAGCTTGCCTTTGTGGCCAATGTGGGCACGCTGGTGGAGCCCACCACCCTGGCGGGCATTGAGTCTGGCCTGGCGAAGCTGCCGCTGGGACTGTATTCGCATAGTGACCAGATTATGCACTGGCAAACTTCGGTGCCGGACAAGCGCACCGGGTTTGGCTGGGGCGGGCGCACGGCCGATTTGCTCAAGTCGCTCAACGACAGTGATGTCATCTCCATGAATATCTCCCTGGCGGGCACCAACCTGTTCCAGACCGGCACCACGCTTACTGAGTACAGCGTGGTGCCCTGGGGCAACGGTGCGGTGCAAATTCACGGCCACGACGATATCTGGTGGTCGCGCCATGTGCTGCAAAACGCGGCCATCGAGTCAATGCTTGATCTGGCTTACCAGAACCTGTTCGACCAGACCTTTGCCAACAGCACGCGCGCCGCCATTGATGGTGCGGCCCTCTTTGCCGACGCCATCGAGGACGTACCGCCCTTTGCCACCCAGTTTTCAGACAATTATTTCTCAGAAAGCCTGGCGATGGTGGCTAAAACTATCGCTGCGCGCAGTGCGTTGGGCTACCGGCGTCAGACCTTCTTTGTAATGCTTGGCGGCTGGGACCATCACGACGAAGTTCTGGATAATCAGATGGCGATGCTCTCCCTGGTGAGCCAGGGCCTGAAGGAGTTCCAGGACGCGCTGACAGAACTGGGCGTACAAAACGACGTGACAACCTTCACGGCCAGCGATTTCGGCCGTACGCTTACTTCCAATGGGCAGGGCTCTGACCATGCCTGGGGCGGCAACCACATCGTGATGGGTGGCTCAGTGAAGGGCAGCCGCATTTACGGTGATTTCCCCGCGCTGTATGAAAACAATCCGCTAGATACCGGCCGCGGCCGATTGATTCCCACTACTTCCTGCGACGAATACTTTGCCGAGATGGCGCTCTGGTTTGGCGTGGCTCCGGGTGATCTGGCGGCCGTTTTCCCCAATATCGGCCGTTTTTACAGTACCAGCTCAGACGAACCCCCCTTAGGCTTCCTGGCAAATCTATCGGAACAAGTGTTTTTACCGCTGGTTGCGCGATAAAGTCGCTACTGTCCCAATTCCTGGGTCCACAGCCAGTCGGTGACGTACTGTACGGCCGAACGCAAATAAAATTTGAAATTTGTTTTTTGGTTGATTTTGGTCCAAAATTATTGCAATAGTGTTTTTCTCAATGCTCTAAACCTTTACCAACATAACTGGGATGGGAGTTTAGAGCAAACAATGCAGCTAGCTTTGGAGCAAATCAATGTCAAATAGATATAGTAAAACATTTGGGTTCTTATTTCTCTTGGTGTTTACGGCCGTTACTCTAATAACAAACGTTCAGGCTCAGGTAGAAGAACTTCCAACTCCTGCCCGCTTAGATCCTGAGCGCTTT
>JBHIWP010000135.1:0-14028 GCA_041987425.1 Promineifilaceae bacterium (SeqCode) | reverse complement strand
CTACTGCCAGCAGGCCGATGCCCTGATCGCCGTCAGCCAGGCCATGGCCGACGTCATTGCCCAAACGCACCGGGTGCCGCAAGCCAGGCTGCACGTGGTGCACAACGGCATCAATGCCCCGCTGTTCCAGCCCGCCGTTTCCCCAGAAGCCCGCGCCCGGCTGCGGCAAACGCTGGGGGGCGGGGACAACAAAATCATTTTGTTTGCCGGCCGCCTTTCCCCAGTGAAGGGGCTGGATGCCTTTTTTGCGGCGGCGGCAAAAGTGGTGGCTGCCTGCCCCAGCGTGCGCTATCTGGTCGCCGGGGAAGCGGCCTCACGCGCTTCGGCACAGAAGGTCAAAACGCTACAGCAGCAGTACCCTGCGCTGAATGCCCCTCTTAAAATGCTGGGCAAAGTGCCGCAGAAGCAGCTGGCGCTCTTGTACCAGGCGGCCGATCTGGCGGTGGTATCGTCACTGTTTGAATCGTTTGGCTTTGCCGCCGCCGAGCCGATGGCCGCCGGGGTGCCGGTCGTGGCGACGGATACCGGTGGGCTGCCGGAAATCATTAGCCACGAGCAAACGGGGCTTTTGGTGCCGGTGCACACGGGCGCAAACGGCGAGCGCCAGGTGGATGTGGCGGCGCTGGCTGCGGCTCAATGCCGCCTGCTGCAAGATGAGGCGCTGGCGAAACAGCTTGGCGCGGCGGGCCAAGAACGGATTGAAACCGAGTTCAGCCGCGAGAAAATGGTGCGCCGGACACTGGCTGTTTACCACCAGGTGCGCCGCCGGCCGTCACGGCCAGGTATTACCGAGGCGCAACAACCGGCAGCATATCCCTGGGAAGCGGCCGGGTGGCTGGACGAGGTAACCGTATGGGTAACTGACTAGCTTGCCCAACACGGCCGTTCCCCAACTGCCCCCAGCGAAATTATTCGGCGCTCGCCCGATGCCTGCGTATTGCGAATTCCGGCAGGGGAAACGGCCGTTTACCTGAAAGCCGTGCCCGCTCATTATGCGCACGAACCGGTTCTTACGCAGATGCTGGCGCGGCAGTTCCCGGCGCACGTTGCGCCGGTTCTGGCCGTAGAGCCGGAACAAAAGTGGCTGCTAACGGCCGAAATGGCGGGACGGCCGCTTTACGAGACGTTTGATCTGGCCGATTGGCACGCAGCCATGCAAACGATGGGCCAGATTCAGCTTCAGCTTGTGGATCAAGTTGAGGCGCTAATGGCGTTGGGCTGTTTTGATCGGCGTCTGGAGAAATTTGCAGAGCGGTTACGGCCGTTTCAGGCTGCGGCACCAAACTTTCATCTAGCTCCGGGACTGTTCGATCGCCTTGCGCCGCAGGTTGACGCGCTGTGCCAGCAAGTCGCCGAACACCGAATTCCGGCCACGCTGGAGCACGGCGATTTTCATCCCAATAACATTTATACGGCCGGGGGGAAGCCGGTGTTTTTTGATTGGGCCGATGGGGCACTGTCTCATCCATTTTTTAGCCCGGTGGCCCTGTTGGGCTACGTCACACTTACCGCGCCAGACATGGCGGCGCAGGTAGACGGCCTGCGGGATGCCTATTTGCAGCCGTGGACGGTGTACAAACCCCTGGCTGAACTAAAGACGCTGTTTGAATTGATACGGCCGTTGGCCACGCTGCACTACGCGCTCAACATGTTTGAATGCTGGCAAGGCCGCCGCCCGCCAGCCGACCCGGTTGAACCGGAAATGCTGCAAGCAGTTGCGACCTGTATGCAGATGACTGAAAATGCGCTTACAACTGGTTGATAGATGATGAAGAAAAACGAAGATATTCGGGAGCAAATTGAGAAACTCTCGCCGCAAAAGCGTGCCCTGCTAGAGGCCATGCTGCGCGAGCGAGAGCAGGCTAAAGAGAGCAAGCAGGCCATTCCGCGCCGTCCAGATCGCACCCAGGCCCCGGTCTCTCTTGTGCAGCAGCGCCTGTGGGTCCTGGACCAGCTTCAGCCGGGCAACGCGGCTTACAACCTGGCGGCTCCTTTGCGCATTCGCGGCGCGTACCGGGCCGAGGCGCTGGCCCACAGCCTGGCGCAGCTCATGCAGCGGCATGAAACATTGCGCACCACCTTCGACATGATAGACGGCGAGCCGGTGCAAATTATCCATCCCACCCTGGAAGTGCCTCTGACGGAGGTGGACTTAACGCATCTGCCGCCGGACGAGCGAGAAGCGGAAGCAATTCGGCTGGCAGGAGAAGAAAGTAAACGGCCGTTTGACCTGCAACAAGGCCCGCTGCTGCGCGTTTTGCTGGTGCGTCTGGCCGCCGACGATCACCTCCTGCTCATCTGTATGCACCATATCATTTCCGATGATTGGTCGATGGGCATTTTCATTCAGGAAATGAGCCACTTTTATATAGCGGCTGCGGGCGAAACGGCCGTTTTGCCCGAGATGCCCATACAATACGGTGATTTTGCCCGCTGGCAGCGGGAGCACTTTCAGAGCGAGCTGTTAAACAAGCAGTTGGCCTTCTGGCGGGAGCAGCTGGCCGCTAGCGATGCTGGGCAGCGCCAACTGCCCGTCTTACAAATGCCGACAGACCGGCCGCGGCCGGCCGAACAAACCTTTGCCGGCAGCAAGGAACCCGTTCACATACCGCCCGCCCTGGCCCAAAAGCTGCACCGATTGAGCCAGCAAGAGAACGTTACTCTTTTTATGGCCTTGCTGGCGGCGTTTCAGACGCTGCTTTACCGCTACACCGGGCAAGACGATCTCATCGTGGGGATGCCTATTGCCGGGCGGCGCCAGCGTGAAACGGAAGGGCTGATTGGCTACTTTGTAAATACACTGGCCTTGCGCACCGATTTGTCTGGCGATCCAACGTTTCGGGAGCTGCTGCAGCGCGTGCGCCCGGTGGTGCTGGGCGCGTTAGACAACCAGGATTTGCCCGTGGAAAAAATCATCGAGGTCTTGAAGCCGGAGCGGGATTTGAGCCGCCCGCTGTTGTTCCAGACCATGCTCATTCTGCGCACGGCACCCAAACCGGCGCTGGCGCTGCCCGGCCTGGAAATCAAGCCGGTAGATGCCGCCGCTCACACCGCGCAGGTCGATCTCACGCTGTCGCTGACGGATACGGCCGACGGCCTGATCGGCTCGCTGGAGTACAACACGGACCTGTTCGACCGGGGCACCATGCAGCGCTTTTTGAGCCACTTCCAGGTCTTGCTGGACGGTATTGTGGCCGATCCGGACCGGCGCCTGTCCGACCTGCCGTGGTTAACGGTCGTTGAAACCCAACAGCTGCTCTATGCCTGGAATCCGGCAAATCCGTTCCCCTGGCAAGAAAAATACGTCCATCAGCAGTTTGCGGCACAGGCCCGACGCACCCCGGTGCATACGGCCGTTGAAGGCAGTGGGGAATCCCTGACGTATGCCGATCTGAACCAGCGGGCCAACCAGCTGGCGCACCATTTGCGCCGCCTGGGCGTGCGGCCAGAAACGACGGTTGGCATTTACATTCCCCGCTCTATCGACCAATCAGTCGCTATGCTGGGCGTACTCAAAGCAGGGGGCGCTTACGTGCCCCTCGATCCCGATTACCCCGAGGAACGGCTGGCCTTTATGCTGGCGGATGCGGGCATTTCTGTGCTGTTAACGCAGCAAAACGTCATTGCCGCGGCGCAGTGGCACCAGGCCCGCCAACGGCCGCTGCAAATCGTCTGCCTGGATTCAGATTGGACCACCATCAGCGAAGCAGCGGCCGATGCGCCGCAGCCCGTGCTGCACCCAGACAATCTGGCCTACATTATTTACACGTCTGGCTCCACAGGGCGGCCCAAAGGCGTGTGCGTGACGCACCGTTCGCTGATGAATTATCTAACGGCCGTACTGCCCCCGTTAGACATCCAGCCCGAGGATCGCGTGCTTAATTTTGCCTCGATCAGCTTCGACGCCACGACCGAGGAGCTGTACCCTGTCTGGCTCAGCGGCGCGACGGTGGTGCTGCGGCCGGAGCGAATTGCGCCGCATCTGGAATTTAGCGATTTTGTCGCACAAAATCAGATCACGGTGCTCAGCTTGCCCACTCCCTTCTGGCATGAATGGGTGTACCAGCTGTCCCTGCTGGCAGAGGAGGCGCACGCGCTGCCGTCGTCCGTGCGGCTGGTGCTGCTGAACGCTGCCGAACCGGCGCCAGACCGCTACGCCTTGTGGCGCAGGCTGGGCGGCGACGCCGTGCGCTGGATCAATACCTATGGCCCCACGGAAATCACCGTAACGGCCACCCTGTACGAACCAATAACCCAGGAACAAAAAGAAAAACAGTGGCCGCGCATGCCCATTGGCAGGCCGTTGGCCAACTGCTCGCTGTACGTGCTAGATGCAAAGATGAAGCCGGTATCGGTGGGCGTGCCGGGCCGCCTGTTTATCGGCGGCGGAGGCGTCACGCGGGGGTATCTGGAACGGCCGTCGCTTACGGCCGAACGATTCTTGCCCAATCCTTTTTCCCAAGTTTCAGGCGAGCGACTGTACGACACAGGTGACCTGGTACGTTATTTGCCGGACGGCAATCTGGAATTCCTGGGCCGGGTCGATCACCAGGTGAAGGTGCGCGGCTTCCGCGTGGAGCCGGGCGAAATTGAAACCGTTCTGGCGCAGCACCCCGCCCTGCAAGAGGGCGTGGTTCAGGTGTGGGCCGACGCCAACGGCAACAACCAACTGGCGGCCTACGTGGTTTTTGGCCCGAACCAAACCGTGCCGGTGACCGAACTGCGCCAATTTTTGAACGAAAAGCTGCCCGCCTATATGGTTCCGGCGGCGTTTGAGGCCATGCCTGCCCTGCCGCGCCTGCCCAATGGCAAGGTCGATCGCGATGGCCTGCCAAAACCGGCGCTTGCAGAGACCAGTGAAAAGCCAGCTTACGCGGCGCCGCGCAGCGACCTGGAAGAGGTGCTGGCAGGCATCTTTGCCGAAACGCTCAACGCCGAACAAATTGGCATCTACGACGACTTTTTTGAGCTTGGAGGACATTCCCTGCTGGCCACGCAAATCATTTCACGCATTCACCGCATTTTTAAGATTCAGTTGCCTTTACGCACCCTGTTTGAAACGCCTACGGTGGCCGGACTGGCCACAACGCTGCTGCAAATGCCGGCAAACGGCCGTAATGTGGAAACCACCGCAAAAATGCTCTTACGCCTCAGCCAGCTTCCCGACGAAGCTGTCAAAGCCATGCTCATGGAGAAAAAGGCAGACAACCTATGAAACGACGCATTTCTGGAATCGAAGGGTTTATTTTGCTCCTGGTGGGGCAGTCAATCTCCCTGTTGGGTTCCGGCCTAACCAGCTTTGCCCTCGACATCTGGGTCTTTCTGGAAACAGGCTCGGTGACGCTGTTTGGCTTCATTGCCGTACTTGGCGTGCTGCCGAATATCCTCATCTCGCCGTTTGCCGGGGCCATTGTGGATCGCTCGGACCGCAAAAAAGTGATGATCATCAGCGATTCGGCCGTGGCCCTCTGCACCCTGGCATTGGCATATCTTCTGTTTACCGATCAGCTTTCCGTGTTTTATGTGGGCGTTATTACCACCATCATGTCGGCTGCCGGTGCCTTTCAGCGGCCGGCCTATGTGGCCACCACGCCGCTGCTGGTGCCCAAGCGGCATTACGAGCGCATCAACGGTATCGCCGCCATGATTGGTGCCGCGGCACAGATTCTGGCGCCAACGATGGCCGCCTTTTTGATTCTGGCCATTGATTTATGGGGCGTCCTCGTCGTCGATTTTGTCACCTATCTCATTGCCCTGGTCATCATTCTGCAGATTCATATTCCCCGGCCAAAAGCTACGGCCGAGGGGCAGACGGAGAAGAAGAGCCTGTGGAACGAAGTGGTCCACGGTTGGCGCTACCTGACCACGCGTGCCGGACTTTTTGCCCTGATGCTTTTTTCCACGCTGAACAACTTCATTGTCGGTGTGCTGGTGACGCTAATGACGCCCATGGCCCTAAGTTTGTATGACGTCAGGGTGCTGGGGCTGGCCTTGTCTGCCGGGGGTATTGGCGTTTTGGCTGGGGGCTTGTTGATGACATTTTGGCGGGGGCCGAAGCGGCGCATTTACGGCATTTTGGGCGTCCATTTTTTGGGCGGCGTGGCCGTGTTGGTGGCCGGTTTGGAGCCGGTGCCGATTGTTTTTTACTTTGTTGCCTTTGTTTTTTTCATGGGCATTCCTATTGTCGATGGGCTGGCCAGCGCCATCTGGTACAGCAAAACGGTGCCCGATGTGCTGGGGCGCACCCGTGCTGTGCGCCAGGCGTTTTCCTGGTCGCTGCTGCCGATCTCCTACCTGCTTTCCGGCATTCTGGCAGATGAGGTGTTTGAGCCGCTTTTTGCCGAAGATGGGGCCTGGGCGGGCACGATTATGGAAGAGGTGATCGGCATTGGGCCAGGATATGGGATCGCCTTTTTGTTTGCCATTACGGGTGTGGCAGCCATGCTGCTGGCCGTCGCTGGCTTATTGTATCCGCGCCTGCGCCGGATTGAGGACGAGCTGCCGGATGCTGTTACTGAGTCGCCGGAAGAGATGGTGGAACAGTCAGACGCCGTGGCCGAACCGGTAGCAGAGGACGTGCGCTTTGGCATGACGCGCTCATTTCGCATCGCTTTGACGGGCGTGACGGCCGTTGTCCTGGTACTCATTCTGTCTGGGATCTTCATTTCGGTGCTGACGGTGCGACAGCCGTTTCCCCAGACGGACGGCACCCTGGCCGTACCGGGCCTAAAAGAGACGGTCAACGTCTATCGAGACGAATATGGCATCCCCCATATTTACGCCGACAATGTGGAAGACATGTTCTTTGCCCAGGGATACGTGCATGCTCAGGACCGCTTCTGGCAGATGGAGGTGCAGCGGCGCGTGGCCCAGGGGCGCACGGCCGAACTGTATGGCGAATTTACGCTCGATGTAGACATTCTGGCACGAAACGTTGGCTGGAACCGCATCGGCGCAGCCACCTGGGCCATGTACCAGGAGAATGCGCCCGAGGTTGTAAGCGCGCTGGAGGCATACAGCGCTGGCGTCAACGCCTACGTAGATGAAAACCGGGAAAATTTCTCCCTGAACATGACCATTTGGGACGTGATCGATGAACCGTGGGAGATTGAGCCGTGGACGCCGGTGGATACCTTGACCCTGGGGGTAGCGCTGGACTGGAGCTTTGGCGGGGGCATGTACCGGGAGCAGGAACGGGCCATTTTGCAGCAGGCGTTGGGCGAAACGGCCGTAGCCGATCTCTGGCCTTACTATTCCGATGACCGCCCCTACATCCTTACCGAATCTAGCGGCCAGACAGGTTTCAACAGCCTGGAACGGCCGTACGGTTACGAGGTTAGCCCGGAGATGGCCTTTATTGGCGCCACAAAAAACGCGCCATTTGCCGTTGGACTGCATCCGTTTGCCGGCAGCAATAGCTGGGTAGTAAGCGGCGAATTAACGGATACGGGCCTTCCCTTGCTGGCCAACGATCCGCACCTGGACCTGGAGATTCCTTCTCGCTGGTACGAGGTGTCGCTCCATGCGCCGGGCTGGGACGTGGTGGGCTTTTCCTTTGCCGGGGTGCCCGGCGTGGTAATCGGCCGTAACGAAAACATCACCTGGGGCCTTACCAATGCGCGCCTGGACACGCAGGACCTCTTCATTGAAAAGCTAAACCCAGACAACCCGCTGCAATACGAATTTGAAGGAGAATGGCACAACATGACGGTGATCACTGAGGTAATTGGGGTATCAGAAATTGGTGATTATGTTCTGGATGTGCGCCAGACTCGTCATGGTGTGATTGTTACCGATGCGGACGAGCGGCTGAACCAGGTGCTGGCGTTAAGCTGGACCAGCACCGAGCCGTCGCGCGTTTTGCAGGCCATCCTGCACCTCAACCAGGCGGCCAACTATGATGAATTTCAGGACGCCATGCGCCTGTGGGACACGTTGTCACAAAACATTATCTATGCCGATGTAGAGGGCAATATTGCCTACCAGCTGCCCGGCCGCATTCCCAACCGCCGCAGTGGCAATGGCTCGCTGCCCGTTCCTGGCTGGACGGGTGAATATGAATGGGACGGCTGGATACCCTTTGCAGAGCTGCCCAGCTTGCTCAATCCCGAATCTGGCTACATCGTCACGGCCAATAACGCCATTGTCGCTGAAGATCATCCCTACGTAATCAGCCGGGAGTGGGGTGCTGGTGACCGGGCAGCGCGCATCGAGGAAATGCTGCAAACGACGCTGGCCCAAAACGGACAAATCACCCTGGACGATTTTGCCCGTATCCAGCTCGACACCAAATCTCTGTTGGCTTCCGACTATGTCCCTTTCCTGCTAAATCTCTCCTCTGACGACGAACGCGTAATGGCCGCGATTGACCAGCTGCGCGATTGGGATTATCAGGAGGACCGTGACAGCGTGGCTACCACCATTTTTGAAATATTTTATCTGCACCTGGCAGAGGCGGTGGTAGGAGACGATCTGGGCGAGATTGGCGATGTGTATCTTTTTGATGGCAATACGCAGCGCATCTTTTTCCACAACTTATCGCAGCAGCCAGACGCCCAGTGGTGGGATAATGTGAACACGGAGCGGGTGGAAACTCGGGACGAAATTTTACTGCAAGCGCTAACCGAAAGCGTTGACTGGCTCGAAAAAACCATTGGGCAGAACATGAGCCAATGGACCTGGGGCACGCTGCATACGATTACGTTTGAAAATGTGCCACTGGGTCGCTTTGGTATACCTTCGATGGAATTTATTCTGAATCGAGGCCCCTTCCCAGTTGATGGCGGCAACAGCGTTGTAAATGCGATTGACTGGGATTGGGAGGAACCTGCGCGCTCCAGCGGCGGGGTTACCTTCCGCTTATTGATTGATTTAGCCGATGAGGACAGCAGCCAGGCGATTCACGCAACTGGTCAGAGCGGGCACCCCTATCACCCACACTATGCCGATATGATAGAGATGTGGCAGAATGGAACGTATCATCGCGTCTTCTTCAGCCGGGATGCGGTGCTGGAAAACAGTATTGAGCGGCTGATATTAACAAGCTCAGAAAATGCCGGAGAATAAGACGGCTTATTACTCACAGCAAATGGAGGATTTAGCATGTTTGATGATGAAAATACAACTTTTAATGTCGTTGTGAACCACGAGGAGCAGTATTCAATATGGCCGGTAGACCGTGAGCTGCCATTGGGTTGGAAGGCAGCGGGCAAAACCGGCACCAAGCAGGAATGCCTGGACTATATTGAAGAGGTATGGACCGATATGCGGCCGTTAAGCCTGCGGAAGCAAATGGAGGAGCAGGCCCGCAAGCAGGGAGATTAATTCATCGTTGTTTTGACGCCGTTCCACACAAGGCAGCTATCTGTTTTGGGCTTTATCGAGCCAATGTTGCAATTCCTTAGCCACAATCTGAACGTGCGGCTCTCTCAAGACACCAAGGTGGTCTGTCTTTACGCGGCATAGTTCTACTTCGCCCGTGGCGTAATTGCCCCAGCCAAGCGTGGGGTCGGCCCCGACGATGCGCTCGATGACTGTAAGATGAAGATTGCCGTTAAACGGCGCAGCGGGCGTATACGTCCTGCGAGCCGGTCGGGTGACAAAATTTATCAAATAGAAGTCACGGTACTGCTGTGGAACGGCTGCCCCGGTCATTAAATATAGCGTAAATGCGCCTCGCTTTAACGAGCGGACCATGCGGACCAAACGCCGGTGGGTGCGGTACAGCATCCCATAGGCAAACCGCTTAACCTGACCCCTGGCTGAAGCAGGCTTTTCGGGGCGGGTAGCCAGACCCGGCTGGCGCTGATGCTCTTTCCCATTGGTGGCGCTGCGCCAGAGCGCGGCACGGCCGTTTGCAGACGCTGGTTCAATCAACGCCAAAAGCGCCACCTCTTCCCCGGCTGCCTGAAGCTGACGCGCCATCTCAAACACAATCGTGCCACCAAAGCAAAATCCACCCAGATAGTACGGACCAGAGGGCTGGAAGCGGCGAACTTCAGCCAGGTAGCGAGTAGCCAGCTGGGTAACGTCTGGCACCTCTACACGGTGTGCCGTCCAGTCTGGCGGCTGAATGCCGTAAAATGGCTGATCATCGGCCAGGTAGCCAGCCAGCTTTTGGTAGTTAAAGACGTGCCCGGCGCCACCGTGGACGCAGAAGAAGGGCGGTCGCGAGCCGTAGGGCTTGATGGGCGCCAGGGCTGTTAAGGCCTGAGTGGGTTCCCGCTGGCGGATAACATCGGCCAGTTGGGCGATGGTTGGGTGCTGAAACAGCAGCGCGATTGGCAGATGCCAGCCTGTGCGCTTTTCGATACGGGCAAACAAACGCACGGCCAGCAGAGAATGGCCACCCAGGGCAAAGAAGTTATCTATGACGCTGATGGGTTTTACGCCAAGCTGCTCTTCCCAGATTGTGGCCAGCTGTTGTTCTATTTCGTCGCGTGGCGCCACAAAGCTCTGCGCGTCGGAGGTGGTTTGCCAGTCAGGCGCGGGCAATGCCTTGTAGTTTATTTTGCCGTTGGGCGTAAGCGGAATGGCTGGCACAAATACAAAGGCGGCCGGAATCATGAAGTCTGGCAGTCGCTCTTGTAAAAAGGCGCGCAATTCAGTCACGGAAGGATCTTGCGGCGCAACCAGATAGGCAGCCAGGGCCGGGCCTATTTGTGGTGCTTCCTTAACCATTACAACTGCGTCGCGCACGGCCGTATGCGCCAGCAGAGCCGCTTCAATTTCCCCTGGTTCAATGCGGAAGCCACGAATTTTCACCTGCCGGTCGGCGCGCCCGGCAAACACCGCACGGCCGTCTGGCAGATAGCGCCCCAAGTCACCAGTTCGGTAGAGCCGGTCGCCGGGCGCACTGGTAAAGGGGTTGGGCAAAAAGCGGGCTTGGGTTAATTCCTCGTCGCCCAGATAGCCGCGCGCCAGGTGCGGGCTGCGCATATAAATTTCGCCCACTTCGCCAATGCCTGCCAGCGCCTGCTGCTCATTGAGCACCAGAAGCTGCACATCTTCCATGCCACGCCCCAGAGGAAAGACAGCTTTGTGCCGCGCCTCCTCTGTGTTCGGTGAAATTAGCTGGCAGGTGACGGCCCGCTGAGTTTCTGTGGAGCCATAGGAGTTGATGGCGGTTACCTGTGGCGCAATTCGGCGCAGCCGACGAACGTCCTCCTGGGTGAGCTTGTCGCCCACAAAGAAGGTGTAGCGCAGGCTGGGAATGTTGTTAACGGCCGTTTCCGTTAGAAGCTGGGCCATTGGCGGCGTCATGTGGGCAAAGGTGATCGCTTGCTCGGCCATCCAGGCGGCCAACCGACCCGGCGTGCCAATGAGGTCCGGGCTGGGGATGCATAGCGTGCCGCCTACCCACAGCGCCGTGAAGATATCCCGCTGCAGCGGATCGTGTGAGAGGCCAGAGAGCATACTGAAGCGGTCGGCCTCCGTTAGCTTAAACCGGGCCGTCTGCCAGGGCAGAAAGTGGCTTAGCGGGCCGTGCCGCCCCATAACGCCTTTGGGCTGTCCGGTGGAGCCAGAGGTAAAGGTGACGAGCGCCAGGCTGTCTGGCCCCGTCTGCACCTCTGGCGGGGTGGTTGGGTATTGGGCGAAGAAGTTTGTGGCAACGGCCGTTTCTAGCAGTGGCAGCGTTACCCGGCAGGCTGATTCGCTGAAAAATTCGTCAACTTCGGCTGGTACACCACCAGCGGCGGCGAGCTGAATAAGCCCCTTGGGCCGGGCGGTGTGCAGGTAGCTTAGCAGCCGTTCGGGCGGATAGGCCGGGTCGAGAATGGTGTAGGCAGCGCCAGCCTTGAAGACGCCCAAAATGGCCCACACCAGCGTCGCCGAGCGGTGGGCATGGATGGCCACTACATCTTCTGCGCCAATGCCTTGTGCCAGTAAATGATGGGCCAGCTGGTTGCTGCGCGCCTCCAGTTCATCGTAGCGCCAGGTTTCCTGCGCATCTACCAGGGCAATATTGTGGGGGGCAACGGCCGTTTGCTGCGTCACCCGCTCGTGAATTGCGCCCATCCAGGTATCGGCCAGGGTCTGCCGGGGGTCTGGCAGGCGTGGCTTCGTTTCTGGCGTCAGCAGCGAATAAGCTTTCAGCGGCAGCCGGGCATTGGCGGCAACCTGCTCTAACAGCAGGCAATATTGCTCCAGAAAGATCTGCATCCGCTCATCGCTGAACAGATCAGCATTAAAGACCAGGCGCAGCTGCATATCGCCCCGGTCCTGCTCTGTCAGGTAAACGGTGAGGTCAAACTTGGCGTCTTGACTGTACCAGGGCAGCCGTTCGGATTGCAGGCCGTTCAGGTCCAGCGCGTGTGCTTCCATATTGAGCATGTTGAAGAACACCTGGAACAGCGGCGTGCGGCTCAGGTCGCGCTCTAGCTGCAGCCCTTCCAGCAGCCGCTCAAACGGCAGCTCCTGGTTGGCGTAGGCTTCCAGCGTGACCTCGCGCACGGCCCGCACCAGATCGCCAAAGCTTTGGGCGGCGCTTAGCTGCGTGCGCAGCGCCAGCGTGTTAATAAAGAAGCCAATCAACGCTTCAGTTTCGGTGTGGGTACGGCCAGCTATGGGCGTGCCAACGACCAGGTCATCTTGCGCTGTTTGCCGGTATAGCAGCAGCTTAAAGGCAGCGAGGGTGACCATGTAGAGCGTGGCATCCATTTCCTGGCCCAGGCGGCGCAGCTTTTGCACCAGGGCGGCAGGCAAAGTGGTGAAGCGCGTTACGCCGCGCCCGGTTTGCACGGGCGGCCGATTAAAGTCGGTGGGTAGTTCCAGAATGGGTGGTGCACCTTCCAGCTGCTTTTGCCAGTAGGCCAGCTGTTTCTTCAGCCGGTCGCTTTCCAGGCGCTGGCGCTGCCACGCGGCAAAGTCACTATACTGAATGGGCAGCGGCGGCAGGGGGGACGGCCGTTCCGCCACGAAGGCATTGTAAAGCTCAGACAGCTCATGGGAGAGCAGGCGAATTGACCAGCCATCCGAGATGATGTGGTGCATGATCAGGACAAAAATCATCTCGTTCTGGCCCAGCTTCAGCAACATGGCCCGGAAGAGCGGCCCGCGTGCCAGATCGAAGGGCTCTTTGATAAATTGCTGGATGTGCCGGGTAACGGCCGTTTCACGCTCGCTTTCCGGTACTTCTTCCAGGGAAACGATTGGCAGCGGGGCGGCCATTGTTGGCGCAATTTCCTGGGAGGGCTGCCCGTCCACCAGGGTAAACGTGGTGCGCAAAGGGGCATGGCGCGCCACCACAGCCTCTAATGCCTGCTGCAAGGCGGTTACGTTGAGCTGGCCCTGCAAGCGCACAACCAGCGGTAATTGCAGCGTCGATTTACCCGGCTCCAGCTGCTCTAAAAACCACAGCCGCTCCTGCACTGGCGATAGCGGTTTGTCCGCATCTGGCGCGAGAGCGGTAATTGTCTCTATCTGCGGGGCGGGTTCGTACTCGGCAGGTAGAGCCTTTGCAACGGCGTCGGCCAGAGCGGCCAGAGTTGGGGCCTGGAACAGCGTGGTGAGCGACAGCTCGACCTGAAAGTGGCGGCGAATGCGGGCAAGCAGCCTGGTAGCCAGCAATGAATGTCCGCCCAGCTCAAAAAAGTTATGGTTCAGGCCTACGCGGGGCACGGGCAGCAGCTCGGTCCAAAGTGCGGCAAGCTCTTGCTGTACAGGCGTTTGCGGAGGTGCGTAGGCGTAAATTTCGGGCTGCTCACTGGACGGCGAAGGTAGTTGATGCCGGTCTATCTTGCCATTGGGGGTCAGCGGCAGCTGCGGCAGAAAGAGAATGTGTGTGGGAATGTAGGCGGCAGGCAGATGCTGCTGTAGATAGTGGCGAATCTCGGCCGATTGCAGCGCGTGGTCGGTAGCGGCGACCACATAGGCAACCAGAACAGCCTCTCCGCCTTCCGGTAAGTGTGCGGTAACGTAGGCGGCGACGACGTGCGGGTGGGCGGTCAGAACGGCCGTTACTTCTGCCGGTTCCACCCTCACCCCGCGAATCTTTACCTGATCATCAATACGGCCCAAAATTTCTAG
>JBHIWP010000134.1:0-14070 GCA_041987425.1 Promineifilaceae bacterium (SeqCode) | reverse complement strand
ATTAATTTTGTAGAGGACTGTGTAAAAGCCAAAAAGCAAGTTGAATAAAATGGGCTCAATTTTGGCGTTTACTTGATCAAATCACAGAAAGAACTCTAAATGGAAAGCAACCTTTCTGGAGATTTGCTAGGAAACAAACTATAAATGGGCAAAACTCCGCAGTTAACCTGGGAAATTAACACAGCTTATGATCTATTCACCAGCCTGGAAGTAATTCATGATCCGGCCCGCTACGGCTTAAGAGGATCGTGGGCGGCTGGTGTGCGTTCACGCCTGCCAGCCGAGCAGCGGGAATTTTTGCAAAGCGCCATTGAAAAACATCACCTGTGGGCGATACCCTGGTTAGCCAACCAGGACGGGCCCAAAAACAGCGCTGCTGTTCTCAGGAAGCTGGAAGCTATTCCGGCAGAGCAAAGAATGAAGGAGCTTGCCTCCTGCTACATGGGTGAAGAGGGACGAGAGCTGCTTTTTCGGATTGCAGATCAGGGAAGTTGGGATGCCAAAGATAAAAAGGCATTACGAAATACATATGCTGAGATGCACAAAAAAGAAATGGGCAAGAGCAAAAAAATTCCAGACGACGATTTGATAGCCACGTTAGATATTTGGGCAAATACGGCCGAATACAGCGAAAAATTCCTCAATGCCCTGCAGGTTTACTACGATGTTTTCTTTAAAGAAGAAGAAGCGCGGATATTAAAACCGCTGGAAGCACGTGTTGCCGAAGCAAAATCGCTGGCAAAAAAGCTAGACCTACCTGCTCTGCTCAATGAACTTTCCCAGGGCTTGCGCTTTGAATTCGACAAAACCGAGGAAATGGAAGAGCTGGTGATGATCCCATCATTTTGGACAACGCCGCTTTCCATGTTTATGCCCTTTTCAAAAGATAAAAAGCGTTGGCTCTTTATGTTTGGCGGCCGTCCAGACGGCGTTTCGCTGGTTCCTGGGGAAGCGGTGCCAGAACTGCTGTACCAGATGCTAAAGGCCCTGGCAGACCCAACACGTTTACGCATCTTACGATATCTATCTGAAGAGCCACTTACCCCGGCAGAGCTGGCCCGTCGTTTGCGGCTGCGCCCTCCCACAGTTATTCATCACCTGGATGCCCTGCGTTTAGCGCGACTGGTACACGTTACCCTTAGTATGCACGGCCGTCGCTACGAAGCACGCCACGAAGCCATTAAGACCGTATGCACCATGCTAGAAGGTTTCCTGGACGGAGAGTCTTTCACTTAGAGGTGAAATAAAAAAGAAAAAGATTGCGCCAGTTGCATTAAGAAACTGGCGCAATCCTGTTTTTAGGCTGGACCAATCTCCAAGAATGGTCCAGCCTGTTTCGTTAATAGTTGTTTGTTCCGTCTACGGCAAGTTACCTGTATTAGTTATGAAAATCCTATCAATCCAGGTGTCATCCTCTCTAAAGGTTAATCGCAGTGTTCGAGGCCCGGCCGGTAAGTAGAACTGCACAATCGCATTGCCGCTGTCAGAATTATGCACCTGATCCCATGTCCAGGTAGATCCTGCCATATTGTTGAATTTCACCCAGCCATCAGAGCGTGAAATATTTTGAGATTGGTTGATGACCGTGCCGTCAATTGCCACCCAAATAGAGTCATCGCCACTGCTGTTTCTAGTGTTAACACGTAAGTGCACCTGGTACAAGCCTGCGCTTGGCGCGTTAAACGAGTAGGTTACGTGGTTATTGGGGTGTGGACTATCCAAGCGATCATTACCGCTCCAGTAGATATACTGTCCACCGGACGCTGAACCACTGTTCGCGATCACCCAGTTGCCGTTTAGACCGCTGCCTGACTCTGCTTCCAGGTATAGTTGCAATGTCGGTGCTGTGGTAGCGGTTGGTGTGGCCGTAGGTGTTGCCGTAGCGGTAGGCGTTGCCGTAGCCGTAGGTGTTGTTGTGGCGGTAGGCACACTCTGCGTAGGCGTTGCCGTGGGTGAATACGGTTGAATATCAAAGTAATTAAAGTTGACGCTGCCCGTCTCGGCCGTAATGCGCACAATACTGGGAACAGGCCCAGCAAACAACGTAATAGGTCCAATGGCCCTACTTGTCCAGCTTTGCCAGTCGCCGGTTGGGGTGAGATTAATTATTTCTGAATTGTACTGTAGCCCGCCTTGAGAAACGGTAACGCGGATGCGTGGACTGGTATTGTTGGGCGAAGCATGGCGAATAACAAACGTATAGCCAATGGTTTGCGGAGCTATCACCTGGTATTCCAGCCATTCTCCATTATTAACCCACCCCACATTGTAACCACCGCCAGCATCTGAGGTTGTTTGTAAATCTGGTCCTTCATTGCCTACATCAGAGCGATATGGATTGCTGCCCGGCCCATTGTTGCCGGTTTCTAAGAAGGCAACGCCTGCACCACCACAGCGGAAGTTCTCAAACTGTACGCGCACAGAGCCATTGCTGGGCAATGTGTGGGTGTTGTTGGCAAAACTACAGGGTGTAGGCGACGGCGTATTTGTGGGTGGCGGCGACGTGTTGGTTGCCGTAGGTGGCGGCGATGTATTGGTTGCGGGCGGTGGTGGAGCTGTATTGGATGGAGTAGGTGGCGGCGACGTTGCCGTGGCATTCGGATCAACCGTCGGTGAAGGAGTGAGCGTTGGCGGCGGTGTATAGTTTAGTAAAGAAGGAGGTGCCACGGGGGCCTGAGCCACAAAGCGCGAGAAGACATCCCCGATAGCTGGCTGCATTAGGGCGACAACAGCCACAACGGCAATGCCAACCAGGAAAAGAATTAAGGCATATTCTGTAAAGCCTTGCCCTGATTCTTTTGTATGTCTCTTAGTACGATGTTTAACTGTGTTCATAAGATGCCTCTCGGTTTACTCTACCAATACAATACAAGTTTGATCCTAATGGACTGGCGCACAAATGTCTCTAAGACATTTGTATGCTAGAAGGATTACCTTACCAGATACGGCAATCCTTCGACGCTGATTTCCCAGCCGTATGTGTCTGAGAAGCCGCCGTCGTAGCGCACAACGAGCCGACCACCAAAGAATGGTGTGCAATCTTCCATTGTCGGATTGTCGTAGTCACAATCTTCTAAATTGCCGGGAACTTCAATCTTATAAGCAGGCGTTACCCATTGAGTTTGACAGTTTCCTGGCCGACAGTTTCGGTTGGTAACACCATCTGGGTCTGGCTGTCCACTTACGCCAAAGGCCATGGCCCAATCGGTTTGGGCTGGATCATAGCCCAGCGGATTGTCATCATCCGGAGTAAAGGCTATTGAGTCAAAATAGAAGATAACAGGCGGTTCTGCACCAGCATCTGAATCAAACATGCTGATGTTGATGGTTTGCCCAATCATGCTGGGGCTTACATAGATCAAGGGAATATCTACAGGATTTTCGAAGTTAGAGTTCATGGGCAGGTTTCCCAATCCATAAATGGTAACGCCACCTGAAGAGTGAGAGCCCGGATTGTTGAGAATGTACAGATTGCGGTTATTCACGTTGCTAGGCACCGAGTTCACATAGGTTGGCGGACCCGCCCAGATTTCAAAGCCGTTTTCTGAGGCGCCGCTCATAGCCTGGACGTCCAAGTAGATATAACGTGCACCTGTACTCTGATCCGCTACGATGTTTGGCACATCTGTCCTTAGATCAATCTCAAAGCTGTCTACCGTTTCAGCAATGGCCGGTACGGCAACGCCCGGATCATCTACCGTTGAAAACGGTACGTCAGCGCCAGGTGACACCCAGCGTAAATCAGTGCGATGATCGCCATTATCACGCACGCCGTCACCGGTTTGGCCAAAGTAGGTTACCAGCGGCACGCGCACAATCGTGCCGTCGTTGTTTTGGGCAAAGTAAGAGAGACTGTAGCGCGTGGCCGTGTTGGCGGCAGTGCTGTAGCTGCCTGGCGTTCCGCAGCTTGTTGCACTGTTTCTGACGCGGTTTTCATCAATACGGACAAACCAATACGGATTTACCTGGTCCAGGTCTAAGTTAGGGGGGGCATTTACGAGAGTTTCCAACTCTCCCGTGGGGATTAAGCAAGGCTGCATTCGGCTCGAGCTTGAGTCCGGTATAGTATCCTCATCCTCATAATCCACTCCACATGACCGGGCTACAGGAGCTGAACCCATGTAAGGTTGCGCAACAGCGGAGCGGGGAATTGTTTGATCGTTGGCTGCTTGGTTCATAGAGTCTGGATCGAACAGTTCCACGCGAACCACATCGTGCGCATAGTCGGGGGGAATATAAATGCGGTAAGTGTAGGTATATGGGCCTGGTGCCCAGTCGCTAACAAGCGGTGAGAAGGGATCGCCCATAGATGTACAGGCGTCAGGCCCAAAAATGCCCTGGTTAGAGGTGCTGAGCACGCCATCTTCCACGCGTCGGCTGACGTAGATGTCTGCCAGGGAAAAGACCGCGGCTGTGGCCGAGCGCGTCACGTTAATTGGCTCCCGGAAGCCAAGAACCTTGAGGAAGTAGGTTTCAACCGGCCAGGTAGCCGTAACGGCATACTGTGTTGCCCCAAGGGGAGTGGGAGATACTTCCACGTTTTGGGCGAGGTTAATGGAATTGGTTACAGAGACAGGCATATTATTGGCATTCAAAAACTGAGCTGATTTGGTCCGGGCTTCACCTTCCAGAGTCGTATTGCCAGGCGACCAACCTGATAGCTCCACCACGCCCGCCAACGCGGCCGAGTCGATGGCCGATTGGAGCTGCGAACCACGCGCAAAGATAAAGCCCACGTCGATGGCGATGCCCACGAAGGCGATGATAGCTACCATCATTAGAGCAATAAGCACAATGCTCTGCCCCTTTTCTCGCTTACCTATAGGTTGTTTTTGTTGGATATACTGTTTTATACGGTCCATATACTTTTACCCGTCCATCTAATGACAATTTACTTGCAAAATCAGGTGGTAACTGAAAAAATTAGTTTGCTAACTGCCCACAAGAGTCATCCCAGCGAATGAATTCAGCTAAGATCCACGAGCCCCCTTGTCCCTGACTGAGGCTATAACCAATAATGCGGAATACTGCGAAACCAGAGATTTGATAGCGTGCATTATTACCACTATTTTCTCCTGTGCTCCAAACTACTAGACGAAGTGCACGATCTAAATCGACATGCTCGGCAATCCTATCTCTTACCGCATTAGAGTTAACTGAACCAGTGTTACCGGCAACCCAATCTTGAACATTCAGTGAGACATCAGATGGATCACCTGCTTCAATATATCCTCGTGGAATGTGGTTCTTAGTACCATCGCCCCAGCCTGCAATTGGGTTCATGTTTCCACCATCACCATGATCAGTATAGTCAGTGCTATTTCCAGGCCAAGTAAGGCTATCTGCCAAGGTGTTTGCGTTTGCGGATATACCCTGATTCCAAGCAAGCCAGCCAAAATTGCCGTTGCCAGAGCCATTTTGTACTCTAAAGATATCTCCTTCCTGAGCATTTTGCAGTGCTACATCATCGTCGTGCGATGTAAATGATTGGTAAACTGGCGGGTTAGGGGGATAAGAAAACTCTCCAGAGTTTGGATATGGGTTTGAACCTGTGCCTGGGGCAGTGACTGAACGAGCGCCTTCATGAACTGCAATGGGAAAGGCAGCGCAGCCCGCCGTAACGTCTTGCCCATCGGCTGTAATGCGCATGATGCTGAGGGCTTCGAGTGAAGAAAAGCCCGCTAGCTGTGCCATGGCATCCAGGCCGAGAATGGAATCCACATCATGAATGGCGTAGGTGCCGACAATTTGCAGACCACCGGCAATGCCACTGGATTGATTATTAAGCTCGTCCCGCTGCAGTTCGTCAACAATTCGGTCGCGAATGGCTTCTTCGTCCACAGAGCCAAAGCGAACGGTATTACTCATGCCATAAATGTGGGTAAATTCCCAATCTTCTTCGTTAATACCGTTGCCAGCATCGTTTACCGTAGCGCGAATGCTCCACAGGTCCCAAACTTCAGGATCGATTTGCAGCGTCTGGGTAACGTTGTTAATGACCACGGTAACCATACCTTCATCCTGGCCTCCATTGGCCGCAAAGCGCGTGCTGGCCCGGGCGGCGCTGCTAATGCGGTTTTGGGTGACAAGCAGTTGAGAAACTTCAACGAGCCCTGCCAGCAAAATGATAAAGATAGGAAAAAAGAGCGCGACTTCGACCAAACTTTGGCCGCGCTGTGAGTGACGTTGTGCTGTTGTGTGGTCTTTTTTCATTTTAACCTCTGCTTCTATAGCCTCTGTAAGATTGGGTTGTTGCAATCTTTACACTACCGTTAAGATACATTCCATTACGATTACGGGTTTGTTGCCAGAACTTCCCCTGACGTGGCGTCCAGGCGCATGGTAAGGGCCTGCCCGCTCTGCAGCGAAAAGAGAGAAATTTGCCATTCAAGACGGCCGTTTCCCTCCGTATCGCTTGCCAATAAAGCCATTGTCATTGTGGAGACGCCTTGTTCCGCCAGAAAGGTGTTGCCACCGTGCTGCAAAAACGTGCTGACGGCCTCCTGACTATCCAGATTCCAGCCGCTGGCAGAAAGCAGCGGATCCGTTTGCTGGTGATCACCTTCAGAAACGAGAGAGACCTCATCTTCCACCACCGAGAAAACCGCAATGCGCTCCGCAGAAGGTGAGTAGAAGGTAAAGCCCCAGCTTTCTTCGCCCTTTAGCAGCTGCGCGGCGGTGGCGCCCTGCGGCCAGGTGGCCTGGGCCGTCAGCAGTTGAGCATCTGACTGCCAGGCGAGGGCCTCATTTTGCGCTGCTGCATAGGCCACGATGGCCGAACGGCCGTCGTACTGTGGCGTGGGGGCAATGTCGTCGGCGCGTTGGGCAATGATGGTAGCTGAGTTGGCGGCCGCTGCGGGAACGGCCGTGCGATCATTGCGAAACCAAAAGGTTAGCGAAAGCACTGCTACTACTACCAGCAGCACCACCAAAACAATGCCCAAAATCCACTCTAAGCGATTCATCAATTGCCTTTATTTCAATATCGTTGGTAAATAAATAGCTGGTTGGTTTCGAACAAAGTAAACCTGACGGAAGCTACTGTCTGTGTTCACCCGCTCATAAGCTAAAAATAGCCACCAATTGTTTGCTGAAGCCATAGCCGGGTTGATCGAGCGCACATTCGCCCCAGTTACTGTGTCACGAGCGCTGGCAGCCCAGTTCCCGCAACTGTTAACACCCCATATTCGCTCATTATTTGAAGTGCTAGCACCTTGGATACCATGGAAATACACATACATACAGCGACCCACTTGTCCCATCGTGGAAATTACATCAAAGGGGTCGTCAGCTTTTGCTCCAAGCACTTGACCAGAAATTGGGTTGCCTACAGATATCCAGTTAGCTAGATTGCCACATCCAGAATTACATTGCAGATGGTGAATAAATTGCTGCTCTTTGGAAACAAAATTTGTGTAGGTTACATGCAGAACGTTTCCAACAGTATAGATTTTTGGCTGAGTTGCAGTAGTCGTATTGCCAGGAATACTTTTCTGCGAAATATTTATTCTTGAAATAACAGACCAATTCACACTATTTCCTGATGGTACTCCGCGCAGGTAGAATATTTTGGTAGGGTCAGGGCCTTCTTCCCAAACAACATGATAATTTCCTGAAGCATCAATCGCGATATCAGGAAGCCTGGATGTATCTGTGGTATCGACAATTGGAGCGACACCTTGCCAGCTACTCCCACTACTGCTGGTAGAGTAAGCATGATATATGTTGATATTAGTAGAAGGTTCACCCTGTGACCAGACAGCATCTAGCCTATTGTTACTTTTAGCAACAATTCGTGGGTCTGCCATAGCGATCGGTATAGCAGGCGCTGAAATTACCCTTAAATTGGTCGTGTTGTTACCCCAATGATCTTCGTACTTATAGACTATCCGCGGGACATCCCCAACTTCTTCGACCCAAATTGCGTGGCCTTTATTATTAGGTGACATAGCGATATCAATAAAATTAGAATCAGAGTTTGCACCAGTACTCTGGTGAATTCGGCCTTTTGTTGGCCACGTATTTCCAAAGTCAGTAGAAGTCGTGTAATAAACATCATGGTTGCTATCATCATTGTTTATAATGCCACTGTAAACCGTAATAACTTTGGATCCAGTAGCAGAAGCAGCAATTGCAGGTTGAATTGCTCCGGTTATCCCGTTCGTCTGCGAAATAATCTCCGCCGCCTCCCAATTTGGGGAGGAAGATTCTGGGGCCAATGGTTCTTCTGGTTCAGCTACTGCTGACTGACTAAACAATACAATTGCTGCGAAAACCAAAATAACGAATATCCAGCTTTTTTTCATTTAAGGACATGCTCCTTGTAGTGCAAAAATGTCAGCAGATGGATCAGGTGGAGTTCGGCCTGTACGAAAGCCGAAATATTCTCTATTGTCAATTACGATGCAAGTTTGAACTGTGTAGGTGCCAGGTGGAACATTATCAAACTGATAATATCCATTTTGATCGGTTATATCTGTGGCTACTATGCTTGAGGTGCTCTCATCAATGAGAACGACAGTGGCTCGGAACTGTCGCAGAAATGTAGCAATTAATGCGCGTACAACACCGCTAATTTCATCATTACCTGTAAGATTTGGCGTGGGTGTAGGCGTTGCAGCCGGTGTTACGTTATTCATGGTTAACGGATTAGTAACATTGTTAACCTCACTCACCTCGGGAATTTGAAGGACTGAATCAACCATACCGTATACTTGATGAGTTGTTGGGTTGTTGGCGAAGCCCAAGGGTGAAGTAATGGTGATTACCCTGCTTGCACCACCTGCCAGACCGCTGACGGCCGAATAACCATCACTCTCCGTTAACGGTATACGATCTGTCAAGATTGTTGTTGGGTCCAGGTAAATATCAACAAAGAATTGATTTTCTACAGCCACCTCGCCCGTGTTGGTAATAGCTACGGAAAATTGAACCGGCTGATAGGCTACGATCGGCGGGGTGCTTATGAGCTTGGGGGGGCTTACCGCAATTAAATCAGCCGGAACCGGCGTAGCAGTTTGGGCAGGCGTGGTAGGAGTCGGTTGTCCACTACAGGGAACGGTGAAATTCACTGTTGAACTGGCTCCATTGGTGCCGGACAGGGCACGGACGGGGTGTGTGCCGTTGGCTACGCCAGAAAAGCTCCAGGTGAGGCTGAAACTACCTGTATGCTGGTTAGCCTGCAGTGTGACCTGGGGCGTGCCCTGCCAGAACAGCGTGACCGATTGATTCGTAGGCCAGTTGTATCCTTGTAAGTTAAACTGAATGTTTGGCCCGGGTCCACAGTTGGGTGCAATTGTGATGTAGGGCGCACTTGGCGTATTGGTCACAGTGGGGAGCGGTGTACTGGACGGTGTATTGGTAGGTATTGGGGTGAGGGTTGGCGAAGGCGTAGACGTTGGTGGGACGCCCACAACGATTGTCGTATCGTTGTTGTCTGCCACACCTGTCTGCACTGCCATTAACACGTGCCCGATATTGCTTGATGTGAGCGCTGGATTGAGAATAATCGTGCCAAATCCATCGCAGGCATGACCATCAAACGGGCCGCCTAACGTTCCTGAGCCCAGCGTTTGCCCGGTAGAGAGATTAATGATGGTTACGTTAATGCCCACATCGCCCGTGACAAAGACAAAGTTATTGCCCGCAACGGCCGATCCCTCAAACTGTACGTCACAGCGTGGTGTTGGGGTGAAGGTGGGTGTTTGGGTAGAGGTAGACGTTGGCCCAGGCGTTGGCGTATTGGAGGGCGTAGGGGACGGCGTGGGTGACGGCGTAACCCCGGGTGTGGGCACTGGGGGCAGGTCAGGAGGCAGTGCAGCCCCTTCACCACCAGTGCCGCCTAGCTGACCAAACGTTTCATTGTTTAGGGTTTCTTGCCCCACAACAGGAATGGAAGGCAAAATGGGCGTGAAGAATGGCGTGATAATTGGGACACGGTAGGTAACGCGCACGACGACCGGATTGCTAGGCGTGCCGGCAAAATCATACTGTAGCTGCCCGTTCTGATCTACCCCCCATACTTCGATATTATAATATTCGTCATCTTCAAAAGCGGTTGATACCTCGTTGAGAGGTAGGCCAGACAAATGTGTGTGTGTTTTGGCAATGACTGAGGCCACGCGCAGATCATTACAAACATTCCGAGCCCCGGTTACAAACTTCGGCTCGCCAAAGTCTACGGCACAGTCTGGTTGTTCCGTCTGTCCGGTGATGGCGTACCGTACACCTTCTCGTGCGGCATTTTGCACCGTGTTCCAGGCCCATAAGATACGAGCACTCTCGATAATCAAAAAGATCATCATGAGTAGAACGGAGATTATGAGGGCAAACTCGACTAATGCCTGTCCGGGAGAATCGTTGAATCGCTGTTTGAGTTTGATCATGATAAGTTCACTTTATGTATGCTATGGCGTTGCCAACCGCTTTGTTGATTCCATCTAAATCTTGTTTCCGGTATACTGAGTAAAGTGTGCAATGGTGGCAATTTACTAAGTCACCCCTAAAGATTAACAGAAGCATGTCAATTAAGCGTTGATCAAGCGTTGATCTAAAGCGAAATTGTCAACAGAAGATATGACTAAAGTACTGAAACTAGCTTTATTGGGGCCGCTCCAGCTTTCTATCGACGATGAACCGTTGATCGGCCTGGATTCCGGTAAGGCACGGGCGCTGCTGTGCTACCTGGCAATGAACGGCCGTTCCCATTCTCGCCATGCACTTGCTACCCTGCTCTGGGGCGAGCTGCCCGATGCCGACGCCCGGCGCAACCTGCGCGGCGTACTCCTGAAGCTGCGCCAATACCTGGAACCGTATCTGCAAATCAGCCATCAAACTGTGGCGATACATCCAGATGCGCCCGTCTGGCTGGACGCAGCAGCCTTTCGGGAAGGCATAGAGGCGGGCAGTAAAGAGGCAGCGGGTTGGGAAACGGCCGTTCAGCTCTACCGGGGTGAATTTTTGCAGGAGTTTTACATACGCCAGGCGCCTGATTTTGATAACTGGCTGCAGGAGCAGCGCATTTGGTTCCATAACCAGGCTATCGCGGCCCACGATGCCTGGGCCGGGCATTTGCAGCAGCAAGGCGAATATGAGGAAGGCGTTCGCATCGCGCGGCAGCTGCTCACCCTTGAGCCCACGCGAGAAGCCAGCCACCGCCTGCTAATGGCGCTGCTGGCCCTTTCTGGCCAGCGCACGGCCGCCCTGCGCCAGTTTGAACAGTGCCAGCAGCTCTTGCTGTCTGAGCTGAACGTGGCTGTTTCGGCAGAAACGGCCGTACTCCACGAACAAATTCGCCAGGGCGTCTATGACAAGGTGCCTGCCAGCTCCGGTCGCCCAGGGCCAGATGACAAGATATCTCGCCCCAGAATTGCTTCCTTGTCACCGAGTCACCCCATTACCCGGTCGCCATTCATTGCCGGGCCGCCCATTACCAACCCGACGCTTTTTTTTGGCCGGGAACGCGAGCTTAAACGCCTGGGGATGCTGCTGCGGCAACGGCCGTTGCAAAACGCCGCCATCATTGGGCCACGCCGCAGCGGTAAAACGTCACTGCTGCATTATTTGCGGCTGGCAAAGTGGCTGCCCCAGGCCGAAGCATACCGCTGGATTTTTATTGATTTTCAGGACGCCAGATTGGGCAAACAGGAAACGCTTCTGCGCACGTTGTTAACGGAAATGGAGCTGGAGGTGCCAGACCCCTGCCATCTGGAAGCGTTTATGGACGTAGTGAGCGAGCAGCTTGAGCAGCCAACGGTCATTTTGCTTGATGAGATTGGCGTGGCTCTGACGCGCTACCCGGAGCTGGACGACGCTTTTTGGGAAAGTTTGCGTTCCCTGGCGACCAACCAGGTGGCGGGCAATCTGGGCTTTGTGCTTTCCAGCGCCCAGCCGCCAGATGTATTGGCCCAGCACCAGGGCTTAGGCTCGCCGTTTTTTAACATTTTTGGCTATACGGCCGTCCTTGGCCCGCTGTCAGAAGAAGGCGCACGCAGCTTGATTGCCACCTCGCCGCTTCGGTTTTCAGCAAGTGACGTGGACTGGATTCTGGCCGAAAGCGGCCGTTGGCCTATGGCCCTGCAAATATTGTGCCGCGAACGCCTGCTCAGCCTCAGCGAAGGCGAAACCAGCAACGCCTGGCGCGAGGAGGCATTGCGTCAGCTTGAACCCCTGCGCCGCATGGCGGGTGAGCGGTGAGCTGTAATCAGTAATCAGTTTGCGACGCACTGATTTACTGAACACCGACCTACTGAACACTGACCTACCGACTACCGACTACCAAATGAGTGATACCTTACGCGACCGCTATACCGATGCGCCTATGTTGCCAGCCAACTTAATCGTTGGCAGTATCCGGCTCTTATTTTGGCTCTTTTTTCATCCATCTGCCTGGCGCAACCATCTAAGGCGAGTAGACAGCTCGCTTTCGCCTTATTTTAGCCTGGCCGATTTGCGGCGGCGGCAGTGGGCCAACACGGACGTTCTGCGCTTTCTGCTCATGACCTTTTTTGCCTGGCCGCTGCTGGTAGGCTTTCTCCTGGCGTTGGTTCTCTGGCTGCTGCGGCTGCCCCCCAACATTCTATTTCTAGGCATGATGCTGGGCATCGCAGTGGGGCTTGTTGTGGGAATGGCGGCCAGTATTGCGGGCAGCGTGGCTATCGGCGTAACGGTAGGAATGGCCACGGGGTTTGCCCTGGGACTGGGCAGCGCGTTACTGCTTCGCTCGCCGGGTTCACCGGCACTAAATGGCGTGCCAGTGTCGCTGGACGTTGTAGTGAGCAGCCTGATTGGCATGACGAGCGGCCTGGCGGGTGGCCTGGCTTACGGCGTGGGAGTGGGCGTGACGCGGGAGGAGGTGGTGCAGGATACGGCCGTCCCTGGTGTTTCCGTTTTGCGGCAGGTGAGCGGCATGATGGTGGGTATTTTTATCGGGCTGGGTGCTGGACTTTTGGCCCGGCTCATCGAAGGTATCTGGGCGACGGCGCTGCTGACGGCGCTGCCGTTTGGGCTGGCTGTGGGCTGGCGCAGCCAGAGCTGGCGGCGTGGGTCAGTGGCCGGGTTGTTGGTAGGAACGGCCGTCTGGCTGGCGGGTGGTTTACCAACTGCCACAACGGTTGGCGGACTGGTGCAGGCGTTGGCATTTATTGCTTTTGTGGCGGCCTTATTTGCCTTGCCTTACGTGCTGGCGGAAAAGATTGCTGGTTCCTGGGCAGGCGGTCTGGCCGGGTCCCTGGGGAGCGGCGCCGGGCTGTTTCTGTTTGCTACGGATGGTGCCGCCTATGGCCCGTTCTTATCGTTTGGTCTGGCGGGTATCCTGCTGGGACTGACGCTGGCCTGGTGGCGACCGGTGCTTCTCTATCCATTTTCGCTGGCCTGGAACCGTCTCCTGTTTCAATTAGACCAGCAGCGCGCAGGCCAGAGCGAGAAACGGCCGCTCCTGCGCTGGCACTCTGCCTTTTGGGATGAATTTCAGCGGCTGCCCCTGCTAAATTTAGATGCGCACCTGCTCCTAACCATCCAAAAGAGTCTGGCGGAAGGGCGTACGGCCATGGCTTACCTGAGCAGCACGCGGCAGCGCTGGGCCGCCCAGGCAGCGCAGATTGAGCTGGATGCGCGGCAGCTGGAGCGGTGTGAAACGGCCGTTCAAATTGCCGACGTGCATCCCGGTCTGGCGGCAGGCGATTTAGTGGGGCCTGCCAGCGCCCTGCTGCGCAGCTTCAGCCGCATCAGCACCGACGTGGCCGCCGCCTTGCAGCAGGAAAGTGCCTACAACCAGCGCCTGGCCCTGCACGCCGTGGAAGATCGGCTGGACGGCCTGCTGCGTGAGTTGACGCGCAGCAACGAACCGTACGCCGCCCGCTTTCGGCCGATTGCGGCCCAATGGCGGCACATCGTTGGCGAAAAAGGAGCGCGGCTGGCGGAGGAAGCCGAGCTGCGCCAGGAGATCGACAGTCCGTACATCATTGGCGTGCCGCTAACGGAAAAGCAGGCAATCTTCATTGGACGTCAGGACGTGAGCAGTCGCATTGAGCAGCTGCTATTGGACCGCCGTCAGCCGCCGCTGCTGGCGCC
>JBHIWP010000133.1:0-14145 GCA_041987425.1 Promineifilaceae bacterium (SeqCode) | reverse complement strand
CGGTACCGATGACCATGGTACCCACTTTGGGCGCGCCGGTTTCGGCCAGCAACGGCCGTAAAATTGCCATGCCAGCCTTCATCGCTTTTGCCGCCATCAGCACTTCGGGCACAAACAAGATGCCATCGCGGAAGTCAATGCCCACGATATCCATCCCGGCCACCAGGCCCTTGGTTAAGATTTCATACGGCTCAATGCCGCGGCCCAACGCTTCATGTACCTCTTCCTCGATTTCTTCGGCGTAGCCATCGTACAAATCCTCGTGCATGAGTTCGTACAGTTCGTCTAAAGCAAGTTCTTCAAGGATGATTTCGTCTTGTTCTTCTTCGCTCATGGCAATTTCCTCTTTTAGCAATGAAATTGAAGACAGGAGAGTCGCAGTTGAAGACTTTTCCTAGTCTCCAGTCTCCAGTCTCTTTTTGTTACGGCGACGCCTTCGCTCAGAGCGGCCGTCTCCATTCAAATCTGCTTTGGCGGCCAGCTGCGGCAATATGTCACTGAGATGTGGGAAGCTGTCTGTGGCGTGCGGCAGGTGAATGGCCCCCACAAATTCCTGCTGGAAATCGGGATGGACGGCCGTTTCCACATACGTTACCCACTCGGCAATGCGCTGCGCTTCGTCTCGCTTGTGTCGGTTGAGCAGGGCAATGCGCGCGCCGTCACCGGCTGCGTTGCCCACGGCCGTTACCTTTTCCAGATCGCAATCCGGTATCAGCCCCAAGATCATGGCGTACCGGGGATCGATGTAGCTGCCAAACGCCCCGGCCAGCACAATACGGTCCACGTGTTGCAACGCTGCCTGGTTCATCAATAGCTTGGTGCCAGCGTACAGGGCGGCTTTAGCCAGCTGAATGTTGCGCACGTCATCCTGCGTTACCAAAATGGGGCTGCCGTTAGTGGACTGCTCCGCAGTGGCCAAAATATATTCGCCGCGCCGCTCGTCCCAGCGAATGCGTTCATGATCCAGGCTGGGGTTGAAACGGCCGTCCGGCAGCAAAATCCCGGCCAAAAACATCTCTGCCACCACCTCAATGATGCCCGAGCCGCAAATGCCCGCGGCCAGGTGCCTGGGCTGCTCTTCAACCGGAACTTTGGTTCCGATGCGCCATGCATCCGACCATTTTTCTTCGCCGATGACGCGGAAACGGGCCTCCAGGGTTTCTGGATCAATGCGCACTCGCTCAACAGCCCCGGGCGCGGCGCGCATGCCAAAGCGAATTTGCGCCCCCTCAAAGGCGGGGCCGGTGGGGCTGGAGGCACTGTACATCCACTCTTTGTTACCCAGCACGATTTCGGCATTGGTTCCTACGTCAACGAGCAGCGTAATCTCGTCCAGCGTGTACGGGACTTCGGCGATGAGCGCCGCCACGTTGTCGGCACCCACATGACCTGCTTCGGCGGGCAAAACGTGCACGTTGGCGCTGTGGTGCAGCCGCAGGCCCAGCTCGCGCGCCTTCACGTCCATCATGTCGCGATTTGCCAGGGCAAACGGCGCGCCGCCCAGCTCAATCGGATTGATTCCCAACAAAATGTGAATCATGGTGGTGTTGCCCACAAAAACCGCTTCCTGAATCTGGCGCTGGCGAATTCCGGCGGCGCGGGCGGTGCTGGCGGACAGGCGATTGAGGGCATCGATGACGGCCGTATGCATCTTGTCCAGCCCATCGTTGTGCATCATGGCAAACGAAACGCGGCTCATCAAGTCCTCGCCGTAGGTCACCTGCGGATTCATCATTGAATCCGTGGCTAAAATTTCGCCGGTACGCAAATCGCACAAAAATCCAGCAATAGTGGTCGAGCCAATGTCTACCGCCAGGCCATATACACCTTCTTCATAGCCCGGCTGCACGTCAATCACCTCTTTTTCTTGCCACAGCGTCACGGTAACGGCCCACTTGCCCTTGCGCAAATTGGCCTGTAGGTCACGCAGGACGGGCAGGTCGATACTGAGATCGCGCAAATCCCACTGTTCAGCCAGCGCGTCTTGCAGGCGGCCCCAATCGCCGCGGTGTTTGCCCAGTTCGGCCTGTTCTACTTCCACATACACTTGGCGCACGGCCGGATGCAGGTTGATGACCCGCTCGGTAGCGGCTTTGCGTACGATCTGCTTGTGGGCGCGGCTCTCTTCCGGCACAAAAATGAGCGCATCGTTCGTGATGCGGGCATTGCAGGAGAGGCGACAGTCCAGACTTTGCAGCTTTTCTAGAAGCCGCGTTTCTTCATCGGTGGGGGGGGAGAGGTGGTGCTTGCCCGAGATAATGCCGTGTTTGGCAAACTGCCCTTCTTCTACGCGCACGCGGCATTTGTTGCAGGTAAGCCGCCCGCCGCAGATGCTTTCGATTTCGACGCCAAGCTGGCGCGCGGCATCCAGCACCAGCGTGCCGTGCGTCACGCGGCCGCGTCGGCCAGAGGGCATGAAAATTACAAGGGGGTCTGTGTGCTGGGTACGATCTGGCATGTTAACTTGAAAATGACTCTTTGAGCGAAGCGGCCGTTTTGCGCCAATCGATCTTTTGAAATTGCAAATCTAGCTCGCGGGAAACGGCCGTGGCCACCTCTTGGGGTGAACCATCCCGTTCTGCCGGGTCGCTCCAGCGAAATCCATCCAGATAGGCGTCGGTACCGGTGAGTTCCGCCGCCATTGCCGCATTGTCAACGGCTACCTGAAAACGCTGCGGCAGCTCAATGCTCACCCGGTCGCGCCGCTCCCCGGCGCGCACCTGCACCGGAATATCGTGCCAATACATGATCTGATACGTTGCCATAAAATCTTTCCACCTGTTTGTCAATGGCGCCGTGCACCACACAAAAACAGGAATTGTATCAATCGTCAGTCCGTTTGCCGAAAATAGGAACTATCGTTCCCAATCTTTTCCTTGAAATGTGTGCAAAAGTGTTTCGAGGTTTCCTTAGTCCTTAAAAATTAAAAGAGGTAACTGCAAGGTATAAAAATAGAACGCGGATTACACGGATGGAACGGATTTGCGCAGATTGGATCAAATAAAATTTCCGTGGTTATCCGTCGAATCCGTGTCATCTGTGTTCCAAATAGAAATTTTGTCTAGATTCGACAATTTCAGGTGTCTAAATGCTGCGGCCGTCTCCTGACCGCGCCACCACAAGATGCTTCTTCACTCTCGGCCAAGCTCCCAAAAAAACATGTCAACGAGTTTCATAATGGGATAATGACAATTTCTCATCCTTTTGACTTCCGCTTGAGTATCTAGCAATTCTTTATAATGTTCTTGGCAAAATGATACGATGCCTCGAATGCTATTGATACCAAAACGTACGGGAAATTTATTAACAGCTTCGTGTTTGTTCCATCGTTTAATTCCTAACTTGAACAATCTATCGTACGCTGGCACGCATCCTAAGGTGCCCAAAAGGACTTTCGTGATTAACGTATCTGTAGGCGTTATAGAGTGCATACTGTAAATTTCTCTTAACTCTTTAACGAGTTCGAAAAGCTCATTCTCAAAATTCTTTTGTGAGCGGATAAGACCATCAACATTCCAAAGTATGTCGTATTGTTCTCTTTTTAGTGTGGTCACAACTGGCACATGAATTCGATAATCTTTCCAAAGTAGCATTGATGAGCCGCGATACATTCCCCAACTTGCTAAATAAAAAGCTAGGTGGAGAGTAGGTAGATCGAAATCAATTTCCATTGCCTTATGGTCACGCCAATTTCGAAAAAATTGATAACAATGTTCCCAGGAGCGATATCGGTGATTTGGCTCATTATTTATACTTCGACAGAAGCGAAGGATTGTATTGTTAATTTTTTTATGCATTGATAGGAACCCAAGTGCCTAAGACAATCACAAGGAACCGTTATTTCTTAGTTCAGCAATCAAAGCGGGCAGGACTTCATGCACGTCGCCGATGACAGCGTAGTCGGCTTTGGTCATCATGGGGGCGTCGGGATCGGTGTTGATCGCCAGGATTTTCTTGGAGCCTTTGCAGCCCACCCAGTGCTGAATGGCGCCGCTGATGCCGCAGGCGATGTACAGATCCGGGGCGATGCGCGTGCCGGTCTGGCCTACCTGGTCGGCGTGAGGCCGCCAGCCCAGGTTGGTGGCCACGCGAGAGCCGCCCACGGCGCCGCCCAGCAGGCTGGCCAGCTCATCCAGCACGGCAAAGCCTTCGGCGCTGCCCACGCCGCGGCCGCCGCCCACCACCAGCCGCGCCTCCGCCAGCGAAACTTTGTCGTCCTCAGGTACTTCCCGGGCCTTGACGCGTACGCGAAACAGCTTTTCGTCCAGCTCCGGCGTAAACGTTTCTATCGCTACGTTTTCGACCGGCGCTTCACTAACAGGCAGCGTAAGCGGGGCGACCGTCAGCAGCTTGATCGCGCCGTGGAGACGGGCTGCTTCAAACAGGCTGCCGCCCCAGCGCACCCGCATGAGTTCGTAGCTTTCTCCTACGGTCACCTGGTTGACGTTGGCGGCCATTGCCAGGTTGAGCCGGGCGGCTACGTGGGCCATCAGCTCGTTGCCCCGGTCCGTGCCCGTGGCTATGATCGCTTTGGGCGTGCTGCGGTTGGCGACCTGTACCATGGCTTCGGCCCACGCCTCGGGCGCATAGTCGGCTAAGCCGGCGTGGCGCACCACCACGGCCCGGCTGACGCCATAGGCGGCTAAGTTATCGGCTAAGGGGGCTGCCGGATCGCCGATGAGAACGGCCGTTATCCCCGCCCCATCCATCGCCGCCACCTCCCGCGCCAGCGTGAGCATTTCCAGCGTTTGGGGATTTAGCTGACCGCGATCGTGTTCTATGATTCCTAAGATCATGGTGTCTATTCCTGAGTAAAAAGTGAAAAGTGAGAAAGTGACTTTTTACGTTTCACTTATCATTTTTTACTCCAAAAACTTCATCTCTCGCAACAACTCAACAATCCTGGGAACGGCCGCAGCGCCCGACCCCAATACCTCGGCTGATTTGCTTTGTTCAGGCGGCGTGACGAGCTTTATCATTTCCAGGCCGCCGCCTTTTTTCTGCGGCGCGGCGGTTTCCAGCGGCTTCTTTTTGGCACGCAGCTTGCCAGGAACCGACGGGTAGCGCGGCAGGTTGAGCCCTTCTTTGACGGTTATGACGGCCGGCAGCGACAGTTCGTAAATTTCGTAGCCGCCGCCTGCTTCTCGTTTGGCAACGGCCGTCTTGCCGTCAATCTCCAATTCCTTGATCCCCGTCACGCAGGGCAGGTCCAGCGCATGGGCCACGCGCACGCCCACCTGGTAGCCGCCGCTGTCGGCCGCTTCGTTGCCGAAGAGCAGCAAGTCAAACGGGCCATGTTCCGCCTCATGGGCTTCGATGGCCTGCACAATCGCTGCGGCCGTAGCCATCGGATCCCATTCGGAGCCATCTGTTTCCAGCAAGATGCCCCTGTCGGCGCCCACCGCCATCGCGTCACGAAGCTGTTGCGCAGCCTCCTGGCTGCCCAGGGTAAGCACCGTTACGCTGCCGCCGTGTTTTTCCACAAGCTGCACCGCCTCTTCCACAGCGCATTCCTCGTGTGGACTCACCGTAAAGCCCAGATTGCGCGTCTCTATGGCCTGGGCGTCCTCTGTGAGCACGATTTTGGCACCGGTGATGGGCACGCGCTTGACGCAGACTAAAATTTGCATCTGATCACCTTTTGGGTAATCCGTAAGCGGTGTTCGGTAATCGGTTTGCTGTTTACCGCTTACCGCTTACCGATCACCGTTTCATTCGTTCATTATCCGGGTCGAACAGCGGGCGGCTGCCGGCCACCGCCACGGTAACCGGATACCGTTCATTCATGTACTCAACGGCCAGCTTGTGGCCTTCCTGGGCAAGGTTGGGGGGCAGGTAGGCCAGCAGAAGGTGCTTGCCCACCGATGGCCCGGCCCCGGCGCTAGTGACGTAAGACGGCCGTCCCTTGCTGTCCACAATGCGCTCGCCGTCCGGCGTGACGATGGGCTCGCCGCCGTTCATGTAGCGCTTGATGCCGCTGGCGGAGGTGTGGTCATCGACCGTGAGGGTGCATAAGATGGCCGCCGGACCTTCATCGCGCGCCTTTAGATAAGCTTCCTTGCCGATGAAGTCGGCCTTTTTTACCAGGCGCCGGTCCAGCCCGGCCTCGACGGGCGTGTACTCGCCTTCCAGCTCGTGGCCCATCAGGCGATAGCCTTTTTCCAGGCGGCCGGTGGTGCCGTAAACGCCGATGCCTACCAGCACAATGCCGTGCGGCTGGCCCATCGTCCACAGCGTGTCCCACAATTTAAGGCCGTGCTCCATCGCCGTGCTGATTTCCCAGCCCAGTTCGCCAACGTAAGAGATGCGGAACGCCGTGGCCGGAACGCCATTGATGATGAGATCCTTCACGGTGCCGTAGGGCAGCGCCTCGTCCGACACGTCGTCCCCGGTGGCGGCTTGCAGCACGTGCCGGGCCTTGGGGCCCCAAAGCCCCACGGTACAGATGGCCGAGGTTACGTCAGTAAGGGTGACGGAGCGGTTATCGGGCAGGTTGTCCATGAACCATTTTTTGTCGCGCCCGCCGTCGCTGCCGCCGGTGATGATGCGGTATTTGTCTTTGGCCAGGCGCAAAATGGTGAGGTCGGACTTAAAGCCCCCGTGTGCGTTGAGGATGGGCGTGTAAACGCCGCGCCCGACGGGCACATCCATCTTATTGACCGCCATTTTTTCGATGTAGTCGACCACGCCTGGTCCTTCGACATCAAACAAAGCAAAGGCAGTGAGGTCCACCATGCCCACGCGGTCGCGCATGGCCAAATGTTCGGCGTTTATGATGGGCGACCACCAGCGGGCGTCCCATTCATGCGGCCGTTCCTGCACGCGGTCTTTGTATTCGTCCAGCAGCCGGACGTTGCTGTTGTACCACTGCGGCCGTTCCCACCCGGCGGTCTCGAAAAATTCGGCGCCCAGCTCCACTTCGCGGATGTAAAACGGGCTGACGCGCACGTTGCGGTTGGAGGCCCACTGCTCGCGCGGGTGGACAATGCCATAGGTTTTGTTAAATGCTTCGGAGGTTCGGGCATTGACGTGGTGTGCGGTACGGCCGTAGGCATAAAAGCGCGCCACGTCGGTCCCGTGAATATCAATGTGGGAGGCACCGTGCGTGAACCATTCAACGGCCGCTTTAGCAAAGCCCGGCGCTTCTTTTATCCAGATTGCGGCCACGGACCATAAATTTTTTACTTCTATCGTCTCGCCAATGATGGGTGCGCCATCTGGGGTGAGGGAGAGCAGGCCATTGATGGCGTGGCGGATGCCCGCCCGCTCGTCGCCCAGGATTTCCGGCATGAGCTCCAGCGCCTGTTCTAGCTGCGGCTCAAAATCGTCTTCGGTAAACGGCAGTTCGGTGGGGGACATGGCCGATTCTTCGATGGAGGGAATGTCGTTGGGGTCCATGAGAATGGGGCGGTGGGCGTAGGAGCCAACTTCCATGTCGTTGCCATTTTGCCGCTCGTAGCAAAAGGTGTCCATGTCACGCACGATGGGATATTCGATTTCGCTACTGGTTTTTTCCATGAGGGCCAGCGGCCCTACGCTGATCATCTGGTGTACGGCGGGGGTCAGGGGAATTGTGGCCCCGGCCATGGCGGCAATGCGCGGGCTCCAGACGCCGCAGGCAATCATCACGTAGGTGGCTTCGATTTCGCCTCGACTGGTTTTGACAGAGTGGATACGGCCGTCTCGCACCGTCAGGTCCTCAATTTCCGTGCTGGGAAAAACTTGCAAAGCTCCCTCATTCATTGCGTACTCGCGCATCAGCGTGCCCGCCCGCAGCGAATCCACGACGCCGACGCTGGGCGTGTAAAAGCCGCCTTTAATAATGCTTTTGTCAATGTATGGCACTAATTTTTCAACTTCGTCTGGCGTTAACAACTGTGATTCCACGCCCCACGACCTGGCCGAGGCCATGCGCCGGCGAAGCTCCTCCATGCGTTCCTCGGTGCGGGCCACCTCAACGCCACCGCTCTGCGTGAACACGCCCAGCTCCTTGTACTGGCGCACGCTGTCCAGGGTGATCATCGTCATTTCTTTGGAATGGTCTACGGGGAAGATAAAGTTGGAGGCGTGGCCGGTGGAGCCACCAGGGTTGGGCAGCGGGCCTTTGTCCAGCAGCACAATATCCTTCCAGCCGTGTTTGGCCAGGTGGTAGACCAGGCCGTTGCCCACAATTCCGGCGCCAATGACGACAATCTGGGCCTTTTTGGGTAAATCACTCATTAGGGAAAACTCCTTATGTAACTGGCAATACTTAGATGCCCTTTGTTGTTTATCAACAGATTGCGCAGATAAAAAATCTATTAAATCTGTGCAATCTGTGATTTCATATTCTCAATATTCAG
Source organism: Promineifilaceae bacterium (SeqCode) (assembly GCA_041987425.1). Lineage (GTDB taxonomy): Bacteria > Chloroflexota > Anaerolineae > Promineifilales > Promineifilaceae > Leptofilum. Next base: position 5,803 of record JBHIWP010000133.1, on the reverse strand, counting down.
GCTTGATTTCTGCTTTGCGTTGGGCCATGAAGGCTTGCAGGGCCTCGTCAATGGCCGGGTCGAGTTCGGGGGCTTCATACTGGCGCAGAAGCTGTTTGAAACGGCCGTTTGCCCGTTGCGTCGCCGTCAGGCCGCCTTCATCTCGCCATTGTTCAAACGAGTTGTAGTCAAAAAATTCCGAGCGGTGGAAGGCGTGGCGGAAGTTTTGCATGGTGTGCGGCGTGCCCAGGTGATGTCCGTCTGTGGGCACGGTACGCAGCGATTCCATGGCCATGCCATTTTCGGAAAGGTCCAGCCCCTGCAAAAACTTGTGGAACATGCCCAGAAGCTCAACATCCATCACAAACTTTTCGTAACCGGCCGCCAGGCCGCCTTCCAGCCAGCCCGCCGCGTGCAGCACAAAATTTACCCGGGCCATAATTGTGGGCAGCATGACCATTACCGACTCGTAGGCAGCCTGAGCGTCGGCGATCTTGCTGCTGGCAAACATGCCGCCGCTGCGGAAGGGCAGGCCATGCTTGCGCGCTAGCTGTGCGGCCGTATACAGGGCAAGCTGGCTTTCTGGCGAGCCGAAGACTGGCGCACCACTTTGCAAATCGATATTGGTCTGGAAAGCGCCGTAGACGACTGGCGATCCAGGATTGACCATTTGGGTAAAAACGATGCCCGCCAGCGCTTCCGCATTGAGCTGCACCAGCGTTCCGGCCACGCCCACAGGTGCCATGGCTCCAGAGAAGAGGAAGGGTGTGATGATCAGCGCCTGATTGGCTTTGGCGTATACCTTGAGTGCGCCCAACATGCGGTCGTCCAGGCGGCGCGGGCTGCTGATGTTGATGAGCGAGAGCAGCGCAGGCGATTCGCGAATTGCGTCTGCACCAAACACAAGCTCGGCCATTTTTACGCTGTCGGCGGCGTTTTCGGCAGAGGTGACCGAGCCCATAAACGGCTTGTCGCTGTATTTGATGTGGCTGTAGACCATGTCCAGGTGCCGCGTATGGGTGGGTTCGTCGGTGGGCTCCACAATGGTGCCGCCGGAGTGGTGCAGATAGGGCGTCTGGTAAGTGAGCTTAACGAAGTTGCGGAAATCTTCCAGGGTGGCATTGCGCCGTCCGCGCTCGGCGTCCACCACAAACGGTGGGCCGTACACCGGGGCGAAGCAAACGTGGTTGCCGCCAATCGTTAGGTTGTTTTCTGGATTGCGGGCCAGTTGGGTGAATTGTCCGGGGGCTTTGGCGATGTATTCAGCAATCATTTCTCGGTCAAAGAAGGCGGTGTCACCTTCCAGCCGAACGTTATGCTGTTTTAAGATTGCCTGGGCTTCATCATCGTAAAAGTCTATGCCGATGTCGGAGAGAATTTCCAAAGAGGCGCTGTGGATTTTTTCCAGGCCTTCTTCGTTGACGAGTTCATAAACGGGCAGATTGTTGACTGGCTGAGAAATTTTGGCAACGGCCGTTGCCTGTGGATCGCTCTGGTGCCGGTCGCGGCGGCCGACTCGGCGCGTGCGTCTATCGTGGCTCATAGACGATACCTCCTGCGAAAAAGATTAACGCAGAGATGCGGAGGCGCAGGGAAAAGTCTGCGTTAATCCGCTTGGGTTGTGAGGCAAGTCAGGCAGCAAGAAGCTGGGCAGATTTGCCTAAAATAATGTTTTCGATGTACTGCTGATACGCTTCTATATGGCGGCGCATCAATACGGCCGCTTCTTCAGCCTTACCCTTTCTTAAAGCCGCCATAATTTCCTCATGCTCCACAATGTGCCTGTATTGGATAATAGAATCTTTTTTGTCGCCCAGCTTTGCCAGGGCCACATGCCACATGCGCAGGCTGAGCGGAAAAAGTGCTTCCAGCGTTTGCTCCAGAAATTGGTTATCGGCCGCGCTGTAAATAATGCGGTGGCAAGCCTCATCCACCATTATGAGCTGGTCTGGCGAAATGCTGTCGGGCTGCTCAATTTGATTGAGCACCTGTGCCATTTCTTGCCAATGAACGGCCGTTCCTCGCGCTGCCGCCAGCTCCGTCGCCAGGCATTCCAGATTCAGACGCACTTCGTATAGGCGCTGGAGATCGGTAAGGTTAATGGGCGTTACAAACATGCCGCGCCGGGGAATGATATTGATGAGGCGCTCCAGCTCCAGCCGCTTGAGAGCTTCCCGAATTGGGGTGCGGCCGAAGCCCAGTTCTTCTTGCAAGCGTGCTTCATCCACAACGGCGTTTGGTGGCAGGGCGAGAGTGACTATTTTTTGCCTGATTTGTTTGTAGGCTTGCTCGCTAAGTGAAGGCTGTGTCGCTCCGTCTGAACTCATCTCGTGTCCTAAAAATTACCGAAAACTTAGTGGATAGAGGCAAGCCTGGCCCGGAACTGGTGAAATTCATCAAATTTGCGGCCAAATTATTGCCAACGATAAAGAGCTGAAATGCAATTGATATATCTGTGATATATCTGACGTTGAGCGTAATGGTAACACACGTTCCCCGTGGCGCAAAGGATTGGCAGGGGAGCTGAGCGAGAGGCAAGATGCGGGACCGTGGGCGCAGGTGCCGTGCTTTAAACGTCGGCCTGAGCTCGCTTTGTGAGCATTTGAACAATGGCTTGTTTATCACTGGCAATATATTTTTGTAAGAACAGATAACAGACGATGGCGGGCAAGACAAAAATCTGGAATAGCGAGAGACCGACGGTGTAATTGCCGGGTTCCGGCAGGCGGCCTGTGAGGCTGGCAAAGAGCCAACCAGCCAGCCATACGCTGATCGCATTGCCCACCGCGCGAAAGAGGCGGCTGAGGCCGATGACCGTGCCTCGATGCTCGGGCAGGTTGACATCGGTGATCATGGCAGCCCAGTTAGGCGGATCGGCGGATTGAAAGGTAACGGCCGTAAAAGCCACCAAAAAGGCAAGTATCACCCAGCCGTTAGTGAAGAAAGCCAGCAGAACGGCCGTTGCCAATTGCCAAAAGCTGGCCGGTTCCGGCAACGCGAGGTTACGAAAGGGGATAAAGTAAAGCCAGACATAAAGCGGTGCCGAGACCAAGAGTCCAAGCATAGCCAGGCGCACGCGCCCCCTGGCGCTTCGCTTTTGCCACCAGTCGCCTAGATGACCAGAGAGAACGGCCGTAAAGCCCCCCAGGCTAAGCAAAGCGATGATAAGATTTCCCACAATCGTAGCGGTTTCTAGCGTGTAGCCTTCTGCCTGTACCCGGGCAATGGCCCAACGGGGAATCCAGATAGTGGAGCCATAGGCCAGCGCGTAAAAGAATCCCTGCAACAGCAGCCAGCGGTTGGAAGATTGTCGCAAGATGCGGCCAATGTCAGCGCGGCTTATGCGGAATTCATACCGTTTGCCCTGGGCAAAGAGCTGCCCAAGTTCTGGTTCTGCCTGGCCTCGCAGTGGTTCTCGCGTAAACAAAAATAGAAGCGCGAAAAGCAGCCCGGCGGCAGCAACGATCCAGAAGGGATAGCGCCAGTCGAAAGCGCCTGCTGTTCCGGCCAGCAGCGCGCCCAGGGAGGTGCCGCTGCCCTGCGAGACGCTCCACAGGCTCAGGGCCAGCCCGCGACGGTGCGCTGGTACCAGATCGCTGACTACGCTAAAGCCCAGGGAGCTGATTCCACCCACGCCGACCGCTGTCAGCATTTGGAACAACAAAAACTGGGTGATGTTTTGCGCGGTAGTGGTGAGGAGCATGGCAGCTACCCACACCAAGGTGCCCCAAAAAAGGAGCGGTTTGCGGCTTCTTTGGTCGCCCCGGTAACCCCAGAGCACGGCGGCGATGGCTACAATGAGGATGTAAACGGCCGTTACCGAACCCAACGCCGCGTCACTGGCCTGCAGGTCGCGGGCAATGATAGCGTAGAGCGGTGGCAGGACGCCCGCCGCCGCATTGTCCAGCGAGGCCAGGATGATGAAAACGCTAAAGGCAAAAATTTGTCTGGCACGGAGTTTTGCCAGCATGGACACCGTTAGCCGCGCCGTCGTGCCAGAAAAAGTGCCAGCCCGCCAAGCAGAGCAACACCAAGTCCAATCCAGACGATGCTGCTGCCGCCACTTTCATCTGGCGCTGCGGCACTGGCGTTTGTAGCAGCGGAGGTGGGCGTTGGTTGCAGGGGAACGGCCGTTGGCTGCACGATTGGCGTTTGGGTGGGGCGCACTTCTGTCGGCGCTGGCTCCGTTGGCGTTTGCGTCGCGGTGGGGCTTTCTATTGCTTCTTCCGCAGTGGACACAATGGGCGTTGCGGTGGGAGTGGTTGTGGGTACGGGCGTGACGGTGCAGAACGGAATTGGCGTTGGCATCCAGGTTGGCCCAGGCGTTGGCGTGCTGCCGTCCAGTGGCGGCGCTTCGACAATCGGCACAATCGGCGTATAGCCTTGCACCAAAACAATGCTATCGGCTACCCAGCCAAACTGCCCGTTATTGAATTGGATGAGCCACCATTCGGCCGTTTCAGCGCGCCCCACGATATAGCGAACTTCAAGATAAACCAGTTGCCCAATGACGTCATATTCCAATCCTGGCCCACTACGCACGTTGGTTGCGCCTAAAGTTTGAATGGTTGGACTACCGCTGCAGGGAACGGCCGTGGGCAAAAAGCCACCCACCGGCGTCGGCGCAATATTGACCGGCAGAAGCGTAGATGTCGGTGTGGTTGTGGCTTCTGAGGATGCTGGTTGGGTCGCAGTAGGGTTGTTTCCGCCGCCGCCACCGCCACCGGGCTGCGTGGCAGTCGGGGGAGGTGAGGTAGGGGTTATGGTTGGAATCGTTTGGCCTGCTCCTGTACCATACACTGAAGGTACCTGTGCGCCCCAGAAAAGGAGGCCGGCAGAGAAAAATAGTAAAATTAAAGCAAAAACAAATTGTCTTCTCATCCTGATTTACTCGTTAAATTTAATGGTAATTAGAGTGTCTGATTGCAAATCTAGCTGATAAGTAACATTTAAACCCTCTGCGAAAATAGTTGATGGACTGCTTGAGGTTGCTTCTACAAGCGAGCTGCTAGCAGGCAGAGAGACAGTGAGTGTAACTGGCTGCGCCTGAGTGCCAGCCTGTTTGTGCAGCCAAAGCTGGTAAACAGTAGTCCCATCCTGCTCTCTTAAAACGTCCATGGGTAATTCATAGACAAAGTAGGTTCGCAGCTCATCCCCGCGGGGCACCATAAGGAAATTGGCAAACGTCGTAAAGTTGGCAAATTCACTGACGGTTTGTGCTGGGGTGTCCCAGGTAGTTTCACCGACTAAAACGTCCTCAGGAACTATATGGCTGGCTGCATCCTGCAATGCAGCACCTGACGGCGCGTAAACTCGAAGATAGTTGAAGTAGCAACGATTGGCTAATTCTTGATAAGTGGGGGCATTGGCGTAAGAAGTGTGCTGTTGGCACTCGGTACTGTTGTCCGTGGGTTTTGTGTGGCTATAATCGATGGTTAGCCTTGCTTCCGAGGCGCCATGTGGATTAAGCGCAACTTGATAGTCGATGTTCCGCGTAATGAACATATTAGTTTTGTTGAATCCCACGTTGGTATCTAGAACCAGCAAAAAGTCCTGATTGGTGGGGTTTTGCAAACGGCCGTCCCAATTCAAACGATCCAGAACTTCCGCTTCCTGCACATTTGTCATGTAAAGTTGCAAATGGCGACTGTTCAACGCGAAATGGATATTTTTGATAAAGGCTACCGGGTCAACTGCCCCAAAATCAGTTCTGATTTTATCCAATATTGCCGAAGAAAACGTTGACAAAAAGGCTTTCCGATTTTGAAACCACTCTCTAACTGTCTGCCCTTCTTCAATATTAAACGCATTGCGGAAGCTCTCT
>JBHIWP010000132.1:0-14152 GCA_041987425.1 Promineifilaceae bacterium (SeqCode) | reverse complement strand
ACACCTCTTCCAGATACAGAGGATTTCCCTCTGCCCTGTCCAAAATAAGCGTTTCCGCGCCTGCGGGCCACTCCTCAAGCGGCACCAGGCTGTGCAGCAGCGTTCGGGCGTCTTCTCGAGACAATCCTTCCACGCGAATTTCGGTGTAGTGAAGGCTATGAGACGTTTTTAGGGTTTCGCGCAGCTGCCAGCACCCTTTCTCACGCTCAGGGCGGAACAACAGCAAGATAAGCAGAGGAAGCTGTTCCACCAGCGGCAGCAAAAAGGTCAGCAGGTCTAGCGATGCATTGTCCATCCAGTGGATGTTGTCGAACCAGATGATTAACGGCCGTATCCGTGCCTGGGCAATTAGCAGTGAACGAATAGCAATGAAGGTGTGCTGTTGCAGCGCGTCGCTGTCCAGGTAACGAATTTTCTGCGCCAGCGTTTCATCCAGCGGCAGCTTGAGGAAATTAGCGATATACGGCAGACTGTCGGTAGCATCTTCTGCCGGAAGGTTTTGGTAAAGCGCCTGGTGCAGCGTTTGGAACGCTAGCGCTTCATCCACTTCTGGCTGAATGCCCACCAGCTGGCGCACCAGCTCGCGGAACGGCCGGTAACTAACCGTCTCCGTAAAGGAAAGGCAGCGCACGTGCAGCCAGCGCGTCTCCTCCTGCTGCGCTTCGTATGCCAGGCGAGATTTCCCCTGCCCGGCCTCACCAATAAGCGACACAATACGGCCAAAACCAAAAGAGAGTTGATCAATGGCTTCTTGCAGGGGCAGCTGCTCAGTTTCGCGTCCTACCAGGGGAGCCTGCAGGCCCTGCAAACCGCGTGATTGCTCCGCAATGGTGCGCAAGCCGGTAACGGCAAAAATAGGCACCGGCTGGCTTTTGCCTTTCAGCTGTACCTCGCCTTCCGGCTTTAGCTCGGCCACCGCCTCCGTTTGGCGGCGCACGTTATCGTTTACCAGCACGCAGCCGTCTTTCGCCGCAGCCATGAGGCGGGCGGCCAGATTCACCTCATCCCCCATCACGGTATATTCATGCCGCCAGCTCGCCCCCACATACCCGGCAAACACGTAGCTGTAGCTAATGCCAATCCGCTGACTCAGCTGCCAATCTGGCAATCCCAATTCACCGGGCAACGTTTCGTTGAGTTCGGCCAGCGCTTCCTGCATGGCCAGGGCAGCTCGCACGGCGCGTTCGGCGTCATCTTCATGGGCAATGGGCGCACCAAAGGTTACCAGCACCTTGTCGCCGTGATCATACAAATCGACCTTGTTCATGACCCCGCCAAACGGCCGTATCGCTTCGCTCATGCTCACGTAATAGCGGTTTAGAGCCATCACGATCAACGATTCCTGACCCACTCCCAGCATTTCCACCACGTCGCCCAGGCCATCTACGTTGGCAAACAGATTGGCAACCAGACGGTGCTCGCCCTTCAGGCTGGGGGCACGCGGATCGCTCGCCAGGCGCGGCAGCAGTCCAGCAGGCAAATAAGGCGTAAAGGTAGCCAACCACGTGATGTGGCGGCGCAGCGACGCCAAATCTGACGTTAACGGGTAAATCGTTTCCTGAGAGGCCAAGTTCTGGCGACTGTGGGGCTGGTCAATGTATTCCACCAGCAAAAAGCGTGAATCTGACGGCAGGGGAGCGGCCCTTAGCAAAATATCCGCCGCAACAGCATCGTGTGTTTCCTGGTCAATGAGCACCTGCCCGGCCGAGGCCGCCGATTCTACAGCGGCCGTCGCATTCACTTCCGGCCCAAACAAAGCGTATTCCATATTTTCCAGGGAGCCAAGCTGAGCAGCAAAGAAACGGCCGTGTTTAACCCCCACGCTCATCCGCAAAGGAAACGTTCCCTGGGAGGTGTGCGTTTCGGCAAAATCCGCCATGGCCGCCTGCATCTTCATGGCTGCCTGAATAGCCAGCGTGGCGCTGTTCAGGCCGTTACCGCCGCCAAGTTCTGGAAACCTGTCATTCAGGTCGGCCGTTGCGCCGTGTTCGGTAAACAAGCCCAGAAGCGCGTCACCGCCAAACCGGATTAGCTGCCCATCATGCGCTCGCAAAATGTCCAGCATGGCGTCAAAATAGCGGTTGACAACCTCTGTAACTTCTTCCGCCCCTTCACGGCCAATCTGGCTCAGCTTTTCTGACATGGCCGTAAAACCGCTGATGTCGCCAAAGAGAAGCGTTCCCCGCACAAATTCCCCGTCTGCCTGCCCGGGATGAGGCTGACGCCGAACCTGCCGCACCAGCGAGGCGGGCAAGTGCGTTGTCGTGGCTTCCAACAAGTTGGCCAGATGCTTTACACACGGGGATAAGATTGAACGCGGCGGGTTTGGCCCAGCAGCTGCTAAAGATTGCAGCAGGTTGGTCGGCAAATATCGTTGCAATTGTGCCATTTCTGCTGGGGTCAGCCCCTCATCATTGGCAAACAGTTCGCTAGCTGTCTTTTTATCTTCTTTCAATCGTTCACTCATTCGTGCGAATACTTAAACGCAAATCGTAAAATCAACGCCCTTTGAGCCTCAAAAAAGGCAAAAAGGATCCTGCTCATTAACTTTTCGCGGGTGATTGGGCGTTGGCTGTTGTGTTCCCCACGTCTGCTCCTTCCGCGCCCATATTAAACCAATAATCTTACTGCACGGCTGTCTATAGGAATGTGCCAGTGCTGTAAAAGTCCTTACAAAACTGGTTCCACCTGAACCGTGACGCCACAAAACGCGGCATTCCCGGTCAGCATGTCAATCTGCTGCTCGTCAGTCAGATCATTGATCGACGCGCCGGGCTGCTTTACGGCCGTTCCTAACTGCACTCCCTCGCGATCATGTCCCCAGCCATGGGGAATACTTACCACCCCCGGCATCATCGTCTCGCTTGTTTCCAGCGGCAGCTCAATCTCACCCACGCGCGAACAAACTTTTACCAGAGCGCCGTCAGTTAAATTGCGTGCCCGGGCATCATCCGGGTGCATCAGCACCGTGCAGCGATTTTTGCCCCGCATCAGGCGCGGGCTGTTGTGCATCCACGAATTATTGCTGCGCAGCTCGCGCCGCCCAATCAGCATCAAGGCGTTGCCATTGCTAGCGCCCTTTAACCAGGCTTGCTGCACGCGCGGTAAGTCGGCCAAAATAAGCTCTGGAGCAAGCTGAATGCGCCGGCTAGGCGTGCAAATTCGCTGCATCAGCAGGGGCTGAAGCGGCCCTAAATCGACGCCGTGCACCTGCCGTTTAAGCGTGGGCAGCTTAAGGCCCTGCGAGCCCGCCTGGCGCAGCTTTTTCTGGTTAATGCCGTGCGCCCCATATGGTCCGTAGCGCAGCGCCAGATCAATGATTTGACCAGGTTCCAGGCGCGCAAAAAAGTCTAGCTTGCCCTGCGGCGTGTGGCGCGTGGGCAGCGGCTGCCCCGCCATGCGCTGGCGCAGCTCCTGAAAGATTTGCCAGTCGTGCCGGGCATTTTCTGCCGGGGCCAGCAGCGGAGGCGAGTAGTTGGCCGTATTGCGCACTGCCAGGACATGAAAGATGAGATCGTAATGCTCCGTCTCTAACCCCGTGGTGGGGGGCAAGATGATATTGGCATGGCGCGTCGTCTCGTTGATATAGATGTCGATGGCAACCATAAATTCCAGCCCGGCGAATGCTTCGTCAAGCCGACGGCCGTTTGGCGTGGAAAGCACTGGATTACCGGCAATGGTCACCATGCCCTTTATCTGACCCTCCCCCGGGGTGAGAATCTCTTCGGCCAGCGTAGAGACGGGCAGCTCACCGCTAAACTCCGGCAGCCCGCGCACGCGGCTGTGCCAACGGCCGTACCGGCCCGTTTGTCCAGTAGCGGTGGTAATGCCCACCACGTCAACGGCGGGCAGGGTAAACATCGCGCCGCCGGGGCTGTCCAGATTGCCGGTGACAAAGTTCAGCAGGTTGATCAGCCAGTGGCACAGTCCGCCAAATTGCTGGGTAGACACGCCAATACGGCCGTAGCAAACGGCCGTTTTCGCTGTGGCAAAATCTCGCGCCAGCTGGCGAATTGCTTCAGCGGGGATGCCGGTCGGGCCAGCCGCCAGCTCAGGGGTGAAGTCAGCCACGCTCCGCTGCACGGTGTCCAGGCCATCGGCGTGGGCGGCCAGCGCGCCGGGATTAGCCAGTCCTTCGGCAAAAATGGTGTGCAGCAGAGCCAGCAGCAGCAGCACGTCTGTGCCCGGCTTGATGAAGTAGTGGGTGTCGGCCAATGCGGCCGTTTGCGTGTGGCGCGGATCAATGACTACAAGCTTGCCGCCGCGGCTTTGAATTGCTTTTAGCCGGTTGGCAATGTCTGGTGCGGTCATCAGGCTGCCGTTGGATTGCAGCGGATTGGCCCCCAGCATCAGCATAAAATCGGTGCGATCTACGTCTGGGATTGGCAACAGAAGCTGGTGACCAAACATGAAGTAGGCGGCAAAGTGGTGAGGCAGCTGGTCCACAGAGGTGGCGGAGAATCGGTTTTGGGTGCGCAGTGTGCGCACAAAGGACGGCGAATAGAGCATGGCGCCCAAATTGTGGACGTTAGGATTGCCCTGGTAGACGCCGATCGCGTTACGGCCGTGTTCCGCCTGGATGCGCTTGATGTTGCTCACGACCTCATCAAACGCCTCGTCCCAGCTAATAGGCTCCCAGCCTGCGGCCGTGCGGCGCACCGGCTGCCGCAGGCGGTCAGGATCGTGGTAAATGTCGGCCAGGGCGGTGGCCTTAGGGCAGATATGCCCCCTGCTAAATGGGTCTGCCTTGTCGCCGCGAATCGCCAGAATTTCCTCGCCCTGTAGCTCAATTTCCAGGCCGCACATGGCTTCACACAGGTTGCAGGTTCTATAGTGGGTATGGGTATTTTCCACAAGACGCTCCCTCTACACTAAACTTCAGATTTTTGAGGCAAAAACCGTCGGCCAATCATATAAAGGATTATGATCAAAATGAAAGGCCCATGAATTAACGTTAAGTTGACGGTATCCAATGGCAAAAGTCCCCGCTGTGTCGCTATACCTTGGCCAACAGAACTCATGATTGCAAAAAGATAAAACAAGGCCAAAATCAAAGCACCATGTGTTAGCCATTTTTTTTGGGCTCTATCAATCGTGTCAAAAAAATCAATCAAGATTGATCGTAGGAATAAATAGATTATGACAAAAATGATTACGATAACTGCATGGCGAATATGCCTTAGGTAGAAATCGCCCTGTTCAACCAAAATGTTTGCACTGGTGAGGGCCATGTTCACTGCAAAATTAAGGACCAGAAAGCAAGCAGCCAAATAAAAGGAAATGTGTCGATTCGTAAGCTGCCACTTGCGGTAAAAACCCCATAGCAAAAATAACGCTGTACAAATACAAGTCCCAGCTACCGCAAATATCAAGCTTACCATGTATGCCTCCTTCTTTTTAAGGAAATAAATCTGTCAAAAACATTATACAAAATTCCTGAACACACTCCTACCAAAAATTACTCTTTAAAGTTTTCGGCCAAAAAGTCCAGGGTCTCTTGCCAGGCATCCCCGGCGGCACCTGGTTCCTTGAAGTTTTCTTCATTGAGAAAGGCGTGGCCCACATCGGGATAAATGATGATCTGGTTGGGGATGTCCAGACTGTTGAGGGCGGCTTCAAATTCGAGTACGTCGGCGGTGGGGATGGAGGCGTCGTCTTCGCCAAAGATGCCTAATACGGGTTGGCCGTCGGTTAACGGCCGTAACAATTCTGGATTGGTCACCACCGTGCCGTAATACAAAATCGTCAGCGCCAGATTTTCTGACTGGCGCATACCCAACTGCAAGGAGTGACCCCCACCAAAGCAGAAGCCCATGGAAGCGATTCTGTCATTGTCCACGGAATCCAGGTTCATCAGGTAAGCCAGGGCTGCGTCTACGTCGTTAAACACCTGCTCTTCCGGCGTAGATAGCCGCAGATAAAGCGCTCGCGGCACCTGCTCAGTGACTTCCCCGCGATAAGCGTCGGCTGCCAACACCACGTAGCCTTCGGCGGCCAGCGCATCGGCCAGCACCGTCATACCTTCATTAAATCCCCACCACTCATGAATGAGCAGCACGCCCGGAAAAACGCCCGGCTCTGCTGGCTGGGCCAGGTAGCCGCGCAGCTCTGTGCCATTGGCGTCGGTATAGGTGACGTTGGTCCACGGCTCCGAAGATTCACCAAACCAGCCTTCATACACGATGATGCCGCCGGAGACAAGCAAGATGAGCAGGAGAACGGCCGTAAATCCCCAAAAAATTCGTCTGAGCCACTTCTTCACAATGCTTACTCCTGTAGTCGCGCTTTCTTAGTGCGCATTTTTGGCGCAGTAAGAAACTGCGGCTTCATCATTTGTCTTTTCGCCACAGAGCACCGAGAGAACAATCTCCGTAATCTGCGGATAATTCCCTTAAAACAAATTCGAGATGATCTCAGCCGCACCAAGATAGGTGCCCACAATGCTGCCCAGGCTCGTTAGAATAAAGACCAGCAGCACCCGCAGCAGCTTATTTTGCCACCATTTGCGCCAGTGGCTGATGTCATCTCCAACCGTCTTAAACTCATGCACGATGGGCGGGGCAAAGTAGGCCTGCACAAAGGCCGCCACGTAACCTGCGCCAATAACCGGCGTCAGGCTGGTGAGCGGCGCGCCCAGAAAAGAAACAACTATCGTGAGGGGATGCGCCAATGCCAGCACCGCCCCAATGGCGCTGGGGATGCCATTCACCAGGAACCAATACAGCAGATTATCGCCAGCCGCCGCCGCGCCCTGCGTAACGCCAATGTACACAATCATACCGATGATCAACGCCGGGATGCCCCAGCCAATAATTTTGCCCACCGGCGATGGCGGCGGCACCTGCTCAATGGCGCTTAGATCGTCCATGCGGTTTTCTAGCAAGGCTTGCTTAATGCCACGCAGATGGCCCGCGCCCACAACCGCCACAACTTTCTGCCCAACAGCGTCGCGCGTTTTTTGGGCAATGTAAGTGTCGCGCTCGTCAATCAGCACGCCTTTGAGCACGGGCATAAACTCGCCCAGCTCGTTCATTAACTCTGTCAGCACGTCCGACTGGCGAATTTCGCTCAGCATTTCCTCGGAAATCTCCTCGCCTTCCACCGCCCCAACAAAACCAGAGCCCAACAGCTTCATCTTCTCCCAAAAGCTCATGCTGTTCCAGGCGCGGCGCAGGGTGATGCGCACATCTCTGTCCACCAGCGCCAGGGGGATGTTGAGCTCCTGAGCCACTTTCGTTGCCTCTAGCAGCTCCGTGCCGGGCGAAACGCCAAGCTGCTGGCCCAGGCGTTTTTGGTAAGAGGCTAACAGCAGGTTCACTAGCAAGGTCATTAGCTGCTTCTGGCGAATGATTTGCTTGAGATCAAGATTTTCCCACTTGTTTTTTTCAGACAGAGTTTTGTAGCGCTGCTCATCCAGCTCCACGCAAACCACGTCGGGGCGCTCTTGCTCAATGACGGCACGCACCAGGTCAGTGGACTCCTGGGAAATGTGCGCCGTGCCAACGAGGATAAATTCACGGCCGTTTACCGGCACAATCTCCACATCTGAAGGGTAATTGCGTTCTTGTTTTTCAGCGATGTTGTTCTCTTGTTCCATTAAAAATCCATTTTGAAAGAGATTCGAGATTGGAGAATAGAAGCATTGTTCAATCCCCCGTCTCTAGTCTCCAATCTCCACTTGTTGAAAACTGCATCTGATACAGTCGATAATATAATCCATCTGGATTTTGCAGCAGCTGGCTATGGGTGCCCTGCTCTACCACGCGCCCACGATCCAGCACCAGAACCCAGTCGGCATTAATGACGGTGCTTAAGCGGTGGGCGATCACAAAAGAGGTACGGCCGTTCATCAACCGCTCCAACGCCTCCTGCACCAGGCTTTCACTTTCGCTATCCAGCGAAGATGTAGCTTCATCCAGAATGAGAATGCGCGGGTCCTTGAGGATGGCCCGGGCAATGGCCACGCGCTGCCGCTGGCCGCCGCTCAGCTTCACGCCGCGCTCGCCCACCATTGTCTGGTAGCCATCAGGCAGATCGTGGCTGATAAAGGCATGGGCATTTGCGGCTGTCGCCGCTTGCTCAATTTCCGCCTGCGTGGCGTCTAGCTTGCCGTAACGAATATTTTCCAGCACCGTATCAGAAAACAAAATCGTCTCCTGCGGCACAATGCCGATCTGCTGGCGCAGGCTTTTCACCGTCACGTCGCGCACGTCACAGCCATCAACGAGGATACGGCCGTCTCCCACGTCATAAAATCGAGGAATGAGGTTTACCAACGTACTCTTGCCCGCCCCGCTGGGTCCCACCAACGCCACCACCTGCCCTGGTTCGGCTATAAACGACACCTGCTTCAGGATGGGAACGGCCGTTGTGTAGTCAAAATCAACGTCCTCAAACTCAACGCGTCCATCCACGGGGGGCAGATCGGTGGCATCCGGCTTATCGGCCACATCGGGCGGCGTGTCCAGCAGCTCAAACAGCCGCTCCGTCGCTCCCAGGGCCGACTGAAACTGGGCATACAGCCCCGCCAGCGAGGCAACCGGAGCGGCCACCATCATGGTGTAAACCAGATAAGCAACCAGCCCACCTGCCGACAGTCGCCCTTCAATCACCTCAATGCTGCCAAACCAAAGCGTAAGCGTGATGGAGGCAAAGGCCATAAAGCCAATGAGCGGCCCCAGCACAGCCCCAATTTTGGCCCGCCACATGGCCGCTTCGTACGTATCGTTCACCCGCGCCGTAAAACGGCCGATTTCATGAGCCTCGCGCACAAACGACTTCACAATGCGAATCCCGCTCACCGTTTCTTCCACCACGTTGGCCGCCTCGGCCAGCGCGTCCTGCACGGCTTTGGCCGCCTTGCGGATCTGCCGCCCTAAAAACACCATGGTCAGCGAGATGAGGGGAATGCCGGTGAGGATAATGAGCGTGAGCCACCAGTTGAGCCAAAAGAGCAAAACGGCGGCGCCCACCAGCGTGACCGCCTGCCGCAGCAGGGCTACCAAATTGTCTGTTACGGCCGTTTGCAGCAGAGAGACGTCGTTGGTCAGCCGGGAGACCACTTCACCCGTGCGGTGATCGGCAAAAAATTTCAGCGACAGCGCCTGTAGGTGGCTGTAAATTTGCACGCGAATGGTGGCAATTACTTTTTCACCCACAAAAGCCAGCGACAGCCGATGACCAAAGCTGAACAGCGCCTGCACGATAAATACGACAAACAGGCCAATGGCCAGCTGGTTCAGCTGCGCCAGATTCTTGTCTATCAGCACAACATCGACCAGATTTTGTACAACCAGTGGCAAAATTAGCCCAAGCATTGTGCTAAACAACAGCAAAACGATGGAGAATATCATCTGCCTGCGATACGGCCGTACATATTGCAGCAGGCGCCCAAATGTATGCAGGCTCTCGCGGTTCAGACGTTTGGCTTTGGTATCGGGGTCAGATTCATATTGCCGCCCCATGCGGCGAATTCGTACAGTCATGGGGCTAATTATCCCGCAAAACGCGCAATTTTCACCTAAACAAGCGGTTTAATGAGAAAATGTACAAAATGAAGCAGCAAATTGGAACTCGGACGAAGAAACGAAGGAACGGAGAAACAAAGAAATTTTTCTCTTGGTCTCTTTTTTCCTTCGTTCCTTTGTAATAAAAGCTAGGAGCCACTCCCCGGCAGGTATGGTAAAGGTACCAGCTGGATGCTGTTGGAGGAAAGATTGCCCACAACGGCCGTATACTCCGCCGTCTGCCCCAGGTTTATGATGTTGACGACGGCCGTTCCCGCCCCATCCGTCACCAGGGTCCAGCTTTGTGTCGTGCCGTCGGCCGCAGTGCGCACCAGCGTCACGCTCGCCTGAGGCAGCAGATTCTGGTTGGCATCATACGCGCGCACGGTGAAAGGCTGGAGCTTATTCGGCAGTCCACTATCCAGCAGCAACGGGTCCAAAATCAGGGTTGAGGGCGCGCCAGCTGAGTCGTTTGTCTGGCTGGCAGCGGCCGTTTCCGGGTCATCATCCCGACTCTGGCTGTGGTTAAGCACCTGAATGTTGCCACTGTCTAACACATTGTCTACGGCGCGCGCTGCCGTGTTGTAGCTGCACCCGGCCAGGCATTCCAGGTAGAAGCGGTCGCTGCCCTGGCCTGGCTCGGCATTGTCCTCCACGCAGACGCGGAAGCTGGCGCTGCCGCCGTTAAACGTGCCGCTGCCTTCAAACATCAGTCCGCTGGCGCTTGCCGTCATGCCATCGCAGTCGCTGCCAATGCTGCCCAAGAAGCTGAACGCCGTCATTTGGATTTTTGGGCCGCTGCCCCGGTCATTCAGCGTAAGGTTCCCTGTCCAGCCGTCCTCAAAAGGCCTTACCTGGAAGCCAAAGTCGAGCCGCTTGCCGTCCACCGTATCCAGCCAACCGCCGCCAGTGGTTTTGCTACCGGGTAGGCTGGGCGGTGGGGTAATGACGGAAACGGCCGTTTCCGCCACGTTGCTCCAGCCGCTAACGCTGCCATCGTGGTAGAGGGCACGCACGCGGTAGAAGTAGCTGCCCGTTTCGCTTACGGTCAGGCTGGCTGACGTCGTTTCTGGCCCGGTGGTGGCAACCGTTTGCCAGACGCCGCCGCTGATGCTGATGTCATCCAGCCACCAGCCGGGGGAATCAGGCGCGGCGGAGAAGACACCATTGTCGTAGCGGAAGCGCACCCGGATGGGCGTGCCGATGTATTCACTCAGATCAAACTCGTGGTATTGCAAACGGCCGTCCAGCGGCACCAGGCGCGGGTCGGCATACAGGCGGCGCAGGCTTGTCCACGGCCCCCCGTCGGCCGAGATTTCTACATGACCATAGTCGTTGAAGTCGTTGAAGTAGCGGCTGTAAAAGCCCAGACGGGCGCTGCTGAGGGTAGCGGGCAGCACAATGTCACGGTTCAGCGACAGGGCTGAGTTAATTAGCGGCACCACATCGCCCCGGCCAGACCAGTAGCTGTTGGCCCCGCTGCGGGCATATTGGGCGCTGGCGGACCACTGCGCCTGAATCGGACCGGTTGTCCAATTGTCGGTAATGGGGCCTTCGGCATCGTCGTACAGCGGTAGAGCAAACGTGGTACTTTGCTGAATGACATAGCCGCCCAGATTTGCCGTTTCCTCAGCAGGCTGCCAGCTCACTATAAAGCTGTTGTCCTCGTCAACGTTGTCGATGGGAGTTGTTTGTGGCGGATTGATGAAATTGAGCGGCCGTTTGGCAATAACGGCCGTATCCCCGATCCCTGCATATGCCAGCCGCACCGTATCCCCAGCACTTACAGCCAAATCTTCATTCAGCGTGACGGCACCAACAAAAACGCCGCTGTTCGGCTTGGTTTCCATCAATGTAACTGTTCGGCCGTTGGGTGCGGTGTCGCTGCTGAGAACGGCCGTTACGCTGCCGCTGGCGGCCAAATCCGTTACGCGCAGGCGCACCACGTCAGTCGGATTCGCCTCGTACTGCGGATGCTCAATCTCGGCCCGCACCTGCTCGCTCAAAATGTCGCCCGTGGCCACCAGGGCAAAGCCCTGCTTGCGCGTGGCATCCAGCACCATCGAGGCCAGATTGCCAGCCGTCACCGTAATGGTGTACTCACCCGGCTGCGGATGGGCCAGATAGACCACTTCCCAGGGATTAATGACGTCTGGTGAAACGGCCGGCAAATCTGGCAGGCCGTTAAAATCATTGCTGTTGGCATCATTCCCCACGTGCACCGCCCCATCCGGACCGATGACGGTGAGGTCCAAATTGTTCACCAGCGGCCCGCCAGCCGGGGGCAATCCGGGATAATCGGCCCAGGCCAGGGTGATCTCCAGCGGCTCGGTGCCGAACGGCGCGCCATTGCCCACCGTGAGGGTAAAGGTGCGGGTTTGCCCGGCGGCATCGAAGCCAGCGGAGCCGTCCAGGGCATATTCGTCGTGCAGCCACAGGCCGCGATGTTCCCCGGTAAAGTAGAGCACGTCATCGGCCGTAACCCGGCCCCAGCCCTGCCCATAAGAGGGCCAGGAACCGCCTGCGCCATTGTCCGTATGTGCGCCGCTCATGGAACGGCCGCTGTTCATCAACATCGCCTTTAATAAGGCGGCGCTGGGGTGCAGGCTGTGGGCGGGGTTCGCCGAACCCGTTGGGTAAAAGCCATCGCTGAGGTATTGACGCATGAGCAAGGTGATACCGTGTACGGTGGGCGTCGCCATGCTGGTGCCACTCTTCTCGGTTGTGCCGCAGGGATTGCCGCTCAACACAGAAGTCACGCGGTCGCCCGGGGCGCTGACGGTGGGCTTCATGCGGCCGAAGGGCGCCGGGCCATGGCCGGAGAAGTAGCCCATGCTGTTGGGGTCGGCCAGCCCGTTTTCTGTACCCGCTACCGTCACAATATTCTTGGCAGTGGCCGGGTAGCCAATGGTGTTGGCTGCCGGTCCCTGGTTACCCGCAGCAAAAAAGATTAAAAAGTCGGGATGCGTCCACATGAACTCATCGGTTTGCATTGTTTCGATGCTGTAGGTGGGCTCCGCAGACCCCCAGGAGTTGGAGTGGGTGCGCGGCTCGTCGCCTGGCTGATAAATACCGTCACCGTTGGGATCATAGGCTTCGCCAAACATCACGCGGTAATCGCTGGGCGGATTGATGAGAGCAGCGGGTGCAAACCCCATGCCGATGTCCTGGAAGAAAATGCGGGCCTGGTATGCCTGCCCATCTGCTGGAGAAAGTTCGCCCCACGGCGCGCGGTCGCCAACGATGGAGCCAACGACGTGGCTGCCGTGGCCGCTGCCGTCAACATAGTCGGCAATGGCGCCATCGGGAACGGTGTAGCCCACCACTTTGCGGTGGTCAACGCTGGGGGCTAATGTTGTGCCACCCGCACCGCCGTTGCCGTCATCCAATAAGAAGCAGCTGGGCACGGTGCCGCCGCCAAAATCGTAAACAGAAAGGCCTGAATCGCCTACGCCGCCAACCTGTCCAGCGCCAGTGAGGCCACGGTCATACAGGGGTGTGGTAAAGGGAATGTTGCCCTGGCTCACCCAGCGAGCGTCGTCGTTTAGCTCTTGCATTTGCACGGCGCTTTGCAGCCACATTACGCCATCTATGGTGGCAATCTCGGCCGCCTGAACTGCGGTGGCCTGCACGGTGAGCAAATCGGCCGTTTCGTTTTGTTCCAGCAAAGAGGCGCCCGTGAGGGAAACGGCCGTCATCACTTTATCTATCTCAACATCGGCAAAAAGCTGCACCAGCATACGGCCGTCTACCAGCGTGGGGCTCAACCGATAGGCCGGGTGATACGCTCCCAGCCAGCGAACAGCGCCATGGCTGGAAACGGCCGTCTGGCTATTCTCTGGCAGACGCACCAAATAGGCAAACTCAGGCAAGTAACCGTAAAAGGTGACGCCAAGTGCAGTAAAATCAGCCGCCCAGGCTGGCTGCATGGGTCCGGTAAGTTGTAATAATGCATAGGGAGTGGGTGAAGCGGCCGTCAGATTTGCGGCCATCGCCGGTTCGCCATCCAGCAGCGGATCGAACGTGGCATATACCAGTTGAATTTGCTGCCGTTCAACAGCGTGAAGAGGCTGACTCACCCATAACAGTACAAAGGCCAGAACGGCCAGAACGCAAGAAACCCATCTTTTTATCATTGTGTGCCCTTTTTACTACGGTACAAAGCAAGTGCCATATACCATAGCCCAACCAACCTTCATTGACGATTTTACCAGCTTAGCGTTACGAAAGCGTTACGGGCAAAAAAGTAGAGATTCCCGTACGGCCGTTGCCTTGGTTGGTGGGTTGGGCAGGCCAGGACGGGAATCTCTATTGAAGGAGGGCAACAAATATTGAACCGGATGAATTTCCGCAACGCAGAAATTCACCCTTTGGCTCAATACTTAGTTGGTTAATTTAGGGCAGTGATAGAAGTGGCGCTACCTCCAGGTAGTTTGACTCTACCCCGCCTGAAACAGCGACGTATTCTGTGTAGTTTGCCAGGGCAATGACGTTGAAAACGGCCATGCCCGTGGCATCAGTCACTGCGGTGAACGTTTGTATTACCCCCGTAGCAGAAACCTGCGTCAGCGTTACTTGAGCATTTGCCATCAGGTTTTGCTCGGCATCATACGCCAGAACCGTCAGTAACTGCGGTTGGCCGGGCA
>JBHIWP010000131.1:0-14174 GCA_041987425.1 Promineifilaceae bacterium (SeqCode) | reverse complement strand
CTGTTGGGGAAGGGTAAAGCCAAGTTGTGTTGTTTGTTGTTGAAAAAATTGATGGGGGATTTGCAGCATGATGCCCGCGCCGTCGCCGGTGGTGGCTTCGGCTCCTTTGGCGCCGCGATGCGTGAGGCGTTGTAGAACGGTGAGGGCCTGCTGGATGATGGTGTGAGACGGCCGTCCCTGCACGTCTACCACAAAGCCCATGCCGCAGGCGTCGCGCTCAAACTGCGGATCATACAGCCCTTGCTTTTGCGGAAATCCGGTGCCGCGACGCTGGTCAGCCTCCGTTAGATCAACCTTGCCCAATTCTACTGATGCTTGAACCTGTTTCATACTTTTCTCCTCTTCCGCGCGGCAGATGCTGCTTTTCGTTTGTAAACGGGCCATTCCTCACCCCGTGCCAGGGCAAAGACGCCAAAAACTTAGAGAAATGAACGGTTCAACTGTGGGTTTGAGCAAGCATATTGAGGTCTTTTCTACTCAAGCTGACTTGCTATACTGCTTCTATAGTGGGTGGGTATAAAAAGTATACAGAAAGGATGGCCCTGCTGTGATCGTTAAGTTTGTACGAGATTATGCCAAAAAAGATTAGATGAATTGTGAAATATTACGCACAACGCGCCTTTACGAGCATCTTATGCCTGTTGTCTGCAATATTTTTTGTCTAATTGACTCGTTCATTTTGTATACAATTCACAAGCTGGTAAAAAATCTTTCAGTCAATTTTCCAGGGTAAATCCGATTGACTTCGCGGTGGATGCTGAGTAGAGTTGAAAGCAATCGAATAAATTTTGGCCGTGACGCCTCTTGGGAAAGTGTTCGCACTTTATGCCCAAGGGGCGTTTTTTGTTTGCCCAGAAGAATAGACCCTAAGGGTTTTTGCTTTAGCAACGATAACCCGTCAACAGACAAACCCTTAGGGTCTGAGCCACTGGGAAACGGCCGTCTCATTTCATCATTTCTAGTGGAAGAACAAGAAATAAGGAGAGAAACAGATGGATTACAAAATTCGCAGTCGATTTAGCCGCATAGGTCTCTCAGCACTGGCCCTGGCCATTTGCTTTGCCGTGGTAGACAGCGCCCTGGCGCAGGAAATCACAGCCATGGACGAAATTGCTTTCGCCATTGACAACCTGACAATGTTTATCGCTGCCGTACTGGTCCTGTTTATGCAGGCCGGTTTTGCCCTGGTGGAATCCGGCTTCAACAGCGGTAAAAACACCATCAATATTTTGTTCAAAAACGTCATGGATATGTGCGTGGGTGCCGTGCTTTACTTCCTGGTGGGCTATGGCATCATGTACAGCGGCGCGGCTAACGGCATCATTGGCTTTGCCGGTGTGGGCATCCCGGGTCAAGACGCAATCGACCTGGGTTACCTGCCCCACTTCCAGACCGACTTTTTGTTCCAGGTAGCCTTTGCCGCGACGGCCGCTACCATCGTCTCGGGCGCCGTCGCCGGGCGCATGCAGTTTCGCGCTTACCTCATCTACAGCGCCGTGCTTACGGGCCTCATTTATCCCATTGCGGGCTTCTGGCAGTGGGGCGGCGGCTGGCTGTCGGCGCTGGGCTTCCACGATTTTGCCGGGTCGCTCATTGTGCACGCCGTTGGCGGTTTTGCCGGTCTGGCTGGAGCCATTGTGCTGGGCCCGCGAATCGGCCGTTTCAACAAAGACGGTACCGCCAACCCCATGCCGGGGCATAACATCACTTCGGCCACGCTGGGCGTATTTATCCTGCTGGTTGGCTGGTTTGGCTTTAACCCCGGCTCCGTGCTGGCCATGACCGGCACAGAAAACACGATTGCCGTGGTAACTGTAGCCGTGAACACCTTCCTGGCGGCCTGCACTGGCGGCATCCTGGCTACCATCGCCTCTACCTTTCTCAATAATGGCAAGCCAGACCTGGGCTATGCCCTGAACGGTATGCTAGGCGGCCTGGTGGGCATCACCGCCAATGCCGACGTGGTGACCAACGTTTCTGCTCTGTTCATCGGTGCCATAGCTGGCGCGCTGGTTGTGGGCGGCATGGTGCTGCTGGAGAAAGTGAAGATCGACGATCCGGTAGGCGCCTGGCCGGTGCATGGCCTGTGCGGCCTGTGGGGCGGCATCGCCACGGCGCTGTTTAGCGATGCGGCGGGTTTGGGTGTGCAGCTGTTGGGTTCGGCCGTTTACGCCGTTTGGGCCTTCGCCACGATGTCGGCAATCTTCTTCGCGCTCAAAGCCTTTGGCATCCTGCGCGTCTCTGAAATGGAAGAGCTGGAAGGGCTAGACCTATCCGAACATGGGGCAGTGAATTACCCAGAATTTGGGCCAGCCATTACCCCCAGCCCCAGCACTGACTAATTTAGGCGAAAGTACCGATAAAAACCGCGGAGACGCGGAGAACGCAGAGTGGTTTCTCTTTAACTTTTAAAACTCTGCGCCCTCTGCGCCTCTGCGGTTATTTTTTTCAGTGGACCAATCTTGCCGAACGTCAATACGAAGGCGTTTGGCCGGGAGATTTAGGGTTGATACAATTTTCAGCAGAACCAGAACATGCTTTTGCCTATGAGGCAAACGAACGTATGAAAATATCTGTTGAACGCAATACGGCCGATGATATGTACGGCCGTAACTATCCCTACATCGCCCGCGTTGAAATCATCTCAGCCACCATGAACGTCGGCACCGTTTACCAAATCCCCATGTTTGTGGAGCACGTTGGCCTGCAAAAATCTTTTGGCGTTGACGTTTGCGGTTTCCGCGTTGCGGCCAAACATCCGCAGCAAATAGTTGAGCCGCTCAACCGACTGCTGCACGGGCTCATTAACGCCTCGCGCCTGCCCGATTACGTTTTTATTGCCCGACGGGCCAGAGCCGTATTCCCGGTGTACACCATCAATGAACAGGTGATGGCCGTTACCAAAGATGGGCCGGTCTTTAAGCACGTGGAGCTGGCGAAGGTGCGCGAATATTTGACGGACTTTCTGCATCAGGCGGGAATCCTGGGAGAAAAAGGACTGAGCGACAAGCTGCACGTGCGGGGAGTAAGCCGGGCAACGCTGGGGCTGCGACGGCCGATCTTTTACCTGAAGAAGCGCGTTGCCGGGCAAACCGACTTTTGGGCGCCCGTCTTCCAGGCGGCCAACGGCAGAACCATCTACACCTACGCCGTAAACCAGCGGCGGGAAGTGCCCAAAGCCAGCGGCATGGAAGTGATGGATTTGTGGGAGATGGTAGCTGAGGCCCTGATGGCCGACGGCCGTTTACAAAACAAGTTCGACCTGCGGCCCGACCGCCTGTTCCCCACCCATTGGCAAGAAATTCTGCGCCATTTGCATGAGCAGCCGCCGCTGCAAATTGGTCAGCAAGAGCTGCGTCAATACCGCGATGGCCTACATTGGCTGGCCGTGGAAACCCGCCCCGACGAAGAACGCTTTGGCCTGTTCTTGGGCCGCAGCGCCACCGACCTTGCTGCGCGCGTTCGCAGCGATTTTCAGCGGCGCGGCCTGCTGTAAGCTGCTACAGCTTTGCCATTGGGCGGGCCAGCAAGCCGCGCAGTTCGGCACGAATGACGCCGTTGGTGCACAAAATCAGCGCGTAACAGGCCAGCGCCAGCGCAGTGAGCAATGGCCAGGGAATAGCCTGCCCCAAAGCGAAAACTAGCGCCATGCCCGCCCCGGCGACGGCAGGCAAACCAAAGCCATTGCGCCAATCCAGCCGACCCACATCACGCCAAACCACCCCTAAAAAGGCAAGCGCCAGCAGAACGGCCGTTACCGTATAGGCCCAGGCCCCCCACATCACGCCGCCCCGGTAAATCACCCAGGCCACCACCGGCAGAAGCAGCAACCCCAGCCACACCACCCAGGCCACCACCGACTGGCGGTCGTTGCTTTGCAGCGTGCCCAGCAAAAAGACGCTGATAAACAACCCGGGAATACTGAGGGCCAAAATGCGCAAAATGGGAGCGGCAGGCAAATATTCAGCACCGTAAAACAGCTGCACAATGACGGGGGCCAAGGCAAAAAAACACAATGGCTAACGGGAAGCTGATGATATTTAAATAGCGCAGCGCGGTGCGAATTGATTGTTGCAGCTGGTGCTTGTTTGGCTGTACACCTTCGCGGGCCAGTTGGGGAAAGAGCGCATTTAGCAAGATGAGCGGTGCGTTGGAGGTAGCCAGAATGAGAAAGTAGACGGCGTTGAACCAGCCAACGGCCGTTTCCGAATCGAATAAATAGACGAGCAGCGAAACCTGCCGATCAAACAGCAGCAGCCCGGTGATCCCCAGGCTAAAGGGCAGCGTCAGGCGCAGGAGGCTGCGCAAACGGGCCGCGTCCCAGCGGTAGCGCAGCGGACCCACCTGCCGCCGCAGCCAAATCTGCCCCAGCAGCGCTGCCCCCCAGGAACCAAAGCAGTACGCGCCCGCTACCCAGGTTGCGCTGTCGAACAGCCAGACGGCCGTGAGCGCCGCCAGCAAGGTTAAACCCGCTTCCAGCGATACCAGCCAGGTCTGCCGCCCCATCCGCTCCAGCCCGCGAAACACGGCACATTGAAACATCAAATGGGCGTGCCCCAGCCCATACCCGGCCAGCCACAGCGCCAGCCAAAAGCCAGACAGTTCCTGCGCCGCCAGCAGCCAGACAATTAGCAGCCCAACGGGAATGGCAACCAGTTTAATAAGGGCGGCATCGCCCAGAAAAACCGTCAGTTTCCCTTCTTGCCGGGCCACCTGGCGCACGACCAGATTTTCTAATCCCAGATTGGCCACCAGGCTAAAAAGCACGAAGGCTGTAAAGGCAAAGGAAAACGCACCGAAACGATCCGGGCCTAAAGATCGGGCGACAAAAAGCGTGGTCACCAGCCCAAGAAGCCGCATAACGGCCGTTCCCACCAGCAGCGCGGTCAGATTCCGGGCTAACTGCCACATAACGCACCTGCAAACGGCCGTGCTGTCATTATGATGCACCAATAAGCCATAGACTTTAAGCAAACGAGAAATTTTATAGTAACAAATGGAGTCAATGAATCTGTTGTGTTCAGCAAAGCCCGGCAATCTTATAGTATCTAACTGTTCTGTCAAGAAGGGAGGTCCTTTAGACAATTTGCACAAGTGGGGAACGGCCGTTTTGCTACAAACTACTATTTGACGGACGGCCTTCTCCTCGTTAGAATAGCCAGCCTATAGCAAAAACATATTGTAAAGGCCAAGACGCCTCGCCAGAAAACTTGAAAGATTTCTGAGCGCAGGCGTCTTTTTTGTTGGCAGGTGCCAAACCTCCCGCAGGTTCCTGCTAGAGCGGATTACTATTTTCAAGCCTGCGGGAGGTTGTCAATTTATTGAGGAGATACAACATGAGTGGAAATAAAGCCAGACTCGATGCCATTTCGGCAGTTATCAATTACAAACCCATTTCAGAACCGCTGAACTTTGCCGAAACCCCAACCAGGGAATTATTCGCCTCGAACGTGTTCAGTACGGCCGTTATGAAACAGCGGCTCCCCAAACCTGTCTACCAATCTATCTTGTCCACCATTCAAAAAGGTGCTCCGCTGGATACCTCTACAGCAGATGTAGTTGCTTCTGCCATGAAGGATTGGGCCATTGAAAAAGGGGCTACCCATTACGCCCATGTCTTCTATCCGCTCACTGGCCTCACTGCCGAAAAGCACGACAGTTTCCTCTCTCCCAACGGCGACGGGGCCGCCATTGCCGAGTTCACCGGCGAGCAGCTCATTCAGGGTGAGCCAGACGGCTCCAGCTTCCCTACTGGCGGAATCCGCCCCACTTTTGAGGCGCGCGGCTACACCGCCTGGGACGTCACCAGCCCGGCCTATATTTTAGAAAACCCCAACGGCACAACGCTTTGCATCCCCACCGCCTTTGTCTCCTGGACAGGCGAGGCGCTGGACAAAAAGACGCCGCTGCTGCGGGCCATGAAAGCCCTCAATATACAGGCGCAGCGCATCCTGAAGCTGTTTGGCGATACTGACGGCAGCCTGGTCACTTCCACCGCTGGCCCAGAGCAGGAATACTTCCTCATCGACCGCCACTTTTTTCTGGCCCGTCCAGACCTGATGACCGCCGGACGAACCCTGTTTGGCGCAGCCCCGGCCAAAGGGCAACAGTTTGATGACCACTATTTTGGAGCTATTCCTGAGCGCGTGCTGGCCTGCATGTTAGAAACCGAGCGCGAACTGTACAAGCTAGGCGTTCCGGTTAAAACCCGCCACAACGAAGTAGCGCCCGGACAGTATGAAGTTGCCCCGGTTTATGAAAATGCCAATGTCGCAACCGACCACCAGCAGCTTATCATGATCACGCTCAAGCGCGTGGCGGAAAAATACGGCATGGTTTGCCTCATTCATGAGAAGCCCTTTGCCGGTGTCAATGGCTCTGGCAAGCACGTGAACTTTTCCTTTGGCAACACCACGCTGGGCAACCTGCTGGAGCCGGGCGATACGCCTCATGAAAACGCGCGCTTCCTTGTTTTCTGTGCGGCCGTTATTCGCGCTGTAGACAAATATGCCTCGCTGCTGCGCTCCGTCATTGCCCATGCTGGCAACGACCATCGCCTGGGCGCCAATGAAGCCCCGCCAGCCATCATTTCTATCTTCCTGGGCGATCAGCTTACGGATGTATTTGAGCAAATCAAGGCGGGCGGTGCCAAAAGTTCCAAGGCCAAGAGCACGCTCAACATCGGCGTAGACACGCTGCCGCCACTGCCGTTGCACTCCGGCGACCGCAACCGCACCAGCCCGTTTGCTTTTACGGGCAACAAGTTCGAGTTCCGCGCCGTGGGTTCTAGCCAGTCTATTGCCACCCCGCTGATGACCTTGAACACAATCGTGGCCGAATCAATCGACTATATTGCCACGCGCCTGGAGGCGGACACGGCCGGGGATGCCAGCAAGCTGGATGGCGCCATTCAAACATTGCTGCAAGAGATTATGGTGGAACACGGCCGTATCGTCTTCAACGGTGACGGATACTCAGAAGAATGGCACAAAGAAGCGGAAGAACGCGGGCTGCCTAACTTGAAAACGGCCGTAGACGCCATTCCTGAATTTGGCAGCGAAGCGGCCGTAGAGCTTTTCAAAAAGTACAACGTGCTTTCACCACGCGAGGTAGAAAGTCGCCTGGAAGTAAAGCTAGAGCAGTATACCATGGCTATTGCCGTCGAGGCCAAGCTCACCGCCAAGATCGCCAAGACCATGATCTTCCCTGCCGCTATCCGCTACCAGAGCGAACTGGCCACCACCTGCGCCAACCTCAAGGCCGTTGGGTACAGCTTCGATACCCACACCCTGGATCGGGTCACAGACCTGGTTCGCTGCCTGCAAGACAGCACGGCCGAATTAGACATGGCTTTGGTCCATGAAAGCGACAGCGTCCATGAAGAAGCGGAACACGCCCTCAAGAAGCTTGTCCCGGCCATGAACGTGGTGCGTGAATACGCCGACACGCTGGAAACCATCGTCGCCGACGACCTGTGGCCCCTGCCTTCTTATCAGGAAATGCTGTACATTAAATAAAACAGAAAAAAGTAAAAGAGTGAAAAGTGAAAAGTATGGCTAATCTACTTTTCACTTTTCACTTATCACTCCCCCTCCACCTGCTATAATCCCCCCATGTTCAACACGCCCTCTACGCGCCCCCAGGCGTTAAACGCTCTGCGGGAAATTGCCCGTGCCCTCAGCACCGCCTGGGACTTAGACACGACCCTGGATCTGATCGTGCGCAAGACCACCGAGGTGATGCACGTGGACTCCTGCACCATCTACCTGCTGGATCCAGATGGCACTACCCTGCGGCTGCGGGCCAGCACCGGACTGGCGAATCGCGCCCTGGGCCGGGCCACGCTGGAAATGGGCGAAGGCATGACGGGCTATGCCGTACAGAGTAACCAGCCCGTTTTTGCCCGTGAGGCCCAACAAGACCCGCACTTTAAGTGGGTCGATGAGGCAGAAGAAACGCCTTTTGCTTCGCTGCTGGCCGTGCCGCTGGTAATCGAGGCGGACGCAATTGGCGCGCTGAATGTACAAACCCGCACGCCACACGATTTTAGCGAAAACGAAGTTGCCTTACTTTCGTTGATTGGCGATATGGCCGCCGGAACGCTGGCCAAGGCACAACTTTATGACAAGCAAACGCGGCAAATTGAGGAGATGCGCGCCCTGGCGCAGGTGAGTGAGGTGGTCACCTCACCACAATATTTGGATGACATTTTAGATGTGGTTACGGAAATGGCGGCGAAGATGATGGACACGGCCGTTTGCGCCATTTTTCTTCTCAATGAGACAGGCACCCACCTGGAACTGCGTTCGGCCCGGCGTGATCAGACCCCGTACCAGCATCGTCCACCGCTCCCCACCACCACTGACAGCGTTATCGGCCATGTGCTGCACACGGGTGAACCGGTCTACATTGCCAACGTGCAAACCGACACCCGCTATAAAGGCAAAGAACTGGCCCGGAAAGAAGGGCTGGTTTCTATGCTCTCTGTGCCGCTCAGCGTGCGCGATCGGGTGATTGGCGTTTTTAACTGCTACACAACTGAACTGCGCCACTTTAGCGAGGAGCAGCAGACGCTGTTTGCCACGTTGGCTAACCAGACCGCCCTGGCAATTGAAAATGCGCGGCTGGTAACCAATACGGCCGTAGTCCGTGAAATGCACCACCGCATCAAAAACAATTTGCAAACCGTCGCCATGCTCATGCAGCTGCAGCTGAGCGAGGCAGAGCGGCTGGACCCGCGCGAGGTGCTGCAAACCAATATCCATCGCATCCGCAGCATCGCCGCCGTGCACGAGATTTTGTCTGAAAAAGGGTTCCGACTGGTGGACGTAAAGCACGTGCTGGAGCGCATCAGCCACACCACGGCCGAAACCATGTCCCATCCCGGCCAGTCGCTCACCATTCGTGTATTTGGCGATGCCATTTCCCTGCCCAGCAAGCCAGCGACGGCGATTGCCCTGGTGGTGAATGAGCTGGTGCAAAACAGCCTGGAACACGCCTTCGCCGAACGCTCCGCCGACGGACAGATCGACATCTCGCTGGGACGCTCACCGGACGAAATTATCATTATTGTGCGGGACAACGGCAGTGGATTGCCCCACGATTTAAAACCCGGCCTGGGCTTAGAAATTGTAGAAACGCTGGTGCAGGAAGATTTAAACGGCCGTCTCAAATTCAACCAGCCCCCAAACGGCGGCACAGAAGTCAGCCTGCGTCTGCCTCGAACAATTGAGCAAGAAATCGGCTAGAGATTTGATACAAAGGAACAAAGACAGGAAGGAGCCAGGATTAATTGGCCCTTTGTTTCTTCGTTTCCCTATCCCTTTGTCATAAATAATTCAAACTTTGCCCTTGCACACTTCCCCCCTTGCAAACTACAATCTCATCCATGCGCATTTTAATCGCCGATGATGAGTCAATCATCCGCATGGGTCTAAAATCCATCCTGCAGGAGCTGGGGCATGAGGTGCTGGCGGCCACAAACGGCCGTGAAGCACTGGAAATGGCCCGCCGCCACCGACCCGATCTGGCTATTTTAGACATCAAGATGCCCTTCACTGACGGGCTGCAGGCGGCCAAAACGCTGGCCCGCACCCAGCCCATGCCGATTCTGCTGCTCACAGCCTTCAGCGAGCAAGATCTCATCGAAAAGGCCAGTGACCTGCCAATTCACGGCTACCTTATCAAACCTGTCAAGCCCGAGGAGCTTTCGGCCGCCATTACCGTGGCCTATAAGCGCTTTCTCGACAGCCAGGCGCTGAAGGAAGAAGCAGACAAGCTGGCCGACGCGCTGGAAACACGCAAATTGTTAGACAAAGCCAAGGCCCGGCTTATGGCGACCGGGCTGAGTGAAGAGGAAGCGTACCGAACGTTACAGCAGCAGGCGCGAAACGGCCGTATTAGCCTGCGCGCCGTCGCCACCGCCATCCTTAAACAAAAACCCAGCTAACCCCTTTGGATCAAAAAAGCGCCTTCCAAACCAGTCGGAAGGCGCTTCATATTAACTTTTCAGTCGCAAACCACGCATCTTACGCGTCTAGAGACTCTTCTACAGAGTGGGGCGCCTCCAGCGTCGCATCTTCTGCCCGCTCAAACACCAGCTCATTATCCACTTCATCGATGTGTACAATGTCCCCGGCATTAAACTCGCCCCTGAGCAGCTTCACAGACAACGGGCTTTCCACGAAGCGCTGCAGCGCGCGCCGCAGCGGCCGGGCGCCAAAGTCTTCGTCAAAGCCTTGCTTAGCCAGCCAGCGCTGGGCCGCTTCCGTCAGAATAATCGACAGGCCACCCTGCTCAGACAGGCGCTCCTGCACTTCTTTCATCTGCATGGTTACAATTTCTACCACGTGCTCTTCGCTCAGCGGCTCAAAGATGATGATCTCGTCGATCCGGTTGATAAACTCAGGCCGGAAGGTCTTCTTGAGCGCATCTTCGATACGTTTGTGATCTGCCGCTTCGTCAGAGTCGCGCATACCGGCAAAGCCAAGCGCGCCGGAGCTTTTCACGAAGGAAGTGCCCACGTTACTAGTCATCACAACAACCGTGTTGCGGAAGTTAACCATGCGGCCCTGTCCATCAGTTAAACGGCCGTCATCCAGCAGCTGCAGCAGCGCATTCCATACATCCGGGTGTGCCTTTTCAATTTCGTCAAAGAGCACGACGGAATACGGCCGTCTCCGTACCTGCTCCGTCAACTGACCGCCCTGATCGTAGCCCACGTACCCGGGAGGCGCGCCAAAGAGGCGGCTCACCGTATGCTGCTCACGATACTCACTCATGTCCACGCGAATCAGCGCGTCCTCATCATCAAAAAGAAACTCTGCCAAAGCCTTGGCAAGCTCCGTTTTACCCACGCCTGAGCTTCCCAGGAAGATAAACGAGCCAATCGGGCGGCGCGGGTCGCTCAGGCCAGAGCGGCTGCGACGGATAGCATCGGAAAGGGCCACAATTGCCTTGTCCTGACCAACAATGCGCTCATGCAGGCGTTCTTCCATCTGCAACAGCTTTTCGGCTTCTGTTTCCATCATCTGCGTTACCGGAATGCCTGTCCAGGAAGCCACCACGCCAGCAATATCTTCTTCAGTAACAACTTCGTCCAGCTGATTTTCCGACTGCCACTTTTCACGCGCAGCCGCAAACTCCCCATCCAGGCGCAGCCGTTCGGCGCGCACCGTAGCCGCACGTTCATAGTCACGTACAGTATGAGCTTCCTCTTCTTCGGCCGTCAGCTTATCTACTTCCACCTTCAACTCTTTTAGATCGGTGGGCAGCGTGTGCAGCGCCACGCGCAGCTTGGCTGCCGCCTCGTCCATCAGATCAATGGCCTTGTCGGGCAGTCGCCGGTCCATTACGTATCGCTGAGACAGCTTGACTGCTGCCACCAATGCACTATCTGCATAGGTAACCTTGTGGTGCTGCTCATACCGATCACGCAGTCCGCGCAGCATTTCAATCGTGTCGTCTACCGAAGGCTCATCAACAAATACCGGGGCAAAGCGGCGCTCCAGGGCGCTGTCTTTTTCAATATACTGGCGATACTCATCCAAAGTGGTGGCACCCACACATTGCAGCTCCCCGCGCGCGAGGGCAGGCTTGAGCATGTTGCTGGCGTCCATCGCACCCTGTGCCGAACCAGCGCCCACTACGGTGTGCAGCTCATCGATAAAGAGAATAATTTCCCCTTGAGCCCGCTGAATTTCTTCCATTGCCGCCTTCAGCCGCTCCTCAAACTCACCGCGGAAGCGGCTACCGGCAATCATCGCGCCCAAATCGAGCGAGACGACCTTTTTGTTGAGCAAGTTTTCCGGCACGTCATTCTTATTTATCTTTTGTGCCAGACCTTCTACAATAGCGGTCTTACCCACCCCGGCCTCGCCAATGAGCACCGGATTGTTCTTGGTGCGACGGCTGAGCACCTGCAACACACGCAATATTTCTTCATCGCGCCCAATGACAGGGTCCAGCTTGCCTTCACGGGCCAGCTGGGTAAGGTCGCGGCTGTACTTCTCCAGTGTGCGATAGCGGCTCTCGGCCTGACGATCCGTCACGCGGGCGCCGCCACGGAGCTCTTGGATACTGTTCAAGACGCGCTCACGCGTAACGCCAAATTCCTGCAAAATACGGGCTGAAGGGGTATTGCGTTCGCTCAAAATGGCCAGGAACAAATGCTCCGTAGAGATAAACTCATCTTTAAGACGATTGGCTTCACCCTGAGCCAGTTCCAAAACGGTGCGAATGCGCGGGGTATAGAAAATTTGCCCCACACCGCCACCATAGACGGAAACTTTGGGGCTATTGCGTAATTCTTCTTCTAAACGCTGCTGAATGGCAGCAACGTCAATCTTTAGCTGATCAAGTAGTTGGGGAACGGCACCGTCTTCTTGCCGCATCAGAGCCAGGAAAAGATGTTCTGTGTCCACCTGAGTGTGGCCGTATTCCTGCGTCAGTTCATAAGCTCTGGCGGCCGCATCCTGGGCGCGTTCCGTAAATCTATCGAATCTCATGTTTTTTTCCTTGTTTGGCATATTGTGCCGCAAAGCCTGTAAATTTGGATCAATGCACAATGCGGCAAATTACGGCCGTTACTTTACCTGCTCATAATTGGATTCTCGTAAGAATCCAGGGGCAATTTATTAAAGGAATTAGAGCACCCGAATGCCCTCTGCTTCATCGTATCCATCACCCCATACCAAAATCTTAAACGGCGTTACCTCAATAAGCCGCCAAGTTGTGCTGTTATCATAGCGAAAATCCCATTCATATTTATGATAAAAATAATCGGCCAGCACGTCTACTGTACCCCGGTCTGCAACATGGGCCTCCCCCTCAATAATGACAACCGTTTCCGTATCGGGAAGAGAAAGAGTGACCGCCTGATTGTGGTACATGTTGGTGAATTTTTGCGTATCGCTGCCAGTGGCAAAGTATATTTTGCCATCGAGCCAGATATACCAGACAGGAACGAGGTGGGGACGGCCGTCGAAGCGCACGGTAGCCAACCAGATGGTCATTTCGCGCCCCAAGCGCCCTATAATTGCCCGCCAACGTTCTGGATTTCGTCGTCTCACGAGGAGATTATACGGAAAAATGAAGGTTTAAGACAGGATCGGTAATTCGTAATCCGTGAGCGGTTATCGGTAAAACGGTTTACCGATTACTGTTTACTGATAACCGCTCATCGCTCCACACGGCCGTTTCCACCACGGCGTCATTAAAGCCCAACAGCTGCTCCACCTGCCTGGTATATGGCTCCGCCGCCCCGGTGGTGATGAAGCGCACGCCGCCTGATTGCGACAGATCTGCAAGTAAACTGTGCTGGCGCAGCACAACGCCCGTTTGCCGGGCTACGGCGGGTGCAGGATCAATGATGGTGACGGCCGTTCCCACAATCCCTTCCACCACCGGCAGCACAAACGGATAATGCGTACAGCCCAACACCACGGTGTCTACCCCCGCCGCCAACATCGGCACGAGCGCCTTTTGCAAAATCTGGTGCACCGCCGGGCTGTTTAGCCGCCCTGCTTCTATTTCCGGCACCAGCCCCAGGCAGGGATCTTCCCACACCGATACGCCTTGGGCGTATTTGGCCGTAAGTCTGGCATAGCGGTCGCTGGCAAACGTGCCGCCCGTGGCTAAGATGCCCACCTTGCCGCTTTGGGTTTGCCGGGCGGCAGGCTTTACGGCAGGTTCCATCCCCACAAAGGGCAAGTCGAACTGCTGCCGCAGCAAGCTTAAGGCCGCTGCCGAAGCCGTGTTGCAGGCAACGACAATGGCCTTTACATTTAGTTGCAGAAAAAATTGGGTGATTCCCTGGCTAAAGTGAATGATTTCCTGGGCCGAGCGCGAACCATATGGCACGTGCCCCTGATCTGCCAGATATATAAATTGCTCCGCAGGCAACTCTGTCTGCAAATGTTGCAGCACAGAAAGCCCGCCTACGCCGGAGTCGAAAACGCCAATTGGCCGTTGTGACGTCACGCCAGCACGAGGCCTGTACTCAGTATTCAGTGTATCAGTAATCAGTTTTTGTCTGTTACCCATCACTGATTACTTACCTACTGATAACTGATCACCGGCTGGGCCGCCGCTTCTACCAGTCCGCGAAACAGCCCCAGCATGTGCGGTGCGTTGCCGAGGATATTTTCGGGATGCCACTGCACGCCCAGGGCAAA